>NZ_JBLLEB010000001.1:0-457442 GCF_047690175.1 Roseomonas sp. BN140053 | reverse complement strand
GACCCCGGAACCGGCGCGCCCGGAACCGCCACCGCCGCCCCTGCCGCCGCCGCCGGCCCCGCCGCCGCCGCGTCCCTCACCGCCGCAACCGCCGCGGCCGGAGCCGCCGCCGCCGCGCCCGGCGCCCACCCCGCCGGCGCCGCCCGCGCCGCCGCGGCCGGAACCGCCGCCCCCGCGCCCGACGCCGACACCCCCGGCGCCGCAGCCGACGCGCGACGCCGGCACCAGCCGCACGCCGCCGCCGCCCCGCCCGGCCGAGCGCAGCGACAGCGTGCTGAACACGCTGGAGCGGCTGCGCGCCCAGCAGCGGGCGCAGACCGAGGCCCCGCGCGCCCGGCCCAACCCCGAGCAGGGCGCGCCCTCGCGCGGCGGTGGCGCACCCTCCGGCACGGCCGCCCTGTCGGCCGGCGAGAAGGCCGCCCTGGCCGACGGCATCAGCGAGTGCTGGAACGTCGACGCCGGCGCCCCCGGGCTGAGCAACATCACCGTGTCCCTGCGGGTCGAGGTGGATGCCGGCGGCACCGTGCGCCGCGTGTCCCCCGGCAGCGGCGGCATCCCCTCCGACCCGCGCGCCCGGGCGGTGTACGAATCCGCCCGCCGCGCGCTGCTGGACGCCCGCTGCGCCACGCTGCGCCTGCCGCGCGACAGGCTTGAAGCGATCCGCGAAACGGAGTTCCGCTTCAACCCGCGCGACCTCGGCCTGCGCTGAAGCGGTCCGCGCTGAACCGGAGGACGTCGGATGCACCCGCTCACCCCCCTGGCCGCCACCGTTGGGCTGCTGCTCGCCGCCCTGCCGGCGCGGGCGCAGCCCAGCTTCAACTGCGGCGACGTCCGCACCGCGGTGGAGAAGACCATCTGCTCGGTTGACCGGCTGGGCGACCTCGACCGCCGCCTCGCCGAGCTCTACGCCCGCGCGCGGGTGGTGTCCCCGCAGGGCATGGGCGGCGACCTGGTGTCGGAACAGCGGGCCTGGGCCGCCGCGCGCAACCGCGATTGTTCACCGGGCACGGAGCGGGCCCGCAGCGCCTGCCTGCTCGGCTTCTACACGCAGCGCATCGAGGAGCTGGAGCCGCTCGCCGCCGGCGGGGGCGGTGCGGGCCTGCCGGGCGGCGCCAACACGGGCAGCGCCAAGCGGCCGTGACGGCGGGTTTCCCGTCCAGCGACGCTTCGTGACAGCGGCGGGGCTTGATTCCCGCGCCGAACACGGGATGTTCCGCCGCTTCGACACATCACCATCGGGAGTATGAGAGGCCATGGACTGCCGCCTGACACGACGCGCCGCGCTGCTGGGCGCTGCGGCGGCCGGCGTTGCCACCACCTCGCTCGGCCCCCTGGCCTGGGCGCAGCCGGCGCCGGGTGGCGGCCAGACCTCCGTGGTGGACGTGACGCGCGCCCGCACCGACCCGATCCCGATCGCCGTGCCGGCGATGGCGGGGCCGCAGGGATCGCAGATCGCCCAGGTGATCCAGAACAACCTGCGCAATTCCGGCCTGTTCCGCCCGGTGGACAACGCCGCCTTTATCCAGAGCGCCGAGGCCGCCTCCGCCCAGCCGCGCTTCCAGGACTGGAGCGTGATCGGCGCCAAGGCGCTGGTCACCGGCCGCGTGGCCGATGCCGGCGGTCAGCTGCGGGTGGAGTTCCGGCTGTGGGACGTCCTCCCCGGCGAGCAGATCCAGGGCACCGCCTTCACCGCGCCGGCCAGCCAGTGGCGCCGCATCGCCCACCTGATCTCCGACGTGATCTACGAGCGCCTGCTGGGCGAGAAGGGCTACTTCGACACCCGCATCGTCTACGTCGGCGAGTCCGGCCCGCGCGACCGCCGCACCCGGCGCCTGGCGATCATGGACCAGGACGGCGAGAACAACCGCTTCCTGACCGACGGCTCCTTCCAGGTGCTGACGCCGCGCTTCCACCCGAATGCGCGCCAGATCGCCTTCATGTCCTACTACCAGAACCAGCCGCGGGTCTTCCTGTTCAACCTGGACAGCGGCCGGCAGGAGGTCCTGGGCTCCTTCCAGGGCATGACGCTCTCCCCGCGCTTCTCACCCGACGGCCGCTCGGTGGTGCTGTCCCAGACGCGCGGCGGCGACGCCAACATCTTCGCGGTGGACCTCGGCTCGCGGCGCGAGCGGCAGCTGACCTCGGGGGGCGGGCTGGACGTGTCGCCCTGCTACAACCCCGAGGGCACGCAGATCGTGTTCAACTCGGACCGCGGCGGCGACCAGCAGCTCTACGTGATGGATGCCGGCGGCGGCGGGGCGCGCCGCATCTCCTTCGGCCGCGGCCGCTACGCCACCCCGGTCTGGTCGCCGCGCGGCGACCTGATCGCCTTCACCCGCATCTCCGGCGGCCAGTTCGGCATCGGCGTGATGCGGCCCGACGGCTCGGGCGAGCGCATCCTCAGCGAGGGCTGGGGCATGGAGGGTCCGACCTTTGCCCCCAACGGCCGGGTGCTGGCCTTCTACCGGGAAAGCCCGGCGCGCGACTCCCGCGGCAGCGGCTACGGCGCGCGGCTGTCGATGATCGACATCGCCGGCTTCAACGAAAGGCAGGTCGTGACGCCGACGGATGCAACCGATCCGTCCTGGTCGCCCTTGTTGTCGTGATCCCGGCCTGCTTGACCCGGAACGAACGCGGCCTGTAACGGCCACCCTGAGAAACCGACTCGCTCACTGAAGCCATGAGGAAGACCGAAGCGATGCAGATGAAGCTCCTGGGGGCCGTGGCGGCCCTCGCCCTGCTGGGCGCCTGTTCCAGCAACGACGACCAGGCCGGCGCGGCCACCGGCGCCGGTGCCTCGGCCGGCGGCACGGGCGCCCTGGGCTCCGTGCGCCCGGGCAGCCAGGAGGATCTGGTGGCCAATGTCGGCGACCGCGTCTTCTTCGACACCGACCAGTCCACCGTGCGCGGCGACCAGCGCGAAGTGCTGGCCCGGCAGGCCGTCTGGCTCGGCCGCTACCCGCAGGTCGCCGTGACCGTGGAAGGCCATGCCGACGAGCGCGGCACCCGCGAGTACAACCTCGCCCTCGGCCAGCGCCGCGCCAATTCCGCGCGCGACGGGCTGGTGGCCTCCGGCGTCGCCGGCAGCCGCGTGCAGACCATCTCCTACGGCAAGGACCGCCCGGCGGCCCTGGGCTCGGACGAAGGGTCCTGGGCGCAGAACCGCCGCGCGGTGACCGTGGTCCGCTGATCCGGCGGGTTTCGGTTTCCATGCGTCGCGCGCTGGCCACCGCCCTCGTCCTCCTCGCCCTCGCGCCCGGTGCGCGGGCGCAGGTGGAGAGCCGCGAGGGCATCACCCTGCAGAACCAGATCCTGCAACTCCGGCAGGAGCTGGAACTGCTGCGCCGCGGCGGGGGAGGCGGGGGCTATTCCTCCGGACCCTCCTCCCTGCCGCCCCCCAGCCGGGGTGGTGGTGGCCAGGGTGGCGGCGGCAGCGAGCTGGTAGCGTCCCTGCTCGCGCGGGTGGACGCGCTGGAGGATGAGACCCGCCGCCTGCGCGGCCGGGCCGAGCAGGCCGAGTTCCAGAATCGCTCGCTGCAGCAGAGCGTCGACAAGCTCCAGGGCGACCTGGACTACCGGCTGCAGCAGATCGAAGGGCGCGGCGGCAGCGCCGCCCCGTCCGGCGGTGCCCCCACCGCGCCACCACGGCAGCAGCAGGGCAGCAACACGCCGGCCAGCCCGCCCGCGGCCGGCCCGGCCCCGGCTGCGCCGGCCAGCACGCCGCGACCCCCGGAACGCGCCCTGGCGGACGGGCAGAGCGCCCTGTCCCGCCGCGACTACGGCGCGGCGGAAGCCGCGGCGCGCGAAGTGCTGTCCGCCCGCAACTCGCCGCGGGCCCAGGACGCGCAGCTGCTGCTGGGCGATGCGCTGGTGGGCAAGCGGGACTTCCAGAACGCGGCGCTCGCCTATGACGACGCCTACAAGCGCAACCGCCAGTCCAGCCGCGCCCCCGAGGCGCTGGTCGGCCTCGCGACGGCGTTCAACGGCTTCGGCGCCCGGCGCGAAGCCTGCCAGACCCTCAGCGACCTCGGCCGCGAGTTCCCGCGCTTGTCCGGGTCGGTGGCCCAGGAAGCGCAGCAGGTCCGGCAAAGGGCCGGCTGCCGCTGAGCAAGCCCGCGGCCGCCCTGGCGCCGCATACCGTCCTGAAGGATGTGGCGAGGGACGGCGGATGTTGAGCCCGAGCGTCGCCCTGCCGTTGGACCCGGCGGAGTTCGACGCCCTCATGGCGCCGCTCGGCCCCTTCGCCCCGGCACCGTGCCTCTGCGTCGGCGTTTCGGGCGGGCCGCACAGCCTCGCCCTGGTGCTGTTGGCCGGGCGATGGGCCGCGGCGCGCGGCGGGCGGGCCGTCGCCCTGGTGGCGGATCACGGCCTGCGCCCGGAAAGTGCCGCCGAAGCCGCCACCGTCGCGGCGCAGCTGACTGCACGGGGTATCGAGACCCACTCATTATCCCTCGGCCTGGCACCCGGCGCTGCCTTGCAGGACCGTGCCCGCGCCGCCCGGCTGGACGCCCTGCTAGCCGCGGCGGACCGGCTGGGCGCCCCCTGGCTGCTGCTGGGCCAGCATCGCGGGGATCAGGCGGAAACCACCCTGTTCCGGCTGCTGCGCGGGTCGGGCGAGCGCGGCCTCGGGGCCATGGTGGCGGCGCGCCCCGCGGCCCAGGCCCTGGTGCTGCGGCCCTTGCTCGACGTGCCGCCCGAAAGGCTGGAAGCCACGCTCGCCGCCGCCGGGCTGGTGCCGGTGCGCGATCCCTCCAACGACGACCCCCGCTTCGCCCGGGTGCGCCTGCGCCGCAGCCTGGCGGACCCCGGCGGGACTGGGCCCGCGGTCGCCGCCTTGGCCGAGGCCGCCGCCGCCTTCGCGGCCCGCCGCGAGCGGCGGGAGCCCGAGATCCTGGCCCGTGCCGCCGCGGCCGCCGTGTTCCACCCCGAAGGCTGGGCGGAACTGCACCCCGCAGTGCTGGGCGGGGACGCGATCGCCGTGGAACTCCTGTCCCGCCTCCTGCGAAGCGTGGCGGGCCGCGTGCACCCGCCGCCCCGGGCCGGCGTGGCGGCGCTGCTGCGACGCGGGGGCGGCACCCTGGCCGGCGCCCAGCGGCGCGCGGGCATCCTGTGCCGCGAGCCGGCGGCCTGCGCGCCACCCATCCCCGCCAGGGCCGGCGCGTGCTGGGACGGCCGCTGGCACTGCGCCGGGGACACGCCCGGCGGAACCCTGGGCGCCCTGGGGGACGACCTCGCCGCCCTGCCCCGCGACCTGCGCCGCAACCTCCCGGCCCTGGTGCTGCGCGGCATGCCCGCGCTCCGCCGGGGCGGGGAACTGCTGCCCTGGCCACCGCCCGGTGTGTTCTTCTCGCCGGCCGGCGGACCCTTCGCCTGACTGGCCGCCGGGACGCGCCGCCCCACCCCGCCGCCCGGCTTTTCCGGCGAGATGAGGAAACGGCAAGGTTGAGGTTCCAGAATGCCCCTGAGCTACCTATCTTGTGCGGAAGCCGGCATTCCCGGCGTCAGGACGGAAACACCCTGTGAACAATTTCGGCCGCAACCTTGCCCTCTGGGTCATCGTGGCACTGCTGCTGGTGGCGCTGTTCAACCTGTTCCAGCCCTCCGCCAGCACCCAGTCCCGCGGGCAGCAGGTCGCCTATTCTGAATTCCTGTCCGAGGTTTCGGCCGGCCATGTGCGCGACGTGCGCATCCAGGGCCGCATCGTGTCCGGGCAGCTGACCGACGGTCGCACCTTCTCCACCTACACGCCCGAGGACCCGCAGCTGGTCCAGCGCCTGACCGACAAGGGCGTGCGCGTCGAGGCCCGGCCGGAGGAGAGCGACGTCAACCCGCTCTTCCACTACCTGCTGAGCTGGTTCCCGATGCTGCTGCTGATCGGCGTCTGGGTGTTCTTCATGCGCCAGATGCAGGGCGGCGGCGGCCGGGCCATGGGCTTCGGCAAGTCCAAGGCCAAGCTGCTGACGGAGAAGCAGGGCCGCGTCACCTTCGAGGACGTTGCCGGCATCGAGGAAGCCAAGGGCGAGCTGGAGGAGGTCGTGGACTTCCTGCGCGACCCGCAGAAGTACCAGCGCCTCGGCGGCAAGATCCCCAAAGGCGTGCTGCTGGTCGGCCCCCCCGGCACCGGCAAGACGCTGCTCGCGCGCTCCGTCGCCGGCGAGGCCAACGTGCCCTTCTTCACCATTTCTGGCTCCGACTTCGTGGAGATGTTCGTGGGCGTCGGCGCCAGCCGCGTGCGCGACATGTTTGAGCAGGGCAAGAAGAATGCCCCCTGCATCATCTTTATCGACGAGATCGACGCCGTGGGCCGTCACCGCGGCGCCGGCCTGGGCGGCGGCAACGACGAGCGCGAGCAGACCCTGAACCAGATGCTCGTGGAGATGGACGGCTTCGAGAGCAACGAGGGCGTCATCCTGATCGCCGCCACCAACCGGCCGGACGTGCTGGACCCGGCGCTGCTGCGCCCCGGCCGCTTCGACCGGCAGGTCGTGGTGCCCAACCCCGACGTGAACGGGCGCGAGAAGATCCTGCGCGTGCACATGCGCAAGGTCCCCCTGGCCTCCGACGTCGACCCCAAGACCATCGCGCGCGGCACGCCGGGCTTCTCGGGCGCGGACCTCGCCAACCTGGTGAACGAGGCGGCGCTGCTGGCCGCCCGCACGGCACGTCGCACCGTGGGCATGCACGAGTTCGAGGCCGCCAAGGACAAGGTGCTGATGGGCACTGAGCGCCGCTCCCTCGTGATGAGCGAGGCCGAGAAGCGCATGACCGCCTATCACGAGGCCGGCCATGCCCTGGTGGCGATGCACGAGGAAGAGTGCGACCCCGTGCACAAGGCCACCATCATCCCGCGCGGCCGCGCTCTGGGCCTGGTGATGAGCCTGCCGGAGGGCGACCGCTACTCCAAGCACAAGTCCAAGCTGAAGGCGGAACTCGCCATGGCGATGGGCGGCCGCGTCGCCGAGGAGCTGATCTTCGGCGAGGACAAGGTGTCCAACGGCGCCTCGGGCGACATCAAGATGGCCACCGACCAGGCGCGCCGGATGATCACGGAATGGGGCATGTCCGACAAGCTCGGCATGATCGCCTACGGCTCGAATGACCAGGAGGTCTTCCTTGGCCATTCCGTGACGCAGTCGAAGAACCTGAGCGAGGCCACCGCCCAGGCGATCGACAGCGAGATCCGCTCGATCATCGACAGCGCCTACGCCCGGGCCAAGCAACTGCTGAGCGACAACATCGAGGGGCTGCATGCCCTGGCCAAGGGCCTGCTGGAGTACGAGACCCTGTCGGGCGACGAGATCCGGCAGGTGCTGCGCGGCGAGCCGATCGTGCGGGTCCGCCCGGACGAGCCGGTGAACCAGGGCCGCGGCAGCGTCCCGACCTCCGGCCGGCCGAACCCGCGTCCCAGCCCGGGTGGGCTGAACCCCGCGCCCTCCGGGGCGTGAGGGATCGGGGCGCCCGCGCAGGCGGGTGTCCCCGGGCGGGGGCTCCAGGGCCGCAGAACCAAGTCGAAAAGGGGCCCTCCGGGGCCCCTTTTTCATGTCCGGCGGCGAGCGCGAGACGGAGAACGGGACGATGCAGGGCTGGATCGAACCACTGGGCCTGCTGCATGGCGAAACGGCCCGCGCCGCGGTGTCGGCCGGGCAGGCCCTGTGGCTGCGCGGCGGTCCCCTGGCCTTTACCCTCGTGCGCGTCGGGGGGCAGGGCAGGGAGGCCAGGATCGTCCCGGCCTCGTTGATCCCTGCCGATGAAACGCCAATGCTCCAGGCCCTGACGCAACCCTTGCCGCCCTTCGCCGGGCTGGCCGCCGGCGCACCGGGGCGGCCGCTGGTGATGGGCATCCTGAACGTGACGCCCGACAGCTTCTCCGATGGCGGCCGCTACGGCACCGAGGCCGCCGCGGTGGCTGCCGGTGAGGCGATGCTGGCAGCCGGGGCCGACATGCTCGACCTCGGTGCGGAAAGCACCCGCCCGGGCGCCGAGCCCGTGGACCCCGAAACGGAATGCGCCCGGCTCCTCCCGGTGCTGCGGCATCTCGCCCCCGCCGCCTGCGTGTCGGTGGACACCCGCAACGCCCGGACCATGCGGGCGGCGCTGGACGCCGGCGCCACGGTGGTCAACGACATCTCCGCCCTGCGCCACGACCCCGCCGCACTCGGCACCGTGGCCGCGTCCGGCTGTTCCGCCGTGCTGATGCACATGCCCGGCACCGACCCCCGGACCATGCAGGCCCTGGCGCAGTACGGTGACGTGGTGCCGGAGGTCGCGGCTTTCCTGCACGCCCGCATCCTGGCCTGCGAGGCCGCGGGCATCCCGCGGCACCGCATCGCCGTGGACCCCGGCCTCGGCTTCGGCAAGACCCTGGCGCACAACCTGGAACTGCTGGACCGGCTGCCCCTGCTGCACGGCCTGGGCTGCGCCGTGCTGCTGGGCGCCTCGCGCAAGGGCTTCATCGGCCGCGCCTCGGGCGAGCCCGTGGCCGCGCGAAGGCTGGGCGGCAGCCTCGCCGCGGCGCTGGCGGGCGCGGCGCGCGGAGCGGCGATCCTGCGCGTGCACGACGTGGCGGAAACCGTGCAGGCCCTCGCGCTGGCCCGGGCGGTGGCTGAGGGCGCGCCTCCCCCCTGATCCCCGGCGGGCCGGTCACTCCGCCGGCGCGGTGACCGCCTGTTCCTGCCGCTCGATCAGGCTGGACAACACCGTCAGGCCCAGCGCCACCACGGCGAGCCCGGCCCCCAGCCAGGGCAGTTCCCGGTACCCCATCCCCCAGCCGATCGCCACGCCGCCCAACCAGGCGCCGAAGGCGTTGCCGATGTTGAACACGCCCTGGTTCACCGTGGAGGCCAGGGTCGGCGCCTCGCGCGCCTGGTCCAGCACCCGCGTCTGCAAGGGCGACACCAGCGCGAAAGCCAGCACGCCCCAGACCAGCAGCGTCGCCAGGGCCGGCAGCACCGCCACCACCGTGGCGGAAAACACCGCCAGCACGGCCACCAGCAGCGCGAAGATCCCGATCAGCGAGGGCATCAGCCGCCAGTCCGCCAAACGGCCGCCCAACAGGTTGCCGGCCGTCAGCCCCAGCCCGAACAGCAGCAGCGCGCCGGTGACGGCCGTGTCGGGCAGGCCGGTCACGCCCCGCAGCATCGGCGCGATATAGGTGAAGACGCTGAACAGGCTGGCCGAGGCCAGGGCGCTGATCAGCATGGCCAGAAGCACCTGCGGGTGCCCGAGCGCCCGGATCTCCCGCCGCAGCGCCGCGGGCTTGCCGGGCAGCCCGGCCGGCACCCACAGCGCCAGCGCCGCGGCCGCCAGCACGCCGATCGCCACCACCGCCCAGAAGGTCGCCCGCCAGCCCGCCACCTGGCCCAGCGCCGTCCCCAGCGGCACGCCCAGCACATTGGCCAGGGTCAGCCCGGAAAACATCAGCGCGATGGCGGCCGACCGGCGATGCCGCGGCACCAGATCCGCCGCCACCACCGCCCCCGTGCCGAAGAAGGCGCCGTGGCAGAAGGCGGTGACCACCCGCGCGCCCATCAGCGTCGCGTAGCCCGGCGCGATGGCGCAGAGCAGGTTACCCAGGATGAAGATGCCCATCAGCCCCAGCAGCGCCGCCTTGCGCGGCAGCCGCCCGGTGGCCACGGCCAGCAGCGGCGCGCCCAGGGCGACGCTGATGGCGTAGCCGGACACCAGCAGCCCCGCCGTGGGGATATCCACGCCGAGGTCGCGCGACAGTTCGGGCAGGAGCCCCATGATGACGAACTCGGTGGTACCAATGCCGAAGGAGGCGATGGCCAGGGCAAGAAGGGGCAGGGACACGGGCAATTCCGGAACGGGGCGATGCTGCGGTGCAGCATGGCGGAGAGTTCGCGCCCTGGACGGGGGAGATCAAGGCCCGCCGCCCAGGCTGCCAGGGCCGCCGAGGCCGATCGCTCCGGCCTCCCCACCGCAAACCCCTGGCAGCCCGCCGCTTCCCGCACCGCCACCCACCGCCCGGACATGGCGGACCCGTGTTTTCCCGGCAGGCTCGGCCGGTTCCCAGGCCGCCCGGCCCACCGCCGGGGCCGCTTCGCTCGTCGGACTCGGCCGCATCGCCCGACCGGTCCGACGACCTCGCGCACCGCCCTGGCGCCTCCGCCCATCGGCCCCGAAGGCTGACCCACCGAACCCGTTCCGCTTCGATGGACCCGGCGCGGCACGCGGGCTACGAATCCACCCTTTCCGGTACGGGCTCCTCGTCGTCGCATGAACCACCTGACCCCACCGCCGTCGCGCCGCCTGTTCGGCACGGATGGGATTCGCGGCGTCGCCAACAGCGCGCCGATGGACGCGGTCACCGCCCTGCGCCTGGGCCAGGCGGCCGGGCTGTACTTCAACCGCGGGGCGCACCGGCACCGCGTGGTGATCGGCAAGGACACGCGCCTGTCCGGCTACATGCTGGAACCGGCGCTGACCGCGGGCTTCGTCGGCGCCGGCATGGACGTGGTGCTGGTGGGTCCGCTGCCGACGCCGGCCATCGCCATGCTGACGCGCTCGCTGCGCGCCGACCTGGGCGTGATGGTCTCGGCCTCGCACAACCCGTTCGAGGACAACGGCATCAAGCTGTTCGGCCCCGACGGGCTCAAGCTGTCCGACGCGCAGGAGCTGGAGATCGAGGCGCTGATGGCCAGCGACATCGCCGCCCTCGCGCCGCCGGCCAAGCTCGGACGCGCCTCACGCCTGGAGGATGCCGCCGGCCGCTACATCGAGGCCGCCAAGCAGGCCTTTCCCAAGGGCCGCACGCTGGGCAACCTGCGCATCGTCGTGGACTGCGCCAACGGCGCCGCCTACCGCGTGGCGCCCACCGTGCTGTGGGAACTGGGCGCCGAGGTGGTGTCCATGGGCGTCGCCCCCGACGGCTTCAACATCAACGACGGCTGCGGCTCCACCGCGCCGGGCCGCATGGGCGAGCTGGTGCGCGAGCGCCGCGCCGATCTCGGCATCGCGCTGGACGGCGACGCCGACCGGCTGGTGCTCTGCGACGAGGCGGGGCGCATCATCGACGGCGACCAGGTCCTCTGCCTGATCGCGGAAACCTGGGCGGCGCAGAACCGGCTGCGCGGCGGGGCGGTGGTGGCCACGGTGATGTCCAACCTCGGGCTGGAACGCCGGCTGGCGGAGAAGGCCATCGGCCTGCACCGCACCAAGGTCGGCGACCGCTACGTCGGCGAGCGCATGCGCGAGAGCGGCTGCAACCTCGGCGGCGAACAATCCGGCCACGTCATCCTCAGCGACCACGGCACCACCGGCGACGGTTTGGTGGCGGCGCTGCAGGTCCTGGCCGCGCTGGTGGAGGAAGGCCGTCCCGCCAGCGAGGTGTGCCGCCGCTTCGAGCCGCTGCCGCAGCGCCTGGTCAACCTGCGCCACGGCGGCGGCGACCTGCTGGCCACCCCTTCGGTGCGCGACGCCGTGGCGGCGGCCGAAGCGCAGCTGGGCCGCCGCGGCCGCGTGCTGATCCGCCCCAGCGGCACGGAACCGCTGCTGCGGGTGATGGTGGAGGCGGAGGAACAGTTCCTGCTGGACGAAACCATGGAACAGCTGCTGGCCGCCATCCGCGCCGCCGTGCCGGCCAGGGCCGCGGCATGAAGGGTCGCGTGCTGGTGATCGCGGGTTCGGACTCCGGCGGCGGGGCCGGGATCCAGGCGGACATCAAGGCGATCACCGCCCTGGGCGCCTATGCCGCCACGGCGATCACTGCCCTGACCGCGCAGGACACCCACGGTGTGCACGGCGTCCACCCGGTGCCGCCCGACTTCATCCGGCAGCAGATCAGGCTGTCCCTGGACGACATCGGCGCGGACGCCATCAAGACCGGGATGCTGGGCGACAGCGGCACGGTGGAGGCGGTCTGCGAGGTCCTGGCCGAAAAGGCCGCGGGCATCCCGCTGGTGGTGGACCCCGTGATGGTGGCCAAGGGCGGCTCCCGCCTGCTGGCCGGCGACGCGGTGGAAGCCATCAAGCGCCGCCTGCTGCCCTTCGCCGCGATCATCACCCCCAACCTGCCGGAGGCCGAGGTGCTGTCGGGCATGGACATCCCCGACCTGGCCGCCATGCACGCCGCCGCGCGCAGCATGCTGACCCTGGGCGTGCCGGCGGTGCTGCTGAAGGGCGGCCACCTGCCGGGCGACACGGTGTACGACTTGCTGGCCACGGAGGACGGCGTAGAGGTGATGCAGGGCCGCCGCATCGACACTTACCACACCCACGGCACCGGCTGCACCCTGGCCAGCGCGATCGCCGCCGGCCTGGCCCAGGGCATGGCGCTGCGCGAGGCCGTGCGCCGCGCCCGCGCCTACGTGCAGGCCGCCATCCTGGCGGCGCCCGGCTTCGGCGGCGGCCACGGCCCGCTGAACCACGCCGTCACCCTGGACCCCGAGCGGCTGCGCGCCCTGGCATGAAGCTGCGCAGCTTCACGGTGGACGCCTTCGCGGAGCGTCCCTTCGAGGGCAACCCCGCCGTAGTGGTGCCGCTGGAATCCTGGCTGCCCGACGCGCTGTTGCAGGCCATGGCGGCGGAACACAACCTCAGCGAGACGGCTTTCATCGTGCCGGAGGCGCGTGGGAACGGTGGAAGCGGCACCGCGGCGGCACACGGACAGGGCGCGCCAACGGCGGGCGAGGGCGCCGCGGCGCCCGCTGGCCACGGCGCGCAATGGCACCTGCGCTGGTTCACCCCCACCGTGGAGGTCGAACTGTGCGGCCACGCCACGCTGGCCACCGCGCATGTGCTGGCCTCGGAATTCGGCATCACCGACACGATGCGCTTCCGCACCCGCTCCGGCCTGCTCGGGGTGGAGCGGGATGGCGACCGCTACGTGCTGGACTTCCCCGCGATGCCGCCGGTGCCCAGCCGGGCGCCACCGGGCCTCGCGACCGCGCTGGGCGCTGTGCCGCGCGAAGTCTGGAAGGCGCGCGACTGGATCTGCGTCTTCGACGACCCCGCGGTGGTGCGCGACCTGCGGCCCGACCATGTCCGCATCGCCTCGCTGCCGGATACCCATGAGGCGCGGGGCACCGGCAGCCTGATCGCCACGGCCCCGGTGGCCCGCACCATCGCCACGGCTCCCGGCGGCGAGAGCGGCTACGACGTCGTGTCCCGCTACTTCGGGGCGCGCATTGGCATCAACGAGGACCCTGTGACCGGCGCCGCGCATACCGAGCTGGTGCCCTTCTGGGCGGCACGGCTGGGCCGCAACAGCCTGGTCTGCCGCCAAGTCAGCGCCCGCGGCGGCACCCTGTGGTGCGAGCTGCGCGGCGACCGGGTCCGCATCGGCGGCCATGCGGTGCTCTACGCGCAGTCGGAGATCACGCTGCCCTAGGCCTGGCCGCGGAACGGCCCGCGGCCGGACCCTTACGCGGACCGGGAATGGCAGAAACGATAGAAGTGGCACAAGACGCCAGAAGTGGCACAGAACCCGGAATCTGCCACGGCGATCACCACGCTTGACCGCTAGCACCCTGAAGTTGTAGGATTATTTTCTGAAAAACCGGTCGGCTGGGCGGGCGGCGGTAAGGAAGTAAGATGGTAAGGAAGTAAGGCGAAGCGCCGTTTCGGAGCCCTGGCCGCACCCGCGACGTCCGATGGCACTGGCGCGTCCGGCTGCGGTCCCGGCCGGCGGAAATGCTGGACCGCAGGCCGCGCCGTCCCATCTCTGGCGTATGGCCGAACTCCTCTCCTCCAGCCGCACCGTGGCCCTGCCGCGGCCGCCCGTGCCGACGCGGCTGCGCACGCAGCTCGAAGCCTTCCTGGTGCTGCGCCGCAACCCCCTCGAGCTCTGGGGAGAGGCGGCCTACGAGGAAGCCATCCTTCCCGGACGCTTCCTGGGGCGCGAGCAGCTCCTGCTCAACGACCCCGAGGCGATCCGCCACGTCCTGGTGGACAACCACGAGAACTACGGCCGCAACGTCGGCGCCCGGCGCGTGCTGCAGCCGGTGCTCGGCAGCGGCCTGTTCCTGGCGGAAGGCAAGGCCTGGAAGCACCAGCGCCGGACCATCGCCCCATCCATGGCGCCCCGCGTGATGCCGGTGCTGGCGCGCCACATCGTGGACGCCAGCGAAACCGCGGAACTCGCGCTGGACCGCCGCGCCGGCCTGCCGGTGGAGCTGCTGCGCAACCTGCAGCATCTGGCCCTGACCATCGCCGGGCAGTCCATGTTCTCGCTGGAAATGTCCAGCTTCGGCGACGAGCTGCGGGCGATGCTGGTGCGCTACGCCACGCGCTTCGCGCAGCCGGGCTTTCTCGACCTGCTGCTGCCGGGCACGATCTCCTCGCCGATGGATCTCGGCCGCGCCGGCTTTCGCAAGGACTGGCTGCGGCTGATCGACCGCATCATCGACGCTCGCGAAGCCCAGCCGCGCCGCAGGGACGAGCCGCGCGACCTGTTCGACCTGCTGGCCTCGGCGCGCGACCCCGAAACCGGCGAGGGCTTCGACCGCGGGCAGCTGCGCGACGAGATCGCGACCATGATCCTGGCCGGGCACGAGACCACGGCGGTGACGCTGTTCTGGGCCTGCTACCTGGCGGCGCTGCTGCCCGAACATGCCGACCGCATCGCCGCGGAGGCGGCTGAAGCCGACCTGTCGCCGGACAAGGCCGCCGCCAGCATGCGCGCGCTGCCCTTCACCCGCGCCTTCGTGGACGAGACTCTGCGCCTCTACCCGCCCGCTTTCCTGCTGGTGCGCGAAGCCCGCGGACCCGACCGCATCGGCGACCACGCGGTGGCCGCCGGGACGGTGGTCAGCGTGTCGCCCTGGGTGCTGCACCGGCACCGCAAGCTGTGGGACCGGCCCGGCGTGTTCGACCCCGGCCGCTTCTTGCCGGGCGCCACGCCGCCGCACCGCCACGCCTACATGCCCTTCGGCGCCGGGCCGCGCATCTGCGTCGGCGCGCAGTTCGCGTTGACCGAGGCCGTGGTGGTGCTGGCCCGCCTGCTGCGCCGCTTCCGGCTGGAGTTCTTCGGCAGCGGCACCGTGGTGCCGCGGGGCCTGGTCACCACCCAGCCCGACCGTCCCGTGCGCTTCATCCTGACACCGCGCTAGGCACGGCGGGAAAAGACAAGCCGGGGGGAGGTATCCCCCGGGACCCCCTTCTATTTTCGGGAGTCTGGGGGTGCTCCGATGGCCGATGGCGCTGCCCGAAACTCCCGAAAAAAGGAGGGGGCCCGGGGGAGTTCACTCCCCCGGCCTTCCTTCCTCAGTTCTCGCCTTCCAACCGCTGCTCGACGTAGCCGGCGCGGATCGCCGTCATCGCCACCGCCGCCAGCGGCGCGGCCAGGATGATGCCCAGCACGCCCAGCGAGGCCCCGGCCAGGGCCTGGGCCGCCAGCAGCAGCCCCGGCGGCAGGTCGGTGGTGTGCTTCTGCACCATTGGCGTCAGCACGTTGCCCTCAATGGCTTCCACCACGCAGAACAGGCCCAGCGCCCAAGGCAGCAGCGAGGGGTCCTGGCCCAGGGCCACCAGCGCCGCCGGCACCGCGGCCACGAAGGCGCCGATATAGGGCACGAAGCTCATCAGCCCGGCGATCACGCCCAGCAGCCCGGACAGCGGCACGCCCAGCGCCCAGAGGCCCAGGAACACCAGCGTGCCGTTGAAGGCCATGGCGCACATCGCGCCGATCAGCCAGCCGCGCAGCGCCGCGCCGGACTGGTCCAGCACGTACATGCCACCCGGCCGCAGCGCGGGCGCCAGCAGTGCCACGGCGCCGCGCCGGTACAGCGAAGGCTCCGCGGCCAGGAAGATGCCCAGCAGCACCACCAGCACGATGTCGCCCAGCACGCCCACGCCGCCGCTCAGCCCGGCCGCCGCGAGCCCGGCCGCATCGCCGGCGGAAGGGATCATCTGTTCCGGATGCACCCGTTCCAGCACCCAGCGGCCCAGCCCGTACTGGGACACCTGCTCGCGCAGGGACTGCAGGGTCCGGGGCAGGGACTCGGCGAAGTTGCCGGCCTGCTCGCTGAGCGGGGCGGCCACTGCCCAGGCCGCCACCCCGAACAGCAGCACCAGCGCCAGCGACACCAGCAGCACGGCCCAGCCGCCGCGCAGGCCGAGATGGATGGCCACCGGCGCCGCCAGGGAACGCAGCCCCACCGCCACCAGCGCCCCCGCGAAGATCACCAGCACCACGTGCGGGGTGAGCCAGCACAGCAGTGCGAAGGCCCCCAGCAGGACCAGGACGGACAGGGTGGAACGGGTCATGGCGGCGCGCGGCGTCTCCTCGGGCCAGCCGTCATGCGGCAGCAAACCCAGGGCGGCAAGCGAGTGGCCAGCGGCTCAGGGTGCGGCGGCTTCCCAGCCCAGCGCGCCCTCGGCGATCCGGCGCTGCACCAGCGGCCGCAGCAGCGCCGCCAGTTGCGCGGCCTGCTCGGCGGGCAGGGCGCGGCGCAGCAACAGGAACAGGGTGCGGCGAATCCGCGGGCGGACCACCCGGCGGGCGCGCATCCGCCCGGCGGCGATCTCGTCCAGGAACAGGCCGAAGGGCACCAGGCTGCCGCAGCCGCCATCGGCCCGCATCACCGCCCGCTTCATGTCGGAGGGCTCGATCTCCAGCCGCACGTTCAGCCGCACGCCCTCCGCCGCGGCCAGCGCGTCGATCAGCCGGCGCGTGCCGTGCGGCGGACGGTCCAGCACCAGGGGGATGCGCGGCAGCTCCGCCAGGGCGATCTCCTCGCCCGGCCCGATCACCTCCGGGCGGCCGACCAGGAACAGGTCCTCAGCGAAGAGCGGGGTGGCCGTCAGCCCTTCCGCGGCCGGGTCGTAGCACAGCGCCGCGTCCAGCGTGCCGGCCGCGACCTGTGCCGCCAGCTCGTCGCTCAGGCCTTGGCGCAGTTCCAGCCGCAGTGCCGCGTCCGGGGCGGCCCCGGCCTGGATCAGCTCCGGCACCAGCGCCTGCCCTGGGGTCGGCGTCACCCCGAGGGACACCGGCCGCGGCGGCGCCGCGCGGAACCCGTCCACCGACCGCTCCGCCGCCTCGGCCGCATCCAGCACGGCTTCCGCGCGGGGCAGAAAGGCACGCCCGGCCTCGGTGAGCCGGGCGCCCTTGGCGTGACGCTCGAACAGCACCACGCCCAGCCGTTCTTCCAGCCGCCGCACATGGCCGCCCAGGGCCGGCTGCGACAGGTGCAGCCCGGCCGCGGCCGCGGTGAAGGAGCGCGTGCGCGCCACGGCGACGAAGCAGCGAAGCTGGCGGAGGAGCATGCGGACACGGCACCGGGAGGAAGCGGTAAGCTTTCCTTACAGCACCGTCGCGCAAACGGTACTGGCCCCCGTGGCGCCACGGGCCGACAACCGCCCGCCGAACCACGGGAGGACCCGCCCATGCGCTACGTCGACGCCTTCAACCACTTCTTTCCCAAGCGCCTCTGGGAAAAGCTGGAATCCTCGCCGGGTGCGGGCCAGGACATCGGCAAGCGGATGCGCGGCATCCCCGCCATCTTCGACCTGGACGAGCGCTTCCGGGTGATGGACCTGTTCAGCCAGCACGACTACTCGCAGATCCTGTCGCTCGGCATGCCGCCGCTGGAAAGCCTCGGCACGCCCGAGGAGGTGCTGGAACTGGCCAAGCTCGGCAACGACGGCATGGCCGAGCTGGTGCAGAAGTACCCCGACCGCTTCGCCGGCTATATCGCCTCGCTGCCGATGAACGGTCCCGACCTGGCGGTGCGGGAAGCCGAACGCGCCTTCACGCAGGCCGGCGCCAACGGGCTGCAGATCCACACCAACGTCAACGGCGCGCCGCTGGACGAGGAACGCTTCTTCCCGATCTTCGAGATGGCGGCGAAGCACAACAAGCCCGTGCTGCTGCATCCCTCGCGCGGCGCCAACATGCCGGACTACAAGACCGAGGATAAGTCGAAGTACGAGATCTGGTGGACCTTCGGCTGGCCCTACGAGACCAGCACCGCCATGGCCCGCCTCGTCTTCTCGGGCTTCATGGACCGGCTGCCGAACCTCAAGGTGCTGGCGCACCACCTCGGCGCCATGGTGCCGTATTTCGAGGGCCGCGTCGGGCCGGGCTGGGACCAGCTGGGCAAGCGCACCTCGGACGAGGACTATTCCGTGGTGCTGAAGAACCTGAAGAAGCGCCCCGCCGACTACTTCAAGGATTTCTACGCCGATACTGCCGTGTTCGGCTCCCGCCCGGCGACGATCTGCGGCCTGGAATACTACGGCGCCGACAAGGTGCTCTTCGCCTCCGACTCGCCCTTCGATCCGGAGCGCGGCCCCGGCTACATCCGGGACACCATCGCGATCCTGGAATCCCTCGACCTGACGCCGGAAAACCGGGACAAGATCAACTTCCGCAACGCCGAGAAGCTGTTCGGCCTGACGCCGAAGAACTGAACCGGGCAGGGCACCCGCGGCCGGTCGCGCCGCGGGCGCCGCCTCTGGAGATTGATCGAGGGCCGTGCGGGCGCGTAAGGGCGTGCCCGGGCGGCCCTTTCCCGTTTCGGGCCCGCCACCCGAGGGAGCTCCCCGCCATGACTGCAGCGGACACCCGGCCCAGCCGGCGCCCGGCCAATCCCAACTTCGCCTCCGGCCCCTGTGCCAAGCGTCCGGGCTGGTCCCTGGAGGCGCTGTCGGGCGCGCTGGTCGGCCGCTCGCACCGCGCCAAGGGCCCGCATGCCCGGCTGGCGGAGGTGATCGCGCGGTCCAAGGCGATCCTCGGCATGCCGGACGACTGGCGGCTGGGCATCGTGCCGGCCTCCGACACCGGCGCGGTGGAGATGGCGCTGTGGAGCCTGCTGGGCGCCCGCGGCGTGGACGTGCTGGCCTGGGAGTCCTTCACCGGCGAATGGGCCACGGACGTCGTGAACCAGCTGAAGCTGCCGGATGCGCGGGTGCTGCGGGCGCCCTATGGCCGGCTGCCGGACCTCGCCGCGGTGGACTGGTCGCGCGACGTGGTTTTCGCCTGGAACGGCACCACCTCCGGCGTGCGGGTGCCCGACGGCAACTGGATCGCCCCGGACCGCGAGGGGCTGGCGATCTGCGATGCCACCTCCGCCGCCTTCGCGATGGAACTGCCCTGGGACCGGCTCGATGTGGTCACCTGGTCCTGGCAGAAGGTGCTGGGCGGCGAGGCGGGGCACGGCATGCTGGCCCTGTCGCCCCGCGCCGCGGAGCGTCTCTCCACCTTCACCCCCGACCGCCCGCTGCCCAAGATCTTCCGCCTGGCCAAGGGCGGGAAGCCGATCGAGGGCATCTTCGCCGGCGATACCATCAACACCCCCTCCATGCTCTGCGTCGAGGACGCGATCGACGGCTTGCGCTGGGCGGAGTCGGTGGGCGGGCTACCGGGGCTGATCGCACGTTCCGAAGCCAACCTCGCGGCCATCGCCCGCTGGGTGGAGCGCAGCGACTGGGCCGGCTTCCTGGCCGAGGACCCCGCCACCCGCTCCTGCACCTCCATCTGCCTGCGCATCACTGCGCCCTGGTTCGCCGGGCTGGAACCGGCGGAGCAGAACAAGGCTGCCAAGGAGATAGCAGCACTGCTGGACGCCGAGGGCGTGGCCCACGACCTCGCCCCCTATCGGGACGCCCCGCCCGGGCTGCGCATCTGGGGCGGCGCCACGGTGGAAACGGCCGAGATCGAGGCGCTGCTGCCCTGGCTGGACTGGGCCTTCGCGCAGATCACCGCCCGCTACGCCCGTCAGGCAGCCTGAAGCCGCCCGGATGCTCCGGGGAAGCGGCTAGAGGATACCGGGGCGCGCGCTGCGGCCACTGGGGTTCGCGGCCTGCGCCACGGCCTGCGCCGCCTCGTCCACCAGCCGCAGCCGCGGCAAATTGTCCAGCCGCGCCAGCGTGCCGGCCCCGCCCAGGGTGAAGCCCGGCGCGGACAGCGCCGCGGCGGCCGCGCCGCGGTCCCCCGCGCGCAGGGCCAGGGTGGCGCGATACAGCGCCGTTTCCGCCGCTTCCGGCGGAACATCGGGCGCGATGCCCAGGGCTTCCCGCATCTGCCGCCGTGCCAGGTGCAGCTGCGGCTGCAGCAGCGAGGTCCCCGGCGCCTGCCAAAGCGGCTCCGTGTCCACCGACCGGGCCTGCTGCTCCACCCGGAAGGCGGCCAGCGCGGCCTCGGCCGGACGGCCGGCGAGCTGGCCGGTGCGGCCGAAATCCCAGGGTGCGTTCAGGGCGCCGGCCCGCTCGGGGCTCCCGAAGCCGAACAGATAAGGCTCGCCCGGGTCGTTGCGGCAGGCCGCCAGCGCGAAAGGGGCGAGGAGGAGCAGGAAGCAGGGCCGCATGCCATCTCAACACCGGCGCGGCCGCGGCGTTGCCGTCCTCGGGCGTTGGATCGGACCGCGATCGGTCGCGCCTGCCCGTGCGGCGCGCGGCGCTTCGGGCCGGCCGGCCGCTTGCGGCCTTGCCGTTCCGGCCTCCCCCTGCCACACAGCCGCGCCCTATAGCGACCGGAACCATGTCCGCCGACGGCTTCAACCCCGCATTGCTGCCCGCGGGCCTGTCCGACCTGCTGCCCCCCGACGCCGCCCGCGAGGCCGCGCTGGTGGAAGCGATGCTGGCCGTCTTCGGCGCCCACGGCTACGAGCGGGTCAAGCCGCCGCTGCTGGAATTCGAGGAAGGGCTGCTCGCCGGTTCCGGCGCCGCGGTGGCGGAACAGACCTTCCGGCTGATGGACCCGGTGTCGCAGCGCATGATGGGCCTGCGCGCCGACACCACCCCCCAGGTCGCGCGCATCGCCGCCACCCGGCTGCGCGGCGTGCCCCGCCCGCTGCGCCTTTCCTACGCCGGCCAAGTGCTGCGGGTGAGGGGGACCCAGCTCGCCCCCGGGCGGCAGCTGCCCCAGGCCGGGGTCGAACTGATCGGCGCCGACAGCCCCGCCGCCGATGCCGAAGTGGCGCTGGTGGGCATCGAGGCGCTGGCCGCCGTGGGCGTGGCCGAGGTGGCGCTGGACATCACCCTGCCGGCCATGTCGCCCGCCCTGCTCGACGCCGCCGGGCTGAGCGGCGAGCAGCGCGCCGCCCTGGGTCGCGCCCTGGACCGCAAGGACGCCGCGGCCGTCACGCAGCTCGCGGAAGCGGCCGGCCCGCCCGCCGTGTTCCTGCCCGGCCTGCTGGCCGCCGCTGGCCCGGCCGACGGCGCCCTGGCCGCCCTGGCCGAGGCGGCGCTGCCGCCGGCCGCCCGCGCCATCGCCGACAACGCCGCCGCCGTGATTGCCGCCATCCGCGCCCGCGCCCCCGGGCTGCGCATCACCCTGGACCCCGTGGAGTTCCGCGGCCTGCGCTACCACACCGGCGTCGCCTACACCGTGTTCGGCCCCGGCCGCACGGGCGAGCTGGCGCGCGGCGGCCGCTACATGTCGGGCGAGGAGCCTGCCACCGGCCTGACCCTGTACCCCGATGCCGTGCTGCGCGCCGCCCCGCGCGCGCCGGAACCGCGGCGGGTCTTCCTGCCCTTTGGCGCCGATCCCACCGCGGCCGCGGCGCTGCGGGCCGCGGGCGACGTGACGATCGCGGCCCTGTCGGAGAGCGACGACGCGCAGCCCCAGCGCTGCACCCACATCCTGCGCGGCGGCACGCTCGAGCCCTGCGCCCCCATCGTGAAGGACTGAGAATCATGGCCAATGTCGCCGTGATCGGCGCCCAGTGGGGCGACGAGGGCAAGGGCAAGGTGGTGGACTGGCTCGCCAGCCGCGCCGACATCGTGGTGCGCTTCCAGGGCGGCCACAATGCCGGCCACACGCTGGTGGTGGGCAACCAGACCTACAAGCTCAGCCTGCTGCCTTCCGGCGTGGTGCGCGGCAAGCTCGGCATCATCGGCAACGGCGTGGTGCTGGACCCGCAGGCGCTGCTGGACGAGATCGCCCGCGTCGGCGCCCAGGGGCTGGAGGTCGGCCCGCACAACCTGCGCATCGCCGAGAACGTGCCACTGATCCTGCCGCTGCACCCGGCGCTGGACAAGGCGCGCGAGGCGGCGCGGGGGGACCGCAAGATCGGCACCACCGGCCGCGGCATCGGCCCGGCCTATGAGGACAAGGTGGCGCGCCGCGCCATCCGCCTGTGCGACCTGAACGACCACGAGGTGCTGAGCCACAAGCTCGACGAGCTGCTGCTGCACCACAACACGCTGCTGCGGGGCCTAGGCGCGCCCGAGTTCTCCAAGGACGAACTGCTGGCCGGGCTGCTGGACCTGGCTCCCAAGGTGCTGCCCTTCGCCGAGCCGGCCTGGGAGCGCCTGGACGCCGCCCGCATCGAAGGCAAGCGCGTGCTGTTCGAGGGCGCGCAGGCCGTGATGCTGGACGTGGACCACGGCACCTACCCCTACGTGACCTCCTCGAACACCGTGGCCGGCAATGCCGCCGCCGGGGCCGGCATCGGCCCGCACGCCATCGGCACGGTGCTGGGCATCGCCAAGGCCTACACCACCCGCGTCGGCTCCGGCCCTTTCCCCACGGAACTGCACGACGACGTCGGCAAGACCCTGGGCGAGCGCGGCCACGAGTTCGGCACCGTCACCGGCCGCCCGCGCCGCTGCGGCTGGTTCGACGCCTGCATGGTGCGCCAAGCCGTCAAGGTCGGCGGCATCCAGGGGCTGGTGCTGACCAAGCTGGACGTGCTGGACGGGCTGGAGGAGCTGAAGGTCTGCACCGGCTACCGCGTGGATGGCGAGGTGCTGAAGCGCCTGCCTGCCAGCGCCGCCGCCCAGGCCGCGGCGGAGCCGGTCTACGAGACGATGGAAGGCTGGACGCAGAGCACCCGCGGCGCCCGGTCCTGGGCCGAGCTGCCGGCCACGGCGGTGAAGTATGTCCGCCGCATCGAGGAACTGGTGGAAGCGCCCGTCACCATGCTGTCCACCAGCCCGGAGCGGGACGACATCATCCTGATGAGCGACCCCTTCGCGGGCTGAGGCAGGGCAGGGCGGCGCGGTCTGCGGCCGTGCCCCGCCGGGCAGCGTGCCGCCGGACCAGGCCGGCCCCGCCCGTGGCACGCGGCAGCGCGCCGGCGGGGCTCAACCTGGACCGGAATTTCGTGACACAGTGCAACGAGCCGGTCCCGGCCACATTTCCCGACCAGACGAGGATAGAAACGCCCCATGAACGCTTCCCTCACCCGTCGCCTGCTGCTCGCTGCCGCGATGTCGGGCCTGACTTCCGGGATCGCGGCCGCGCAGGGAAATGACCCCTCTTTCTACCTGCGCAACGGCGGCACCGAGACGATCCAGGAAGCCTACGTATCCTCCTCGCAGGTTTCGACCTGGGGCCAGGACCGGCTGGGCGCCAACGTGCTGGCCAGCGGCCTGGCCATCCGCATCGAACTGCCCGCCGGGCAGTGCGAGAACGACCTGCGCGTCGTCTACAACGGCGGCCGGTCCGAGGAGCGGCGCAACATCAACACCTGCCAGATGCAGGAAGTGGTGTTCGGCAACGCGCCCGCCGCAGCCGGCAGCAGCGGCAAGGGCGGTCCCGCCGCGGCCTCGCAGCAGGGCAATCCCTCCTTCAACGTGGTGAACAACGGCCGCGACGCCATCGTGGTGGTGCGCGCGTCCCTGACCACCGAGCAGAGCTGGGGCGAGGACCGGCTGGGCGCCAACACCGTGATCGCCCCGGGCCAGACGCAGGCGATCCGCCTGCCGCAGGGCGCTTGCAATTACGACGTCCGCTTCGAGTTCCAGGGTGGCCGCGCCGAGGAACGCCGCAACCTCGACCTTTGCGCCATCAGCAGCCTGACGGTTCCCTGACCAGACGGGAGCCCCGGCCGGGGCTCCCCCTCCCGTTGCTGGCGCGGTTTCCGCGGCAACGCGGGGCGCTCGGCCCCGCGCCCCGGCCTCAGCGCTTCCGCACGCCCCAGAACACCGGCACGGTGGTGGCGCGCACGCCCTCCACGTTGGAGCGGAAGGCGGCGCGGGAGCGGAACTGCCCGGCGTTGATGTAGGGCACTACCTCGAAGGCCCGGCGCTGGATGTCGTCCACCAGCGCGCGGCGCTTAGCGGCGTCGGTTTCCTCCCACCAGGCGCGGCGCAGCTGTTCCAGCTGCTCGTCGCAGGGCCAGCCAGCCAGGCCGCCCTGGCAGGGCGAGGCGAGGTACAGGCTGACCAGCGGATCGCCGCCGTCCAGCACGTTGCCCACGGTGACGAACAGGTTCCAGCCGCCCTGCGCCACCGGGTCGCGCTTGTTGCGCCGGGCGGTCAGGGTGGCGAAGTCGCTGGCCACCACGTCCACGTTCAAGCCGATGCCACGAAAGGCTTCCGCCAGCACGGAGGTGGCGGCGTGGTTGGTGGACAGGTCCGTGGCGTCCAGGAACACCACCGGGCGGCCGTCATAGCCGCTCTCGCGCAGCAGCGTCCGGCCGCGCTCCAGGTTGGGTCGCTCCAGCCCTTCCGCCCCGGCGGCGGTTTCCAGCGGCGTGCCGCAGTAGAAATACGCCGGGCACCAGTCGCGCCGATCGGCTTCGGGTATGCCGGCGGCGTCCAGCACGTCGCGCTGGTTGATGGCGTGCAGCAGCGCCTGCCGGGCGCGCGGGTCGTTGAAGGGCGGCTGCCCGTGGTTCGGCCGCAGCCAGACCTGCGAGCCCACCGGGTCGATCGCCGTCAGCCGGATCTGCCGGTTGCCTTCCAGCAGGGGGATCAGGTCGGGTGGCGGCAGTTCCCAGTAGTCGATCTCGTTGTTGGCCAGCGCGCCGGCCGCGGTGGCGGGGTCGGGCATGGAGATCCACTCGATGCCGTCCACCTCCGGCCGCTTGCCGCCGGCCAGACCGTCCGGCGCTTCGGCGCGCGGGCGGTAGTTCGGGTTGCGGGCATAGATCGCCCGGTCGCCCGCCCGCCACAGCTCGCGCCGGAAGATGAAGGGGCCAGAGCCCGTGGCGTCGGTGATCTGCTCCGTCGCGGGGGTCTGGGCGATGCGCTCGGGCATGATGAACAGGGCCGAGGCGGTGGGCCGCGCCAGGGCCTGCTCCACCAGTGCGAAGGGGCGCGACAGGGTCAGGGAGAAGCTGCGCTCGTCCACCACCTCCAGCTTGCCCGTGGCCGCGGCCAGGGCCCGGCCCACCACGTCGCGCTGCGCCCAGCGCCGGATGGAGGCCACGGCATCGGCCGCCCGCACGGGCTGGCCGTCATGGAAGGCGAGCCCTTCGCGCAGCACGAAACGGTGGGTCATGCCATCGGCCGAAACCTCGTGCCGCTCCACCATCTGTGGCCGCGCCTCGCCCTTGGAGTCCAGCCCGTAGAGCTGGTCGTAGACCAGGAAGCCGTGGTTGCGCGCGAAGGTGGCGGTGGAGGCCACCGGGTCGATCCCGGCCAGCTCGTTGCGCAGCACCATGCGCAGAGTGGTCTGCGCCTGCGCCGCGGCGGAGGTGACGAGGCAGCACGCGGCCGCCACGGAGGCGACCCACGACGCGCGTGAAACAGGCATCCGAACGTTCCTTCCCAACCCTCGGCCGCGCGCGAACCCCGGCGCCGGCCTTCCCGCGCCACTAACCAGCGCCGCGATGGCTGGCAAGCGCCGCTGCCCTGGGAAGCATCGCCCGGAGCGAAATGGCCGTAGCCGCGCGGGCCTTTGCCCGGCGATGATGCCGCGCCGGCGCAGGACGCGGGATCGCCGGGAGGAAAGGACGGAACATGCTCCAGGGCGGGTGCTTCTGCGGCGAGGTCCGCTTCGAAACGGACGGGACACCGTTCCATTCCACGGTCTGCCACTGCACGGATTGCCGCCGTTCCAGCGGGGCCCCCTTCGTGGCCTGGTTCACCGTGCCGGTCGCCACGCTGCGCATCACCGCGGGGCAGCCGCGGCGCTTCGCGTCCAGCGAGGCGGGGCGGCGCAGCTTCTGCGGCGGCTGCGGCACCTCGCTGTTCTTCGCCAGCACCGCGCTGCCCGAGGAGATCGACATCGCCACGGCCACCCTGGACGCGCCGGACGCCGTGCCGCCCGAGGACCACGTCCACGTTCGCAGCCGGGTCGGCTGGGTGCGGCTGGGCGACGGGCTGCCGCAGTTCCACGCGTCGCGCTCCGACGGCTGAGGCCGGGTTCCCGTCGGTTGACGGCGCCGGGGGCCGGGGCAGAAACTCCGCTTCCGTTGTCGGAAGGGCCCGCCGTGAACCTCGCCACCCCGCCCAGCACGCTGCGAAACTGCTCGGCCGAGGAGTGGCAGATCCGCTGCGACCTGGCGGCGCTGTACCGCCTCGTCGCGCATCACCGCATGACGGACCTGATCTACACTCACCTCAGCGCCCGGCTGCCCGGCCCCGGGCATCACTTCCTGATCAACCGCTACGGCGTGCTGTTCCACGAGATGCGGGCCAGCGACCTCGTAAAGATCGACCTCGACGGCCAGGTGCTGGAGGACGAGCCGCAGAGCAAGCCGGTCAACGCCGCGGGCTTCACCATCCATTCCGCCGTGCACATGCACCGGCCGGACGCGATGTGCGTGGTGCACACCCACACCAGCGCCGGCATCGCCGTGTCGGCGCAGAAGCAAGGGCTGCTGCCGATCTCGCAGCACGCGCTGAAGTTCTACGGCCACCTCGCCTATCACGGCTACGAGGGGATCGCGCTGGACCTGGACGAGCGCGACCGGCTGGTGGCCGATCTCGGCCCGCACGACGCGATGATCCTGGCCAATCACGGGCTGCTGGCCTGCGGTGCCTCCATCCCGCAGGCCTTCCACACGATCTACTACCTGGAACGCGCTTGCCAGGCGCAGGTGGCGGCCCTGGCCGGCGGCGCCGAGCTGATCTTTCCGCCCGAGGAGGTGCGCCGGAAAACGGCGGCGCAGTTCAACCGTCCCGGCGGCGGCGGCGAGCACGCCCGGATGCTGTGGAACTCGGCGCTGCGGCTGATCGAGGGCGAAGGGACCGACTGGCGCTCGTGACCGGCGACCTCCTGCTGCGCGGCGGCCGCATCTTTCGCGGCCTGGGCCGGAACGGGGAAGGGGAGTTCGCCGAGGCGGTCCTGCTGCGCGACGGCCGCGTCGCCGCGGTCGGCGACCAAGCGGAGGTCGAGGCCGCCGCCCCCGCGGGCACGCCGCGCCTGGAACTGGCAGGACGCCTCGCCATCCCCGCCTTCAACGAAGCGCACATGCACCTGCTGCCCTACGGCCTGGGGCTCAGCCAGGTGAACCTGCGGCCGGATGACGGCGTCCGCAGCCTCGACGAGGTCCTGACCCGCGTCCGCGCCGCCGCCGCCCGGCTGCCGCGCGGCGCCTGGGTGCTCGGGCGCGGCTACGACCAGGGCGAGCTGGATATCGGCCGGCACCCCGACGCGGCGGAACTGCAGGCCGCGGCGCCCGACAACCCCGTGCTGGTGACTCGCACCTGCGGCCATAGGGGCGTGGCCAGCACCGGGGCGCTGCGCCTGGCCGGGCTGGGACCCGCCACCCCCGATCCGGAAGGCGGGCTGCTGGAGCGCCGCGACGGCCGGCTGACCGGCCTCCTGCAGGAACGCGCGCTGAACCTGCTGCGCGACCACGTCCCGGTGCCGGACGAGGCGGCGATGGTGGCCGCCATCGAGGCCGCGGGCCGCGACCTCGCCGCCCGCGGCTTCGCCAGCGCCACCGACATGAATGTCGGCATGGTGGCCGGGCTGGCGGAGGTCGCGGCCTATCGCCGCGCCCTGGCGGAAGGGCGGCTGCACCAGCGCATGTGGCAGGTGCTGGCCGGCAACCCGGAGGGCATCGCGGCCGAAGCCTGGGAGGCCGGGCTGCGTCCCGACCTCGCCGACGAGCGGCTCGCCTGGGCCGCGGTGAAGGTCTTCGCCGACGGTTCCGCCGGCGGGCTGACCGCGGCCTTCGGCGAGCCCTACCGCGCCGAGGCTGGCGGCGGCACCGGGCTGCTGTGCTTTCCCGGCTCGGCGATGCGGGAGATGCTCGGGCGCTATCATCGCCAGGGCTGGCAGCTGGCGATCCACGCCATCGGCGACGCGGCGATCGAGCAGGTGCTCTCCGCCATGGAAGCGGCCGATGCCGACGGACCGCCGATCGCCGGCCGGCGCCACCGGGTCGAGCATTGCGGCTTCCTGCGGCCCGACCAGGGGCGCCGCATGCGCGCGCGCGGCATCCTGCCCGTGCCGCAGCCGGTGTTCCTTTACGAGTTCGGCGACCTGTACCTGCGCAACCTCGGGCCGGAGCGCACCGTCGCGAGCTACCCGATGCGGTTCTGGCTGCGCGACGGCCAGCACCCCGCCGCCTCCTCGGACGCGCCGGTCAGCGCGGTGGACCCGTTCAACAACCTCCTCACCATGGTCACGCGGCAAACCAACCGCGGCACGGTGCTGGGGGCGGAGCAGCGCCTGACGGTGGCGGAAGCGCTGCACTGTCAGACTTGGTGCGGCGCCTTCACCCAGTTCGCGGAAGGGCGCCGCGGCACGCTGGAATCGGGCATGCTGGCCGACCTGGCCGTGCTGTCGCGGGACGTGTTCGCCGGCGGGCCCGAAGCGATCCGCGCCACCCGCGCCGACCTCACCCTGCGCGGCGGCGAGGCAATCTTCGACCGGCACGGCGAGCTGCCCGCCGGCTGAACCGCCGGCCGCTGCGCCGGTCAGGCGTAGTGGAACACCACCTCGGCCACGGCGACGGACAATTCGCGCGCGTCGTCGCCGACGCCCTCCCGCGCCGGGCTGCCGTGCGACAGGCTGTCCAGCCGCAGCACGTCGAAGGCCACCGGCACGTCCGCGGCCACCAGCACCTCGCGCCCCTCGTTGCGCAGCAGGGCGGGGGCATCGCGGGCGTCGAAGCTGGCCAGCAGCCGGGGCTGCCCGCCGCCGTAAACGTGGTGCAACCGCACCAGCACGGACTGCACGGGGCGCCAAGGATCGGGGTTCTCCACCAGACCGCTCGGCCCCATCCAGCGGAACTCCGGCTCGGGCGGGTGCCAGCCCAGGGTGTAGGCGGGGTGCCCGGCGGGCAGCACCCGCTGCGCCGGCAGTTCCGGCGGCGGCGGCACCGCGCCGGCCACCAGGGCCCGCAGCGCCTCGATCCGGGGATCCTCCGGCCCGACCCGCACCGGCTCGGCGCCCGGACCGGCCAGCAGCAGGCCCATCGCGTGCTCGGCGAAAGCCTCGAAGCGGGCGTCGCGCTCGGCCATGCCGCGGTCGAGGTCGAGCCGCAGCCGGGCGTCGCGCAGGGCGGCGGCGTGCTCGGCGCCGCGCTGGCGGGACAGCAGGCTGGCCATGGCCTCCTCCGCGGCGCCGGGCAGCAGCGGGGCGAGGGCCCAGCGAGCCAGCGGCGCCTCGACCCCCTGGGCGGCAATCTCCACCGTCAGCCCGGTTTCGCCGATGTCCTCGACGCGCAGGGTCAGTGCGAAGCGGATGGAGGAGCTGCCGTCGGGGCGCGGCCGCGGCGGCTCGCTCACCACGGCCCGCGGCGGGCCGCCATTGACCCGCGCCGACAGCACCGGGGCGAAGAGGCCGTTCACGGCATTCAGCACCACCCCGCGCAGCACGCCGTTCTGCACCTCCAGCCCTTCCACCTCGGGCGCGCCGGCCCCCAGCAGGCGCCAGGGCGTCAGCCCGTCCCCCAGCGGCAAGGGTGGCGCGAGGTCCTCGACTCCCTCGGGCACGGCGAAGCGCAGCAGCGCGGGCGGCGGCACGCAGGGAAGGCGCGACACCGCGAGTTCCAGCTCCTCGTCCAGCTGCACGGCGCCGGCCTGGGCACCCATGCCGACCTCGATGCCGCCCAGCCAGGCCACCACCGGCTGCGGCAGGGTGCCGGGCGCCACGCAGCGCAGGCGGATCAGCTGCGGGCCGATGCCGGCATGCTCGAACTGGGGGCAGGCTTGCTCGTCGGACATGAGATGGGCGACTCTCCCTGGACGGCGCTCACCGTCATCCGCAACATCCCGGCTTGCCCCGGCCGGGCATGAGGGACCATCAACGCGTTGCCGCGCCTTCATATGTTCACGCCCTTGCCCCCCGCGCGCAACGGCGTCGCCGATTATGCCGCCAGCCTGCTGGAAGCCTTGTCGGCCCATTACGACTGCGTGGCGCATGCCGAAGCACCGGCGGAGCCGCCGGCCGGCGTGCGGCTGGCCGAGGACGACCCGCCGCCCTTCGCGCGGGTGCTGCACCAGCTCGGCAACAGCGCCGGCCACGCGGCGGTGCTGCGGGCGATGCGGCGGGTTCCCGGCGTCGTCACGCTGCACGACCTGACCCTGGCGGTGCCGGTGCGGCTGGCCGCGGCCGGCGCGGAGGCCGGGCTGCGGGACGCGATGCGCGCAGCCTCGCCCGCGCTGGCGGACACGCTGGGGCGGGAATGGCTGGACACCGGCGGGCAGGCCGGGGCGGCGGCCGCGGTGTTCGACCTGGTGGCGCAGGGGCTGCGCGACGCCCGCGCCGTGGTGGTGCATTCCCGCTACGCGCTGAACCGGCTGCGGCAGCTGCACCCGGCCCTGGCCGGGCGCTGCGCCGTGATCCCGCACCTCGCGCAACCGGCGTCCGCGGACCGGGCGGCGGCCCGCGCCGCGCTGCGCTTGCCGCCGCACCGGTTCATCCTGCTGACCGCCGGCTTCCCGGCGCGGGCGAAGCGGCTGGACTGGGTGGCGGAAGCGGTGGCCGAGGCGCTGCGCCGCCGCGCCGACCTGCTCTGGATCCATGCCGGGGAAGGGGATGCCGCGGCGATCGCGCCGGCCCTGGCCGCCTCCGGCCACCTGCGCGCGACGGGCTACCTGACCGAGGAGTCGCTGGCGCAGCACGTCGCGGCCTGCAACGCGCTGGCCAACCTGCGCGCGCCCTCCGTCGGCGAAAGCTCCGGCACGCTGGCCCGCGCCCTGGCGGCCGGGCGCTGCACCCTGGTGTCGGGGGTGGCCGCCTACGCCGAGCTGCCCGTGGACGCGGCGCTGCACCTGCCCGCCCTGGGACCGCAGCAGCCCCTGGCCGAGGCGCTGGTGGCGATGGCGGCGCAGCCCGGCCTTGCCGACCTTGTGGGCGAGCGCGCGGCACGCTACGCCCGCACGGCGCTGGACCCGGATGCGGTGGCGCGCGCCTACCGCGACGTGATCGAGGAGTTCCGCGCCGCACCGCCGCTGCGCGCGCCCGGACCGCTGAGCGCCGCCGGGCCGCTGCAAACGCCTGGGTCGCTGCACGCGCCCGGGGTGTCACGGCGGGCGCCGCCGAAGCTGCTGATCGTGTCGCCGATGGCGCCCTGGCCGGTGCGGGCGGGCAATGCCGCGCGGCTGCGCGCCCTGGGCGAGGCGCTGGCCGCGCGCGGCCTGCCGGCCGAGCTCGCCTGCCCGGTGGACGGCGAGGCGTCCACCGACCACCGGGCCGCGCTGGGCCGCGGCTGGGCGGCGCTGCACCCACTGCCCTGGCGCACCCGGCCGATGCCCTCGCATCCCGACCGCTGGGCGCTGGACGATTGGTGCCCGGACAGCACGGTGGAGGCGGTGGCGGCGCTGCACGGGAAGCATCGCTACGACGCGGTGATCGCGTCCTACACTTGGCTGTCGGCGGTGCTGGAAGCGGTGCCGGGCGCCCTGCGGCTGCTGGACACGCATGACCTGGTCGGCGGCCGGCGGGAAGCGGCGCTGACGGCGGGGCTCGCGCCCTCCTGGTACTGGACGGGCCTGGCGGAGGAATCGCGCGGCCTGGACCGGGCCGACCTCGTGCTGGGAATCCAGCCGGCCGAGAGCGAGGTGCTGCGCGGGCGCACCGGGCGTCCCGTGCTGACGGTGGGCCATGCCCCGCCGCTGCGCTTCGGGGAAGGAGCCGAGCCGCCCGGCCCCTGGCCCTTCGGCACCCTGGCCAGCGCCAATGTCTGGAACACCCGGGCGCTGGAAGCGCTGGACGATGCCCTGGCCCGCATCGAGGCCGAGGGCGGCCCCGAGCTGCCCTGGCTAGTGGCGGGCGATGCCGCCGTGCCGCGCCGCTTCCGCTCGGCGGGCACGGCGATCGGCCCGGTGCGCGATGCGGAGGAGGTGTACCGGCTGATCCGCTGCGCCGTGAACCCGATGGAGGGCGGCACCGGCCTGAAGATCAAGACGGTGGAGGCGCTGTGCTTCGGCCGCCCGGTGATCGGTACCTCCGACGCCTTTGCCGGCCTGCCCACGACCCATCCCGCGCAACAGGCCATCGATGCCGCCGAGGTGGCCGCCTGGATGACGGAGCACGAGCGCTCCGCCGGCCTGCGCGACGAGTTGCTGGCGGGTTCGCAGCAGCTGGCCCGCGACTGGCACGCGGAGGTCGCCGCCGGGCTCGACGTGCTGGCGGCGACGCTGCGCCGCGGCGCTGTGTAAAGCGCGCGGGCTGGGGGCCGCTGACCTGCGCCGGGCCGGCCGTAGCGCGCGGGCCTGACAGCGCCCGTCGAGGCCCGCTAACCTGCGGCGGAAGGGCCGGGAACACCCGGCCCGCCAGGAGGGAGCGGTTCGCATGCAGGTTTCGCTGTTCGCGCCCCGGCTGATGCTGGTCGGTGGTGGCACCGTGTCGCGCCTCGCCGAGGTGCTCGGGCAGCTCGGCCTGCGCCGGCCGCTGGTGGTGACCGATCCCTGGATGGTGTCCTCCGGCACGGTGGAGCGCTGCCTCCTGCCGCTGCGCCGGGCGGAACTGCCGGTCGAGGTGTTCCACGACACCGTGCCGGACCCCACCGACGCGGTGGTGACGGCCGGCGTGGCGCGGCTGCGGCGGGGCGGGTTCGATTGCCTGATCGGCTTCGGCGGCGGCAGCCCGATGGACACGGCCAAGGCCATGGCCCTCCTCGCCGCCCTGCCGGAGGGCGAGCACATCCGCACGCTCAAGGCGCCGAACAGCGCCGACCGCGCCGCCCTCCCGGTGATCTGCGTGCCGACCACGGCGGGCACCGGCAGCGAGGCCACCCGCTTCACCGTGATCACCGACACCGAGCGCGACGAGAAGATGCTGATCGCCGGGCTCGGCGCCCTGCCCGTCGCCGCGGTGGTGGACCACGAGCTGAGCTGGAGCGTGCCGCCCCGCACCACCGCGGACACCGGCGTGGACAGCCTGACCCACGCGCTGGAAGCCTTCGTGTCGAAGCGCGCCAATCCCTTCTCCGACGACTTCGCCCGGGCGGCCATGCGGCTGATCGCGCCGCACCTGCGCACCGCCTTCGCGGAGCCGGGCAACGCCGCAGCGCGGGAAGCGATGATGCGCGGCGCCACCCTGGCCGGCCTCGCTTTTTCCAACGCCTCCGTGGCGCTGGTGCACGGGATGTCGCGGCCGCTGGGGGCGCATTTCCACGTCCCGCACGGGCTGTCCAACGCCATGCTGCTGCCCGTGGTGACGGAGTTCAGCCTTGCCGCCGCACTGCCGCGCTACGCCGAGGCTGCCCGCCTCATGGGCCTGGCCGGCGCGACGGCGGGGGACGAGGCGGCCGGGCGGGCGCTGCTGGACGGGTTGCGGGCCCTGAACCGCGACCTCGGCGTGCCGTCGCCGGCGGCCTGGGGGATCGACGGCGCGCGCTGGGACGCCCTGCTGCCCACCATGGCGGCGCAGGCGCTGGCCTCGGGCAGTCCCGCCAACAACCCGCGCGTGCCGGACGCGGCGGAGATCGTGGCGCTGTACCGCCGTGCCTTTGCCGGCTGAGAGGCCCGGCCGGCGGCCCGGTCAGCCCGCCGGCGCGACCCAGGGCGCGGTGGCCCAGCGCTTGGTCAGCGCGGCCAGATCGCGGCGCACCAGATCGGTCCAGGCGGCCTCGTCGAGGTAGCGCGGCAGGCTGCCGAGGGCCTGGGCCTGGGCCGCGTATTCGGGGTCCGACACCGCGTCGCGCAGCGCCGCCGCCAGCGGGCGCGCCAATTCGTCCGGCACGCCCAGGGGCAGCACGAAGCCGCGGCGGGATGCGGCGCGCACGGGCACGCCCTGTTCCGCCAGGGTCGGCACGTCCCCCAGCAACTCGCAGCGCCGGTCGGAAGCGACGCCCACGGCCGAAAGCCGGCCGTCGCGCAGGGCGGCGATCGTGTCGGGCAGCCGCACCAGGGCGGCCGCCACATTGCCCGACAGCGCCGCCTGCCGCGCCGCCGCCCCCGAGGGGAAGTTCAGCGGCGAGAGCGACAGCAGCCCCACCAGCCCCGAGGCGGCGAGGGCGGCGCCGGTGCCGGCCGGCGGCAGGCCGAGCACGCCGCCATCCCCCAGCGCGCGCAGCTCCGCCAGATCCACCCCGGGAGAGGCCACCAGCACCACGGGCTCCTCGGCCACCGAGCCCAGGAAGCGCAGCCGCAGCGGCATGTCCGGCGCGCCCTGTTCCACCGCGCGGGCCAGCAGTTCCGGCGTCAGCACATGGCCCAGCATCCGCCCGTCCGGGGCGGCGTCCACCAGCGCGTTCAGCATGCTCAACCCGCCGAGTCCGGAGCGGCTGACCACCTCCACCGAACGCCGCGGCAGGTGCCGTTCCAGAAAGGGCGCGAAGGCCCGCACCCAGTTGTCCGCCGCACCCCCTTCGGTGGCGCCGCTCATCAGCGTCACCCGCCCGGCGCTTCCCGCCACGCCGAGGCGCGGCGGGGCGGCGAGGGCAGCCCCCAGGCCCAGCAGCAGGCTGCGCCGTCCGGGCATGGGGGCGGGGTGGCTCATCGCGGCGAGGCGGTGGCCGGGCGCTTCGGCGCCGCCGGCAGTTCCACGCCGCGGCGCAGCCGGTGCTCGCCCAGGAACAGCAGCAGCGGCGCCGCGATGAAGATGGAGGAGGAGGTCGCCACCACGATGCCGAACAGCACCGTCCAGGCGAAGCCGGACAGCGCCTCGCCGCCGAACAGCGCCAGCGGCAGGGCCGAGAGCAGCAGCGTCGCCGAGGTGCCGACCGTGCGGTTGAGCGTCTGGTTGATGCTCATGTCGATCAGGTCGCGCAGCGGCATGGTCTTGAACTTGCGCAGGTTCTCGCGGACGCGGTCATAGACCACGACCTTGTCGTTCACGCCGAAGCCGATGATGGTCAGGATCGCGGCCACGGTGGTCAGGTTGAACTCGATCTGCGTGACCACCAGGAAGCCCACCGCCTTGGTGGTGTCCAGGATCAGGGTCGCCACCGCGCCGACGGCGAACTGCCATTCGAAGCGGAACCAGATGTAGATCAGCATCGCCAGCAGCGAGAGGCCGAGCGCGTACATGCCGCTCAGGAACAGCTCGTCCGACACGCGGTTGCCCACGGCGTCGGTGCGCAGGATGCGGGTGCCGGGGGCCAGCTGTTCCAGCGCGCCGCGCACCTTGGCCACGGCCTGCTGGGTGGCGGATTCCTCGCCCTGCACGGGCAGGCGCAGCAGCACGGAATCGGGCGCGCCGAATTCCTGCACGCCGGCTTCGCCCAGGCCCAGCCGGTCCAGCGCCGTGCGGATCTGGCCGATATCGGCCGGGCCGGGGGTGCGGGCTTCCATCAGGATGCCGCCGCGGAAGTCGATGCCCTTCTGCAGGCCGGGGTGATAGGCCAGCACCAGCGATGCGGCGGACAGGAAGGCCGACACGATCAGCCCGGCGAAGCGGCCGCGCATGAAGCGGATCTTGGTATCGTCGGGCACCACGCGAAACATCGGGCGGGACAGGAAGCTGAGCATGGGACTGCCCTTCAGACCGGCAGCACGCGCGGCCGGCGCCACGCGTACCACCGGGAGATCATGAGGCGAACCAGTGTGGTCGCGGTAAACAGGTGCACCACCGTGCCCAGCGCCACCGTCACCGCGAAGCCCTTCACCGGGCCGGAGCCGAAGGCGTAGAGGCAGGCGATGGCGATCAGGTTGGTCAGGTTGCTGTCCAGGATGGTGCCGTAGGCCTTGCCGAAGCCGGCTTCCAGCGCCGAGACCGGGTTGCGGCCGGCGCGCACCTCCTCGCGGATGCGCTCGTTGATCAGGATGTTGGCGTCCACCGCCGTGCCCAGCGTCAGCACCACGCCGGCGATGCCCGGCAGCGTCAGCGTCGCCTGCAACAGGCTCAGCGCCGCGCCGGTCAGCACCAGGTTGATCAGCAGCGCCAGGTTGGCGAACCAGCCGAACAGCCCGTAGGCGAAGCCCATATAGGCCAACACCAGCACCGTCCCGACGGCCAGGGAGATCAGCCCGGCGCGGATCGCGTCCGCCCCCAGCTCGGGCCCGACGGTGCGCTCCTCCACCACGGTCAGCGGGGCGGGCAAGGCGCCGGCGCGCAGCAGCACCGCCACGTCATTGGCGCCCTGGGCGGTGAAGTTGCCGCTGATCTGCCCGCGGCCGCCGGTGATGGGCTCGCGGATGACCGGGGCGGTGATCACCTTGTCGTCCAGCACGATGGCGAAGGGCCGGCCGACATTGGCGCGAGTGATGTCGGCGAAACGGCGGGAGCCGACGCTGTCGAAGGTGAAGTTCACCACCCATTCGCGGGTCTGGCTGTCCTGGCCGGCGCGGGCGTCGCTCAGGTTGGCACCGTCCACCTCCACGCGGCGGCGCACGGCGTAGCGCTGGCCATCGCGCTCGCCCTGCAGGAACTGCACGCCCGGCGGCGGCAGCGTGGCCTGCAGGTTGGCGTTCTCGTCCAGCAGGTGGAAGGTCATCCGGGCGGTGCGGCCCAGCAGGTCCTTGATGCGGTTCGGGTCCTCGACGCCCGGGAGCTGCACCAGGATGCGGTTCTGGCCCTGGCGCGCCACCAGCGCCTCGGCCACGCCCGTCTCGTCCACGCGGCGGCGCACGATCTCGATGGACTGTTCCACCGCACCGCTGGCGCGGCCCTGCAGGCCGCTCTCCGTCACCGTGGCGGTCACAACGCCGTCGGGGGTGGCGGCGACCTCGATGTCCGGGCTGGTGCTGCCCTGCGGTCCGGGCACGGGGTTGGCCAGCTCGCGCAGTTGGGCCACCGCGGCCGGGGCTTGGTTCGGGTCGCGCAGGCGCAGGGTCACCCGGCGGGCGGCGTTGTCGGCGGCCAGGGCGGTGTAGCCGATATTGGCCTGCCGCAGCCGGGTGCGGGCGCCGTCCGAGATGGCTTCCAGCCGGTCGCGCACGACGGTGCCGAGATCCACCTCCAGCAGCAGGTAGGACCCGCCGCGCAGGTCCAGGCCGAGCGAGATCTGCCGCCCCGTGGCCCAGCCCGGCAGCGAGGAGCGGGGGATCAGGTTCGGCAGGCAGAGCAGCACGCCCAGGACGATGACGCCGAGGATCGCGGCAACCTTCCACCGCGCGAAATACAACATGGCCCGGCTGGGACCCCCGTTTTCATGGGACCGGTCGGCGGATGCCGGCGTGGTCGAGGCGGCCGGAACATGCGTCTCGCGACCCCGTGATGCAAGCGAGGGCGGGACCTGCTAGAGCCGGCGCCGATTCGCGACGGGTACGGGGGCAGGCATGCGGCTGAAACTGGGCGTTCTCGGGGTCGGGCATTTCGGCCGCTTCCACGCGCTGAAGGCGGCCGCCGGTGCTCGGACCGAGCTGGTGGGCGTGCACGACGCCGACCCCGCCCGGGCCGCTTCCGTGGCGGCCGAGGCCGGGGTCGCTGCCCTCGACGCCCCGGCGCTGATCGCCGCGGCCGACGCGCTGATCGTGGCCTGTCCCACTGCCTTCCATGCCGGCCTCGCCATGGCGGCGCTGACGGCCGGGCGCCACGTGCTGGTGGAGAAGCCGATCGCCGCCACCCTGGCCGAGGCCGACGCCCTGATCGCCCTGGCGGCGGAACGGGGCCGGGTGCTGCAGGTCGGCCACCTCGAACGCTTCTCCGCCGGCATGGCGGCGCTGCGGGCCGAGGGCGGGGTGGCCGCCCGGGTCGGCCGGCCGCTCTACCTGGAAGCGGTGCGCATCGCGCCCTTCCGCCCGCGCTCGCTGGATGTGTCCGTGGTGCTGGACCTGATGATCCACGACCTCGACCTCGCCCTGGCGGTGTTCGGCGCGCCGCTGGTGGGGGTGGACGCGGTGGGCAGCGCCGTGGCCTCCGAGCGGACGGACATCGCCAATGCCCGGCTGCGTTTCGGCAACGGCGCCGTGGCGACGCTGACCGCCAGCCGGGTCAGCCTGAAGATGGAGCGCCGCCTGCGGCTCTTCGGCACCGCGGGCTACCTGCAGATGGATTTCCTGGCCCGCACGCTGCACGTCGTCCGCAAGGGCGCGTCCGGCGCGGAAGTGCAGCCGCTGGACCAGCTGCCCGGCTTCGGGGCCCTGCAGTCCTCCTGGCAGGACCGTGACAGCCTGGAAGCCGAGCATGCCAGCTTCGCCGCGGCCTGCCTGGACGGCGCCGCGGTGGAAGCGGACGGCACCGCCGGACGCGCCGCGCTGGATGCTGCCCTGCGGGTCGAGGAGGCCGTGGCCGCGTCCCGGCTGGCGGCCGACGCCTGATCCCGCCCGTCACCCCGGTCGCCAGCCCGAGTCCGCAGCGTCCCGTCGTGCTGCGCGCCGTGCCGCCCGCGCGGTGAACGCCGCCGCTTGCTGGTCGGGCTACTTCACCAGCCCCGCCGCGATGTTCACCGCCCCCGCGACCACGGCGGTGTTGAACACGAAACTTACCACCGCGTGCACCAGCACCAGCCGTCGCATCCCGGCGGAGGCCGTGGTCACGTCCGATACCTGGGCGGTCATGCCGACGGTGAAGCTGAGGTACAGGAACTCCAGCAGGTCCGGGTTCTCCGCCCCGCCGGGGAAGTCGATGCCGCCGCGCAGCGCCTGCTCGTGCAGGTAGTGGTTGGCGAAGAGCACGTGGAGGAAGCTCCAGGACAGCAGCACCGTGGCCACCGCCAGCCCGATCTCGGCCCCGTTCGGGGCGCCCTGGGCCCCCGCCAGGTCGGCGCCCACCGCCACCAGCGCGGCCAGCACCGTCAGCAGCGTGCCGCCCAGAACCGTCCAGCGCCCCTCGTCCAGCTCTTCCGCCTGCTTCCGCGCGGCCGAGGGGTCCATCGAGAGCGCGGCCCGCAGCAGCATCGCCAGGTAGGCCAGCACCGCGACGTCCCAGCCCAGCAGCAGGGCCGTGGTGGAGCGCAGGTCGAGCGCCAGCACCACGGCCAGCCAGGCCGCCGGCCCCGCCAGCAGGGCGGCCCGCAGCCCCGGCCGCCGGTGCAGCCTCAGCCCTGATCCGATCGCCAAGCGCCCACCCTCCGCCCGCATCCCGCCGCCGAAGGGGCACGCCGCAACAGGATGCACGGCGGGCCCGCGGGCGTCACCGCAGGCTGTTCAGCACCGCCGCCGCGGCCGCCTCGCTGGGCAGGCCCTCGGCCGGGCGCAGCAGGTCCAGCACCTGCGCGAAGCCCTGGCGCTGCGCGGCCGCCGCCTCGGGCTCGCGCAGCAGGCGCACCAGCTCGGCCGCCAGCAGCTCGGGGGTGCAGCGCTCCTGCAGGTATTCCGGGATCACCGGCGCGTCGGCCAAAAGGTTGACGATGCTGGCGTAGCGCACCTTCAGCAGGCGCCGCATGATCGCCGCCGTGACGGGGTTCACCCGGTAGCCCACGGCCATCGGCACCCCGGCCATCGCCACCTCCAGCGAGGAGGTGCCGGACTTGATCAGCCCCGCCGCCGCCGTCGCGAAGGCGTCGTGCTTCGCCGCCACGTCGTGCAGCAGGATCGGCGCCGGCTGCCAGAGCGAGGCCGCGGCGCGCACGGTGTCCTCCACCGGCCCGGCCAGCGGCACCACCGGCCGCAGCCCCGGCACGGCGGCGCTGGCCAGCCGCAGGGCCTCGCCGAACACCGGCAGCAGCCGCGACACTTCCGTGCGGCGGCTGCCGGGCATCACCAGCACCACCCGTTCCTCCGGGGCGATGCCGTGCGCCGCGCGGAAGCGGGCGGCGTCACCCGTGTCGGCACCGCTTTCCAGCACGGGGTGGCCGACGAAATCCACGGCGATGCCGGCCGCCTCGAAGAACGGCGCCTCGAAGGGCAGCAGGGCGAGGATGCGGTCCACCCGCTCCGCGATCTCCCGGACGCGCCCGGGCCGCCAAGCCCAGACCTGCGGCGCCACGTAGTGGATCAGCGGCACGCCCAGCGGCTTCACCCGCTTGGCCAGCCGCAGCGCGAAGCCGGGGCTGTCGATCGTCACGATGGCGGCCGGGCGGCGCGCCTCCACGTCCGCGGCGGTTTCCGTCATGCGCCGGGCCAGACGGCGGAGGTTGGGCAGGACCTCCAGCAGCCCCATCAGCGACAATTCGCCCATCGGAAACAGGCTGCGCAGCCCTTCCGCGGCCATGCGGTCGCCGCCGACCCCGGCGAAGCGCAGCTCCGGCCGCCGCTGCCGCAGGCGCGCCATCAGCCGCGCCCCCAGCACATCGCCGGACGCCTCGCCCGCGACGAGGTAGATCAGCGGCGCTTCCGTCACGCGAAGCGCGCCGGGCTGGCGGGCGGGAAGGGCGCCGAGGGCCAGTCCGCGTGGTTGCGCACGCCGCCATCCCGGCGCACCGCCTCCAGCCGCGCCGGGTCCAGCGTGGCGAAGACCCAGCCCGCCTGGTCCAGCGCGCCGCGCGCCAGCACGCCGTCCTCGGGGAAGCCGCGGTCCACGGGGCCGAACACGGCGGCGAAGCCGCGGTTCACGTCCAGCGCGGCGGACCAGGGCGCCGTTCCCACAGTGGGAGTGACCGCCACGAAGCACTGGTTCTCCAGCGCGCGCGCCGCGGCGGAAAAGCGTACGCGGTTAAAGCCGTGCATGCTGTCCGTGCAGGAGGGCGCCAGGATCAGCCAGGCACCGGCTTCCACCTGGGTGCGCGCATGGGCCGGGAATTCCACGTCGTAGCAGATCGACACGCCGATCCGGCCCCAGGGCGTGTCGAACACGGCGGGCGGGGCGCCGGGGGCGACCATCCAGCGCTCCGCCTCGAAGCGGGTCATGACGCACTTGTCCTGGAAGGCGAGGCTGCCGTCCGGGGCGATCAGGGGGGCGCGGTTGCGCACCCGGCCGTCCCGGTCGCGCATCGGCAGGCTGCCCGGCAGCAGCCAGAGCCCCGCCCGGCGGGCGGCGCCACGCATGGCCTCCAGCACGGCGGGTGCCGCGGCCACGATGGCGGCCAGCTCTCCGGCCTCGTCCGCCTCGCCGCCGGCCAGCCCGGTGCCCAGTTCCACGCAGGCATATTCCGGCAGCACGGCGAGGTCGGCGCGCCCGACCGCCTCGGCCAGCCAGGTGTCCAGCTTGCGCGCGAAGGCCTCGACGCTGGTCGGCCGCTCCACCGGGTATTGCAGCAGGCCCAGGCGCAGGGCCGTCACCTCAGAGGTCCTTCACCCAGGCGGATAGCTCGTGCGGCTCCTCCATCCAGCCGTCGACTTCCTTCCAGGACATCCGCACCACGATGTCGTAGCGCGGGCGGTAGCCGCGCTTCTTCCAGAAGCCGTCCAGCGGCACGTAGTCCGGCGGGCGGCGCGGGTCGTCCGCGTCGCGCTTCACCGACACGAAGGCCACCCGCGTCAGCCCGAGGGCGCGGGCATGCGCTTCCCGCCCGGCCAGGAAGGCCAGCCCCAGCCCGCGGCCACGATACGGCGGCAGCAGCACGGACTCGCCGAAGTAGCAGCATTCCGCCGGCGGCAGCCCGCCCGCGGCAAAGGAGGCCTGCAACTCGGGCGAGGTTTCGGCCATGGGCTGGCAGGTGGCCGCGCCCACCACCGCCTCGCCGTCGAAGGCCAGCACCGCGGCGGCGTTGGGGCTGCCGGCGAAGTTGCGGATGTAGCTGCCCTCGTGGGCCGCGTCGCCGTCGTACAGGTAGGGCCATTCACGAAACACCGCCACGCGCAGCCGTCCCAGGGTGGGCAGGAAAGGCGCTAGCGCGTCGGCATGCAGGGTGCGGGTGGTCAGGTCGGTTCCGGACATGCCCGCTGCATAGAGCAGATCGCCCGGCGCCGGGAACGGGGGCAGGGCTTCGGTGCGTCCTTTCCCGGCGCCTGCTCAGCCGCCCCGCAGCAACCGCCGGAACAGCCCGCCGAGGCGCCGGGTCGGCGGTCCCCAGGGTGGCAAGGGATCGCCGCGATGCGCGATGGCCGGCTCCCTGCTGCGCACCAGCGCCAGGGTGCGGGCAATGCGCGCCCGGTCCTCGGGCCCCAGGACCGCCGGTTCCGCCAGGCCCGCCCCCGCCGGGGCCGCGGTTGCCGTGCCGGCGTGCCGGCGCGGCCCGGCCAGGGCGGCCTCGGCGGCGGTGAGGCCCTCCTGCGCCTGGGCGTGGCCGGGTTCCTGCGCCAGAACGGAGCGGAACAGCGTCGCGGCTTCCGCCAGATCACCCACAGCGCGCAGCAGGTGGCCGAGCCAGAACAGCCGCGCCGCGTCCGCCGGGGCGGCGGCGAGGGCGGCCCGGGCTTCCGTGACGGCTTCCGGCATGCGGCCCTGGCTGGCCAGGGCATTGCTGAGGCCCATCCGGGTCCAGCCGGGGTCGGGATGGCCGGGCAGGGCGGCGCGGAAATGCGGCACCGCGGCGCGGGGATCGCCGGCCTCCAGCAGCAGGTGGCCCACCAGGGCCGCGAGGGACGCGTCCTCCGGCACCCGCTCGCGCCCTTGCCGGGCGACGGCGAGCGCCTCGGCGTGGCGGCCCTGCGCTCGCAAGGCCGCGGACAGGCCGAGATGCCCGGCGGACGCCCCCGGCCGCAGCCCGGCGGCCATGCGGAACAGCGGTTCCGCGGCGGCGGCCTCGCCGGCCTCGGCAAAGGCCTGCGCGGCGGCCGCGAGCGCGTCGAAATCCTCCGCCAGCGCCCCGGCACCGTGCTGCCAGGCCGCCTGGGCGGCGTCGCGGTCGCCTTGCCGGAGCAGGTCTCGGATCCGTTCGGGAAGCGCGGCGCGGACGGCCTCCGCGGCGGTGCTCACGCCCGGTACGGAGCGAGGCGGCAGGGGCGCGTCACGCCGGGTGCCCGTGCGCGTGGTCCTGCCCGTAGAGCGCGGCCGGGTTTTCCAACGGCGGCGCGATGGCCGCGACCTCCCCGTCCCGCAGCGCCCAGGAGAAGCAGGACCGCCGCCCGGTGTGGCAGGCCACCCCGACCTGGTCCACCAGCGCCAGCACCGCATCGCCGTCGCAGTCCAGCCGCAGCTCGCGCAGGTGCTGCACCTGGCCGGAGGTGTCCCCCTTGCGCCACAGGGTGCCGCGCGAGCGCGAGAAATAGGTCACCCGCCCGGTGGCCAGGGTTTCCTCCACCGCCTCGCGGTTCATCCAGGCGAGCATCAGCACCTCGCCGGTGTCGTGCTGCTGCGCCACGGCGGCCACCAGGCCGCGGGCGTCGAAGTGCAGCGCCTCCAGGAAGCGGGCGCGCGCCTCGGGCGGCAGGGTGACGGCGGGCGGAGTGGCTGCGGGCTGCATTCCCCACCATATAGCGACGGGATCGGCGTGGCGGGAGGCGCAGGGATGGCGCGGGAGTCGGGGCGTGTCGGAGCGGAAGGGATGGACCCGGTGCTGGACCGGGTCGCGGCCTCCTGCGCCGCCCGCGGCGCGCAGCTGACGCCGCTGCGCCGGCAGGTGCTCGCCCTGGTGCTGGATGCCGAGTCGCCGGTGGGCGCCTATGCCCTGCTGGACCGCCTGAAGGCGGAGCGTCCCGGCGCGGCGCCGCCCACCGTGTACCGCGCGCTGGATTTCCTGTTGGAACAGGGGCTGATCCACAAGGTCGAGCGGCTGAACGCTTTCGTCGGCTGCGTGGAGGCCGATCACGGCCACGGGCCGGGCCTGCACCACCCGCATCAGTTCCTGATCTGCGGCACCTGCGGCGCCACCCAGGAGGTGGCGGACGAGGCGGTGACGCGCGCCGTCGCCGCCGCGGCGTCGCGCGCCGGCTTCCGCCCGGCCCGCGCCACGGTGGAGGTCGAAGGCACCTGCGCCCGCTGCGTGGCGGCCTGACCGGAACCGGGCGGATCACGGGAGATGGGGCGGCGCATGGGCCTGCGGGTCACGGTGATCGAGAACGCGCCGGGCGCGCCGGTCGGCAGCTTCGGCGACTACCTGGTGGCGGAGCACGGCGCCGCGCTGCGGGTGATCCCCGGGCCCGGCCTGCCCGACCCGGCGGCGCTGGCGGAGGCCGACCTGCACGTGGTGCTGGGCTCCCCGCATTCGGCCTACGACGAGCTGCCCTGGATCGCCGCCGAGCGCCGCCTCCTCGCCGAGCTGATCGCGGCCGACCGCCCGGTGATCGGCATCTGCTTCGGGGCGCAGATGATCGCCGCCGCGATCGGCGGCACCGTGCAGCCCACGGGCACCTTTCACGGTGGCTGGACGGAGGTGGCCTCCCTGGGCGACCCGGTCTGGCAAGGCCCCTGGGTGCGCTGGCACGGCGACCACTTCCAGCTGCCGCCGGCGGCGGAGGTCCTGGCGACGGCGGACGGCACGATCCAGGCTTTCGGGTACCGCCGCGCCGTGGGCGTGCAGTTCCACCCGGAGGCCACGGAAGCGATCCTGCGGGGCTGGGCCGGGCGCGCCGATCCGCGCCGGGCGCTCGGCCCGGAGGGCACGGCGGCGATGCTGGAGGCCGCGGCAGCCGGGCTGCAGGGCGCGGCGGCCCGGCGGAAGGCGCTGTTCGACGCGATGCTGCGCCGCTGCCTCGCGCCGGTACCGGCCGGCTGAGCGGCGGCGCGGCCGAGTTCAGCGCGGCAGGGTGTCCAGCCCCGCCTGCAGGTCGGCGATCAGGTCCGCCGGGTCTTCCAGGCCGATATGCAGCCGGAAAGTCGGGCCGCCCAGGTCCTCGGCGGTGGCGGTGCGGCGGATGAAGCCGGTGGTGGGCAGCGCCAGGCTCTCGTAGCCGCCCCAGGAAGCACCGATCCCGAACAGCTTCAGCCCGTCGATCATCGCGAAGACCTGCGCTTCCGTGTAGCCGGGCCGCAGCACCACGCCGAACAGCGAGCAGGCGCCGGAAAAGTCCCGCCGCCACAGCGCGTGCTGGGGATGCGAGGGCAGGGCGGGATGCAGCACGCGCAGCACCTCCGGCCGCGCTTCCAGCCAGCGGGCGACCTCCATCGCGTTGGCGGCCTGCTGCTTCAGCCGCACCGGCATGGTGCGGGCGCCGCGCAGCGCCAGCCAGCAATCGTCCGGGCTGGCGTAGTGGCCCATGGCGCCGCCGGCGGTGCGCACCGCCACCCAGTCGGCCTCGTCGTTCACGGTGACGGAGCCCAGCAGCACGTCGGAATGGCCGACCACGTACTTGGTGAGCGCCTGGATCGACACGTCCACCCCGTGCCGGAAGGGCTGGAAGTGGTGGATGCCCCAGGTGTTGTCCATCAGCACCTTGGCGCCGGCGGCATGCGCGGCGCGGGCGATGGCGGGGATGTCCTGCACCTCGAAGGAATGGGAGCCCGGGCTCTCGGTGTAGACCACCTTGGTGTTGGGGCGGATCAGCGCGCGGGTTGCGGCCTCGTCCACCAGCGGGTCGTAGAAGGTGGTCTCGACGCCCCAGCCGCGCATCAGCCCTTCCGCCAGGGTGCGGGCGGGGCCGTAAACGCTGTCCGGCATCAGGCAATGGTCGCCGGCCTTGAGGAAGGCCAGCAGCGGCACCGCCACCGCGGCCAGGCCGGTGCCGACGATCATGCAGCGCGAGCCGCCCTCGATCTCCGCCACCACGTCCTCCAGGGCGTGGTGCGTCGGGCCGCCAGCGGTGCCGTAGGTCAGCACCTGCTCGAAGCGCTGCTGCGCCAGGTCCCGCCGCGCCTCGCAGGACGGGTAGAGCACGGTGGAGCCGCGATGCACCGGCGGGTTGACGAAGCCGTGCGAGCGCACCGCCGGACGGCCGGCATGCGACATGCGCGTGCTGAAACCGCCGGCCGGGTGGTCCGCCGGCACGTGCGCCGGGGCGGTGGGGGTCTCGTAGGCCGAGGCGGCGTCCAGCGGGGCGTCCGCGTCGGGCGCGCTGGCGCAGGGGGCGTCGTCGGGCATCAGGGCACCTTCGGGGTTTCGGGGCGCGACGCCCATTCGGTCCAGGATCCGTCGTACACCGCGGCTTCCGGGAAACCGGCGCGTTCCAGCCCCAGCGCCAGCACCGTGGCGGTGACGCCGGTGCCGCAGGAGGTGATCACCGGGCGGGTGCCGTCCACCCCCGCGGCGGCGAAGCGCTCCCGCAGCGCGTCGGGGGGCAGGAAGGCGCCATCGGGGCCCATCAGCTCGGTGGCCGGCAGGTTGGCGGCGCCGGGCATGTGGCCGGAGGGAAGGCCGGGCCGCGGCTCGGGCGCCGTGCCGTCGAAGCGGCCGCGGGCGCGGGCATCCAGGATCAGCGCGCCGCCGCCGCCCTGGCGCACCACGCGCTTCACGTCGCCGATCCCGGCCAGCCGTTCCGCGCGCAGGTCCGGCACGAAGCTGGCCGGGGTGGGGGCGGCGGGCTCGCCGGCCTCGACGGGGTGGCCGTCGGCGCGCCATTTCGGCAGGCCGCCATCCAGCACGGCCACCTGCTCGTGCCCGAACAGCTTGAACATCCACCAGCCGCGGGGCGCGCGGGTGGTACCGATCTGGTCGTAGAACACGATGCGGGACGCGTTGGACACGCCCATCGCGCCCACCAGCTTCGCGAAGCGCCCGGCGGAGGGCACCATGTGCGGCAGGTCGGTGTCGGGATCGGCGACCTCGTTGATGTCGAAGTAGCGCGCGCCGGGGATGTGGGCCGCGGCGAACTCCGCCCGGCCGTTCTTGCCTTCCGTGGGCAGGTAGTAGGTGGCGTCCAGCACCACGAGGTCGGGGGCGCCGAGGCTGCCCGCCAGCCATTCCGTCGAAACGAGGGGACCCATCCGCTTAATCCTCCAGCACCAGGTAGACCCGGCGGTTCTGCTTGCCCTTGCTTTCCAGCTTGGTGACGGCGATGCGGCCGATCTCGCCGGTGGCGCGGACATGGGTCCCGCCGCAGGGCTGCAGGTCCACCGGTGCTTCCTCCGGCCCGATCCGCACCAGCCGGATACGGCCGGCGCCGCGCGGCGGCTGCACCGAGAGCGTGCGCACCAGCTCCGGCTGCGCGTCCAGCTCGGCTTCCGAGATCCAGCGCTCGCCGACGGGGTGGTCGGCCTGCACCAGCGCGTTCAGCTGCTCCGCCAGCCATTCCTTGGTCGGCGGCTCCGGCAGGTTGAAGTCGAGGCGCGAGCGGTCGGCGCCGATCTGCCCGCCGGTGACGGAAATCTCCGGCATCACGCTGCACAGCAGGTGCAGCGCCGTGTGCATCCGCATGTGCCGGTGCCGCCGGTCCCAGGTCAGTTCAGCCGTCACCGTGTCCCCCACGGCGGGGCGGGGCGCGTCCTCGGGCAGGACGTGCAGCGCGGCGCCCTCCGGGTCCTTCACCGTGTCGGTGACCGCGGCCTCGCCGCCGGCCCAGCGCAGCGTGCCGGTGTCGCCGGGCTGGCCGCCGGCGCGCGGGTAGAAGACGCTGCGGTCCAGCACCACGCCCTCGGGGCCGCTGGACACCACGCGGGCGTCGCAGCGCGCGGCGTAGGCGTCGTCGCGGAAGATCGCGCCGCTCATGCCCATTCCGTCCGCAGCCGGGCGTGGTTGGCCTGCAGCCACAGGATCGCCAGGGCGGCGGGCGCCCCCTGGATTCGGTTGTCAGCCACCATGGCGAAGGCGTCCTCCGTCGGGATCACGACGAGTTCGGTTTCCTCGTGCTCGCTGTCCAGCCCGCCCCTGCGGCCCGCGGCGGCCGCGTGCAGGTCCACCCGCGCGAGGTGGAACTGCAGCATCTCGTCGCAGCCGCCGGGCATCAGCAGGAAGCGGCCGAAAGGTTCCAGCCGATCGCAGTGCAGGCCGGTTTCCTCCTCCAGCTCGCGGCGCGCCGCGGCCAGCGGGTCCTCGTCCGGCTCCAGCAGCCCGGCCGGGCATTCCGTCTGCAGCGGGTCGATCCCGGCGGCCAGGGCGGGCAGGCGGAACTGGCGGATTAGCGCGATGCGCCCGGTGCGGGGGTCCCAGGGCAGGATGATCACCCCGCCGTTGCGGCGCCACAGCTCCCAGGTCAGCTCACCGGACAGGCGGCCGTCGCCGCGGCGGTAGCGGAAGCGGACGCGCTGCAGCGGGAAGCGGCCGTTCCACACCACCTCGTCCGCGGCGGGCTCATAGAGCGGGTGGGCGGGCACCGGCGGGGCGCGGCCGGACCGCTCGGCCACGGGGCCAGAGGGGGCGGGGCCGACGCGGGCGAGGCCGACGGGGGCGAGGCCGGAGGGGATGGCTGCCGGCGCGGTGCCCCCGGCGTCAGGCACCCGGAACGGCGATGGCCCGGGCTGGGGCGGTCTGGCCTTCATCTGCGGCGGACCGTAACCTCCGCCCCCCACGCCGTCCACATGGGCCCCGCTGCTCCCGATGATCCCCTCCGCCGAGGCCGCGCGCGGTCGTGCGATCCTCTGCGTGGTCGGTGCCGCGCTGTTCTTCAGCCTGGCCGCGGCGGCGGTGAAGGGGCTGGGCGGGTCGCTGCCGCTGGCCGAGCTGATCCTGTTCCGCAACCTGCTGGCGCTACCGGTGCTGCTGCCGCTGGCCCTGGCGCAGGGCGGCTGGAGTCTGCTGCGGACGCGCGACCCGCTGGGCCACGCGCAGCGCTGCTTCTGGGGCCTGCTGGGCACGGCGGGGCCCTTCTACGGCTACGCCCACCTGCCGCTGGCCACCGTCACCGCGATCAACTTCGCCATGCCGCTGTTCCTGACCGCGCTGAGCGTGCCGCTGCTGGGCGAGCGCGTCGGGCCGCGCCGGGCCGCGGCGGTGGCGGTGGGCCTGTGCGGCGTGCTGCTGATGCTGCGGCCCGGGATGGGCGCCGGCGCGGCCTCGCCCGACCTGGTCGCCGTGGGCGCGGTGGTGGCGGGGGCCTTTTCCTGGGCGATGGCGATGATCTCGATCCGCCGCATGGGCGAGCGCGGCGAGGCCGGGGTGACCATCGTGCTGTGGTTCACCCTGGGCGCCGCCGGGGTATCGCTGCTGCTGGCGCTGCCGGTCTGGGTCTGGCCCACGCCGCTGGCCTTGGGGCTGCTGGCCGCGGTGGGGCTGCTCTCGGCGGTGGGGCAGCTGCTGATGACGGCGGGCTACCGGTCGGGGGAAACCACGCTGCTGGCGCCTTTCGAGTATTCCGCCATCCTGTGGACCACGCTGATGGGCACGCTGATCTGGGCGGAGGTGCCGGATGGCTGGGATGCCGGCGGGGTGGCGATCCTGGTGGCCTCGGGCCTGTATATCTGGCACCGCGAGGTGACGCTGGGCCTGCGCCGCTGAGGCGGGACGCCGACCCCCGGCCGGGCCCGCGTCCCGCTGAGGCGCTTGGCTCCGCCGCGGCCCAGGCCGGACGTTTCGCCGTGGTGGCGGGTTCGCCCGGTGGCCGGACCCGCGTTGCCGGCGGGGTTCAGCCCGCGGCTTCGCGCCGGATGGCTTCCGCCAGGGCGCGGGCCTCGTCCGCGGCGGGGCTGCGCGGCGCCTGTTCCACCACGCCCAGCCCGTGGCCGAAGGCGCTGGCGAAGGCGGTGCGGTTGCCGAAGGCGCCCGCCAGCAGCGGCAGGTCGCGCTCCGCCACCGCGGCCGCCACCTCGTCGCGCAGGCGGCCCTGGGCCGGGACGCGGTTCAGCATCAGCGCCACCGGCTTCTTCTCGGCCGCCGCGATGGCCAGCGTGCCGTCGATCGCCCACAGGTCGGGCATGGAGGGCTGCAGCGGGATCACCACGAGGTCGGCGGTGCGGATCGCCAGCTTGGCGTCGTTGTCCGCGTGCGGCGGGGTGTCGAGGATCACGAAGCCGTCCTCGCGCCGGTGCCGGTCCACCGATTGCGGCACGCGCCAGCCGGCCGCGGCCTCGAAGCCGATCTCCGGCACGGTGGCGGGCCGGACCTGCGCCCAGCGCGTCAGCGTGCCCTGCGGATCGACGTCGAGCAGCGCCACCCGGGTTCCGGCGGCGCGCAGGGCGGTGGCCAGGTTGGCCACCACCGTGGACTTGCCGGCGCCGCCCTTGCGGCTCGCCACCGCGATCACGAAGGCCATGACGGCGCCCCTTCCCGTGCTGCGAGGAGCCCGGCCCAGGTGGGCCGGGGTTGCCGGTCGCGGCGCCACACGGCGCCGCGGCCGCCGTCAGGCCACGCCGTTGCGGCGGAACCAGTCCAGCATCCGCTTCCAGCCATCCTCCGCCGGTTCCTGGCGGAAGCTGGGGCGGTAGTCGGCGTGGAAGCCGTGCGGGGCGTCCGGGTAGACCACGATCTCCACCGTCTTGCCGGCCTGCCGGGCCGCGGCTTCCGCCGCCCGGACCTGGTCCACGGGGATGCCGGTGTCGGCGCCGCCGTAGAGGCCCAGCAGCGGGCAGCGCAGCTCCGCCGCCACGTCGGCGGCGTTGCGCGGCTGGATGGCGCTGGGCGTGCCGCCCACCGGGCCGTACCAGGCGACCGCCGCTTTGGGCTTGTCCGAACTCGCGGCGTAGAGCCAGGTGTTGCGGCCGCCGCGGCAGAAGCCGGTGACCGCGATGCGCCCCGGGTCGCCCTTGCCTTCCGTGGTGGCCCAGCTGGCAGCGGAGTCGAGGTCCGACAGCACCTGGGCGTCGGGCGCCTTGCTGATCACGTCGCGCACGATCTGCGCCGCGTCCGTCATGGTCGAAAGGTCGCCCAGCCGCGCGTAGAGCTCCGGCGCGATGGCGAGGTAGCCGGCCTTGGCCAGGCGGCGGCAGGTGTCCTTGATGTATTCGTGGACGCCGAAGATCTCCTCGATCACCACCACCGTGGGGAAACGCCCGGCGCCCACGGGGGCGGCGACGTAGGCGGGGATGCGGCCGTCCGTGGTGGGGATGGAGATTTCGCCGGCATCGAGGCCGACATTGTCCGTCTTGATCGGCGCCGCCTCGCCGCGCGCGGTGGCCAGGGTGAAGCCGGCCACCAGCGAGGTCATGATCACGCCCCGCCGTCCCAGCGGCGGCGGCAACAACCCGTCCAGCCCGTGCAGATCGTCCATGCGCTCGCCGCTCCCTGGCCGCGACGCGGTGCCCGCGTCGATCGTGCGGCACCATGGCGCAAAGGCGGCGGTGCGGACAATGTGGCTCGTCGCGCAGGGCCGGGCGCCCGCGGTTCCAGGCCAGCGCCTCGCCTTACTTCCTTACGACCTTACTTCCTTACCGGGAGCCGCCGTGACGGAGTGCTTTTCAGAATAAAATCCTACAATAACCGGATCTTGGTGGTCAAGCTCGGCGAAGGCCGTGGCAGATTCCGCGTTTTCTGACACATCCGGCGCCGTGGCCGCCCGACGGTGGCGCCCTGGTCCCTGTCCGGCCCGGGCCGCCGCCGCGGCGATCCCGGCCGGGGACCAGCGGATGGTTGGACGCCGATGCGGGACAGCCTCTAGGCTCGCGGGCGTGACGCACTCCTCCTCCGCCCGAAACGGCCCGGTGACGCCCGCCGCGGCGACCCGGCGCGGGGCCGGCACTGCGGACCGGGGCGGGCGGCCGGCCCCGGTCCGCGGTTCCGCCGCCTGGCCGGCGGAACTGCTAACGCCCGCGCAGATGGCCGCGGTGGACGCGGCCGCCGTGGCAGCGGGTTTTCCCCTGGCCGGGCTGATGCAGGCCGCGGGTCGCGCGGTGGCGCGGTCGGCCATGCGGCACTGGCGGCCGCGGCGGACGCTGGTGCTGGCCGGGCCGGGCAACAATGGCGGCGATGGCTGGGTGGCGGCGCGGCTGCTAGCGGAGGCCGGCTGGCCGGTGTCGGTGGCCGCGCTGCCGGTCGCCGATCCCTCCGGCGCCGCCGGGCAGGCGGTGGCGCGCTGGCGCGGGCCGCTGCTGCCGCTATGTGCCGAGGTGGCGGAACGGGCCGAGCTGGTGATCGACGCGCTGTTCGGCGCCGGCCTGTCCCGCCCGCTGTCGGAGGAGGTCGCGGCCGTGCTGCGGGCGATCCGGGCGCCCGTGCTGGCGGTGGACATGCCCAGCGGCCTGGACGGCGGCACGGGCGCGCCGCTGGGCTTCGTGCGCCCGGCGGCGGTCACCGTGACCTTCGTGCGCCGCAAGCCCGGCCACCTGCTGCTGCCCGGCCGCGACCTGTGCGGGCGGCTGGAACTCGCGGATCTCGGGCTGCCGGAGGCGGTGGTGGCGGGCGTCCTCGGCCAGGCGGAGGCGCGCAGCTTCAGCAACGGGCCCGCGCTGTGGCGCCTGCCGCATCCGGCGGCCGACACCCACAAGCACGCCCGCGGCCACGTGGTGGTGGCCGCCGGCAGCCGGATGCCCGGCGCGGCCCGGCTGGCGGCGGCGGCGGCGCGGCGGGCCGGGGCGGGCATGGTGACCCTGGCCGCGACCTCGGCCGGGGCCGCCTTCCTGCTGCGCGGCGCGGTGGAGCCCGGCCAGATCGTCGCCGACCCGCCGGCCGAGGCCATCCTGGACGGGGGCAGGGCGCGCAGCTGGGCCCTGGGCCCGGGACTGCCGCCGGACGAGCGCACGGCCCGGCTGCTGGACGCCGTGCTGGCGGCCGGGGCCCCGGCGGTGGTGGATGCCGGCGCCCTGACGGTGTGCGCCGGGCAGCCGGAGCGCCTGCGCGGCGCGGCCGTGCTGACGCCCCACGCCGGCGAGTTCGCCCGGGTCTTCGGGGCGCCCGGACCCGACCGGCCGGCCGCGGCGCGGCGGGCGGCGGCGCTGTGTGGCGCGGCCGTGGTGCTGAAGGGCAGCGACACGGTGATCGCCGCCCCGGACGGGCGGGTGGCGATCAACGGCAACGCGCCGCCGACCCTGGCCACGGCGGGAACCGGCGACGTGCTGGCGGGCAGCATCGCCGCGCTGCTGGCGCAGGGCATGCCGCCCTTCGAGGCCGCCGCGGCCGGGGTCTGGGTGCACGGGGCGGCGGCCTCGCCGGCGCCGGGCCTGATCGCGGAGGACCTGATCGACCGGCTGCCGGGGGTTCTCGCGGGGTTGTTCGAGAAGAGCTAGCGATCCGGCGGGGCTCACGATATGTTTCCGGTCATGTCAGGCAGTGCACCGCCCCTCGATCTCAACGCTCCGGAAATCGGCTTCCTGGACCGGGCGTGGAAACGCGTCTCCGGCCTTTGGCGGGACATGGCCTCCACCGTGTCGCGGGAGGACGGGCCGGACCTGGCCGAACGGATGCGGGCCTGCCTGAGCGCCCGAGGCGGCGAAGTGTCCGCCCGATCCCGCGCCGCCGGGCTGGCGCAGGAATACCTGGCCCGCAGCCCGGAGGAGCGGCTGGAGTTCCTCCGCACCCTGGCGCAATTCGATTCCGACCTGGAAGTGGTGCAGGCGGCGATGCGGCGGGTGAACGATGCGGACAGCCCGGCGGAGCGCGCCGTGGCCAAGGCCGCCCTGCGCCGCTCGCTGGAGCCGCCGCGGATCCGGCTGCTGTCGCAGTTCGCCACCATCCCGGACGGGGTGAAGCTGCTGGTGGATCTGCGGGCCGACCTGCTGCGCCACAGCCGGGAAGACGCGCTGCTGCGGGCGCTGGATGCGGACCTGCGATCGCTGCTGGCCTCCTGGTTCGACCTGGGCTTCCTGGAGCTACGCCGCATCGACTGGAGCAGCCCGGCCTCGCTGCTGGAGAAGCTGGTGGGCTACGAGGCCGTGCACCGCATCCGCACCTGGCGGGACCTGAAGAATCGTTTGGATTCAGACCGTCGCTGCTACGCCTTCTTCCACCCTCGCATGCCGGACGAGCCGCTGATCTTCGTGGAGGTGGCGCTGGTGAAGGGGCTGGCGGGGTCCGTGCAGGACCTGCTGGACGAGAAGGCGCCGGTGCTCGACCCGCTCAAGGCCGACACCGCGATCTTCTACTCCATCAACAACTGCCAGCGCGGGCTGGACGGCATCTCCTTCGGCAACTTCCTGATCAAGCGCGTGGTCGCGCTGCTTCAGGATGAATTCCACAATATCAGTAACTTCTCGACGCTTTCTCCTATCCCAGGTTATCGCAAGTGGCTGGACAAGGCGGTGGCGGAGCAGGGCAGCGACCTGCTGACGGAGGACGAGGCGGAAACCCTGGTGGCGGCGCTGCCGGGGACGCCGGACGCCTTTGCCGCCTTCACCGCGCTGCTCGGGCAGCGCAACCCGCTGGCCGACCCGCTCGCCCGGGCGGCGGAGGCGCCGCTGGCCCGGCTCTGCGCCCGCTACCTGATCACCGAGGCTTCCGCCGACGGGAAGCGGGCCAAGGACCCGGTGGCGCATTTCCACCTGTCCAACGGGGCGCGGATCGAGCGGCTGAACTGGCGCGGCGACGTGTCGGACAAGGGTATCCGCGAGAGCCTGGGCTTCATGGTCAATTACCTCTACGACCCGGCACGCATCGAGGAGCACCACGAGGCCTACGTCGGCGAGGGCCGGCGGGCGGCGACGCCGGCGCTGCGGCGGCTGGCCCAGGCCGGTTGAGCGAAGCCGGGAAGCGTGCTCTCGCTTCCCGCGGGCGCGAAACCGCCGCCGGCCGGCGGAAGCGCGGCAACCGACACCCCGGGCGCCGGCCCGAGCGGCGGGGTGTTGCTGGAGAGCTGAGATGGTCACCCCCGACGACGTGCGAGCCGCCTACCGGCTGATCCTGGGACGCGAGCCCGAGAACGAGGCCCTGCCGGAGTCGCTGGCCAAGGACTTCGAGGAGCTGTCGCAGCTTCGCCGGGTTTTCCTGAATTCCGATGAATTCAGGAGGATGGAGGACCTTCCTCCCGTGCTGCCTCCGCCGGTGATCGCGCAGACCTTGCCGCTGGACGCGCCGCCCCTGGCGGTGGAGGTGCTGGCCGCGCGGCCGGACCTGGAGCGCATGATGGCGCGGGTCGCGGCCTTCCGCACCAGGCTGGGGGAGGAAGCGCCGCACTGGTCCATCCTCACCGTGGACCGCTTCCGGCCGGAGCGGATCGAGGCCGAGCGCGGCACCTTCTACGCCACCGGCAAGGACGACCTGACCACCCTGCGCGGGGTGCTGGCGCGGATCGGGCTGGCGCCGGCCGACCTGCCGCGGGTGGTGGAATACGGCTGCGGGGCGGGGCGGGTGACGCTGCACCTGGCCCGCAGCTTCGGCGAGGTGACGACCTGCGACCTGTCGCGGCCGCATCTGGACGTGGCCGAGCAGTACCTGGGCGAGCAGGGGCTGACCAACCTGCGCTACCACCACGTCACGCCCGAGGCGCTGATCCCGCGGGGCAGCTTCGACCTGTTCTTCTCGGTGCTGACGCTGCAGCACAACCCGCCGCCGGTGATCCACGCCATCCTGGAAGCGGCGCTGGAACAGCTGAGCCCCGGCGGCGTGGCCGTGTTCCAGCTGCCCGCCCACATGAAGGACTACCGCTTCACCGTGGCGGAGTATCTCGGGCAGCCCGGCGCCGGGCTGGAGATGCACTGCATGCCGCAGCGGGAAGTCTTCGCCCTGGCCGAGCATTGCGGCTGCAAGCCGATGGACGTGCGGGAAAACACCCGCTCCTTCACCCAGGACCCGCTGAACAACCTTTCCATGCTCTACGCCTTCCGCAAGCCGGCCATCCGGGGCTGAGCGGCGCCGCCCGGCCGCGGGCGGCTCAGCACTGCCGCCCGGCGGCGGGCGGCCGAGGAGGGTGCCGCGGCGGCGGGGGGCGGGCGGCGCTTGGAAAGGCGGCGGTCCTGGGTTACACGCCCACCCTTCGACGCGGCCGCGCGGGCGTGGTGGAATTGGTAGACACGCCGGATTTAGGTTCCGGTGGCGAGAGCCTTGGGGGTTCGAGTCCCTCCGCCCGCACCAGCGACGCGCTCCACGACGCTTTGGCTTCCAGGGACTGGGATTGAACGACATGCAGGTGACCGAGGTCGCGACGGAGGGGCTGAAGCGCGCCTTCGACGTTGTGGTTGGGGCGGCCGAGGTGGACGCGGCGCGCGACAAGCGGCTGGGCCAGATCGCCAAGGAGCTGCGCATCCCCGGCTTCCGGCCGGGCAAGGTGCCGATGGCGGTGGTCAAGGGCCGCTACGGCGCCTCGGTGATGAGCGAGGTCCTGGAAGAGCAGGTCAACGGCGCCACCCAGAAGATCGTCGCCGACCGCGGCCTGAAGCCGGCGCAGCAGCCCAAGATCGAGCTGCAGGACTTCGGCGACGGCAAGGACCTGAGCTTCCGGGTCGACCTGGAGGTGCTGCCGGAGATCCCGATGCCCGAGTTCGGTGCGATCGAGATCGAGCGCTTGCGGGCCGAACCCTCCGACGAGGAGGTGGACAAGGCGCTGGCCGGCATCGCCAGCCGCAACGCCCAGCTGGAGGACATCACCGAGGACCGCCCGGCCCAGACCGGCGACGTGGTGGTGTGCGACTTCGTCGGCCGCGCCCGGCCCAAGGACCAGCCCGAGGGTGAGTTGGAAGCCTTCGAGGGCGGTTCCGGCACCGACATGCCCGTCGAGATCGGCGGCGGCAACTTCATCCCCGGCTTCGCCGAGGGGCTGGAGGGGATCAAGGTCGGCGAAACCCGCCACGTCGAGGTGACCTTCCCCGCCGAATACCAGGCCGCCGAGCTGGCCGGCCGCCCAGCGGTGTTCGAGATCACCGCCAAGGCGCTGAAGAAGCCCGCCAGGCCCGAGCTGAACGACGAGTTCGCCAAGAGCCTGGGCGTGGAGGACGGCATCGACGCCCTGCGCACCCAGCTGCGCGAGGTGATCCAGCGCGAGTACGACCAGGCGTCCCGCCTGCGGGTGAAGCGGCAGCTGCTGGACGCCCTGGCCGACAAGGCCGATTTCCCCGTGCCCGAGAGCATGGTGGAGAGCGAGTTCAACCAGATCTGGCAGCGCGTCGAGGCCGACATGAAGGCCGGCAAGCTGGACGAGGACGACCAGGGCAAGGACGAGGCGACCCTGCGGGAGGAATACCGCAAGATCGCCGAGCGCCGGATCCGCCTCGGCCTGCTGGTGTCCGAGATCGGGCGGACCAACGGGGTCCAGGTCGGGCAGGACGAGCTGGCCCGGGCGATGCGGGCCGAGGCCGGCCGCTATCCCGGCCAGGAGAAGCGGGTGCTGGAGTTCTTCCAGAAGAACCCGCAGGCCATCGAGAATCTCCGGGCGCCGCTGTTCGAGGAAAAGGTGGTCGACTTCATGCTGGAGCTGGCCAAGGTCACCGACCGCGTGGTGCCCTTCGAGGAGCTGCAGGCGGCTGCCTGACGCGAATGCGCGCCCGGCCCCTTCCATAGGGCGGCCGGGCGCGCCATCTTTGTGCGGCCGAGGCGCGGGACGCGTCGGGGCGGACCGGCCTGCCGCATCTTTCGTTCACCGAACCTGTGTTTCAATCAGGGGTGGCACGGACCTTGGGGGCCGGGTCGGGGCGGGGCAGGGGCCTTGTCGCCGGACCGCCGCCTGCCAGTCCCGGGACCCGGTGGCGAAAGGATATCCGCATGTTTCGTGAACGCGACCCGGTCGAAGTCTACAACAACACCCTCGTGCCGATGGTCATCGAGCAGACCGCCCGCGGGGAGCGTTCCTTCGACATCTACTCACGCCTCCTGAAGGAGCGCATCATCTTCCTGACGGGCCAGGTCTTCGACCAGGTCTCGTCCCTGATCTGCGCCCAGCTGCTGTTCCTGGAGAGCGAGAATCCCAACAAGGACATCTCGTTCTACATCAACTCGCCCGGCGGCGTCGTGTCCTCCGGCCTCGCGATGTACGACACCATGCAGTACATCCGGGCGCCCGTGAGCACGGTGTGCCTGGGCATGGCGGCCTCCATGGGCTCCCTGCTGCTGACCGCCGGCGAGAAGGGCAAGCGCTTCGCCCTGCCCAACAGCCGGATCATGGTGCACCAGCCCTCGGGCGGCGCGCAGGGCCAGGCGACGGACATCGAGATCCAGGCGCGCGAGATCCTCAGCCTGCGCAAGCGGCTGAACGAGATCTATGTGAAGCACACCGGTCAGCCCATCGAGGCGATCGAGGCGAAGCTGGAGCGCGACACCTATATGTCTGCCGAGGAAGCGCTGGGCTTCGGGCTGATCGACCAGGTGGTCGAGAAGCTGCCCTCTGGCGCCACCCCCGGCGAGCCCACCAAGGCCGTCTGAACCCGGTCGCCCCGGTATCCCTGCGGATGCCGGGGCGGCCCGGCCTTTTCCCCCGGAGGTGGGGGGTCTAGCATTCCCGATGCCCTCGGCGCCCATCGTCGGGTGGAGCGCCCCGGGGGCCAGGAGCGAGCATGAGCAAGTCCGGCGATTCCAAGAACACCCTGTATTGCTCCTTCTGCGGCAAGTCGCAGCACGAGGTGCGCAAGCTCATCGCCGGCCCGACGGTGTTCATCTGCGATGAATGCGTCGAGTTGTGCATGGACATCATCCGCGAGGAGCACAAGACGCACCTCGTGAAGTCCCGCGACGGGGTGCCGACGCCCAAGGAGATCTGCAAGGTCCTCGACGATTACGTCATCGGGCAGGAGCACGCCAAGAAGGTGCTCTCCGTGGCGGTGCACAACCACTACAAGCGGTTGGCGGCGGGGGCCAAGAACGGCGAGGTCGAGATCGCCAAGAGCAACATCATGCTGGTCGGGCCCACCGGCTCGGGCAAGACGCTGCTCGCCCAGACGCTGGCGCGAATCCTCGACGTGCCCTTCACCATGGCCGACGCCACTACGCTGACCGAGGCGGGATACGTCGGCGAGGATGTGGAGAACATCATCCTCAAGCTGCTGCAGGCGGCGGACTACAACGTAGAGCGGGCGCAGCGCGGCATCGTCTACATCGACGAGGTCGACAAGATCAGCCGCAAGTCGGACAACCCCTCGATCACCCGCGACGTGTCGGGCGAGGGCGTCCAGCAGGCGCTGCTGAAGATCATGGAGGGCACGGTGGCCTCCGTGCCGCCCCAGGGCGGCCGCAAGCACCCGCAGCAGGAATTCCTGCAGGTCGACACTTCCAACATCCTCTTCATCGTCGGTGGCGCCTTCGCCGGGCTGGAGAAGATCATCGCCGCCAAGGGCAAGGGCTCGGGCATCGGCTTCGGCGCCGAAGTCCGCGGCCCCGACGAGCGCCGGGCCGGGGCCATCCTGCGCGAGGTGGAGCCGGAGGACCTGCTGAAGTTCGGGCTGATCCCGGAGTTCATCGGCCGCCTGCCGGTGATCGCCACGCTGGAGGACCTCGACGAGAAGGCGCTGATCGAGATCCTGACCAAGCCCAAGAACGCCCTGCTGAAGCAGTACCAGCGGCTGTTCGAGATGGAGGCGACCAAGCTCACCTTCACCGAGGACGCGCTGCGTTCGGTCGCCACCCGGGCCATCCAGCGCAAGACCGGCGCCCGCGGGCTGCGCTCCATCATGGAGGGCATCCTGCTCGGCACCATGTTCGAGCTGCCCGGCCTGGATGAGGTCGACGAGGTGGTGGTGAACAAGGAGGTCGCGGAGGGCCGCGGCACCCCGCTGTTCATCTACGGCGAGCGCCCGGCGGAGCAGACTTCCGCCTGACACCCCGCATCCGCTGCCCCGGCCGGCGCGTATGCCCTGCGGAAGGGCTCGGCGCTTGCCGGGGCGGTTGCGGCGCACCATTTGCTTGAGAACCCCGTGGCGCCGGGGCCGTGCCGAATCCGGGCGGCTTCTCGCGCCGACTGTCCTCTGTGAGGTCCCATGACGGAAACCATCCGCGGCGAACTGCTTCCCGTACTGCCGCTCCGGGACATCGTTGTTTTCCCCCACATGATCGTCCCGCTCTTCGTCGGCCGCGAGAAATCCGTCCGGGCCCTGGAAGCGGTGATGCGCGACGACAAGCAGATTTTGCTGCTGGCCCAGCGCAACGCCGCGCAGGACGACCCCGCGGAGTCCGACCTGTACGAGATCGGCACCGTGTCCACGGTGCTGCAGCTGCTGAAGCTGCCCGACGGCACCGTGAAGGTGCTGGTGGAGGGCGGCCGGCGCGCCAAGGTCGTGGGCTGGAAGGAAACCGCCAACCACTTCGAGGCCTATGCCGAGGGAGTCGAGGAAGGCTCCGCGCCCGCGAACAAGGAGACCGAGGCGCTGGCGCGCTCCGTGGTCACCCAGTTCGAGGCCTATATCAAGCTGAACAAGAAGATCGCGCCGGAGGTGCTGGTCTCGATCAACCAGATCGAGGACACGGCCAAGCTCGCCGACACGGTCGCCAGCCACCTGAACCTCAAGATCGCCGAGAAGCAGGAGCTGCTCGACACGACCTCGGTCGCCGCCCGCCTGGAGCGCGTCTTCGCGCATATGGAGAGCGAGATCGGCGTGCTGCAGGTGGAGAAGCGCATCCGCAACCGCGTCAAGCGGCAGATGGAGAAGACGCAGCGCGAGTACTACCTGAACGAACAGCTCAAGGCGATCCAGAAGGAGCTGGGCGAGGGCGAGGAAGGCAAGGACGAGACCGCTGAGCTGGAGGCCAAGATCAAGGCCACCAAGTTCACGGCCGAGGCGCGCGAGAAGGCGATGGGCGAGCTGAAGAAGCTCAAGACCATGTCGCCGATGAGCGCCGAGGCCACGGTGGTGCGGAACTACCTCGACTGGATGCTCTCGGTGCCCTGGAAGAAGCGCACCAAGGTCAAGCACGACCTGAATGCGGCCGAGGGCGTGCTGGACGCCGACCATTACGGGCTGGAGAAGGTCAAGGAGCGCATCCTGGAGTACCTGGCGGTGCAGTCGCGCTCCCAGAAGCTTAAGGGTCCGATCCTGTGCCTCGTCGGGCCGCCGGGCGTGGGCAAGACCAGCCTCGGCAAGTCCATCGCCAAGGCCACCAACCGGAACTTCGTGCGGATGTCGCTGGGCGGCGTGCGCGACGAGTCGGAGGTGCGCGGTCACCGGCGGACCTATATCGGCTCCATGCCGGGCAAGGTCATCCAGGGCATGAAGAAGGCGAAGACCTCCAATCCGCTCTTCCTGCTGGACGAGATCGACAAGCTCGGCGCCGACTGGCGCGGCGACCCGTCCTCCGCGCTTCTGGAGGTGCTGGACCCCGAGCAGAACTCGACCTTTGCCGACCATTACCTGGAGGTGGATTACGACCTGTCGGACGTGATGTTCATCACGACCGCCAACTCGCTGAAGATGCCCCAGCCGCTGCTGGACCGCATGGAGATCATCCGCATCCCCGGCTACACCGAGGATGAGAAGATCCAGATCGCCAAGCGGCACCTGTTCTCCAAGGTCACCGAGGCCAACGGCCTCAAGGCCGGCGAGTGGAGCGTGACCGACGAGGCGCTGCTCGATCTCGCCCGCTATTATACGAGAGAGGCCGGCGTGCGCTCCTACGAGCGCGAGCTCGGCGGGCTGGCGCGCAAGGTCGTGCGCGAGATCGTCACGGGCAAGGCAAAGAAGGTCGCGATCACCCGCAAGAACCTGGAGAAGTATGCTGGCGTGCGGAAGTTCCGCTACGGCGAGGCGGAGCTGGACGACCAGGTGGGTGCCGTCACCGGCCTGGCCTGGACCGAGGTGGGCGGGGAGATCCTGACCATCGAGGCGGTGCTGCTGCCGGGCAAGGGCGCGGTGAAGCACACGGGCAAGCTGGGCGACGTGATGCAGGAAAGCGTCTCCGCGGCGCTGAGCTACATTCGCAGCCGCTCCATCCAGTTCGGCATCAAGCCGAACATCCTGGAGAAGCGCGACATCCACATCCACGTGCCGGAAGGGGCGACCCCGAAGGACGGTCCGAGCGCGGGCATCGCCATGGCCACCGCCATGGTGTCGATCATGACGGGGATCGCGGTCCGCAAGGACGTGGCGATGACCGGCGAGATCACGCTGCGCGGCCGGGTGCTGCCGATCGGCGGGTTGAAGGAGAAGCTGCTGGCGGCGATGCGGGCGGGGGTCACCACCGTCTTCATCCCCAAGGACAACGAGAAGGATCTCGCCGAGATCCCCGACTCCGTGCGCAAGTTCCTGAAGATTATCCCCGTCGCCCATGTGGACGAGGTGATTGCCCAGGCCCTAGTACGGAAGCCGGAAGCCATCGAGTGGGAAGAGGTGGAGGAAGCGCCGCCGGCCAAGCCCGCGGCCGGCGCGCCGGCGACGCCCAGCCTGCCGCACTAAGGTCCTGCCCAACAGGGGCGGCCACCGTGTCGTGGCCGCCCCGGACCGGAGAAATCCGACCCGCCGGGACGAACGCCCCGGCGGCCCGCCGTTGACGCCCCGAAAGCCGCTTGCCTAGTGTCGATCGACCGGGGAAGGGCTGGAATCCGTTGCCATCCCCACTGAGCGGATATCCGAGGGGATCGAGGACGTGAACAAGCAGGATCTCGTGGGCGTGGTGGCCGAAACGGCCGACCTGCCCCGGGCCAAGGCCAACGAGGTTGTGGACGCGATGTTCCAGGCGATCCAGAACGCGCTCAAGGAGAAGCAGGAGGTCCGTCTGGTGGGCTTCGGCACCTTTTCCCTGTCCACGCGCAAGGCCGGGACCGGCCGCAATCCCCGGACCGGCGAGGAGATCAAGATCGAGGCTTCCACCAGCGTCCGCTTCAAGCCCGGCAAGGGGCTGAAGGACTCGGTGAACTGATCCTGCGGCGATCCAGTCAGTGATTTCGGGAAGGGCCGGCGATGTGCATCGCCGGCCCTTCTGCTTTCCGGCATCCGCGGGCATGATCGCGGTGCCGGGGAGGGCGCTTAGCTCAGCGGTAGAGCGCCTCGTTTACACCGAGGATGTCGGCGGTTCGATCCCGTCAGCGCCCACCACTCCCTTCCCCGACGGGGCCCGCTTGACACTGGCCGCGCCTCCCCGTATCCCCCGGCTCACGTCGCGAGCGGGTGTAGCTCAGTTGGTTAGAGCGCCGGCCTGTCACGCCGGAGGTCGCGGGTTCGAGCCCCGTCACTCGCGCCACGACGTTTTCACGAAGCCGACGGCATTGCCGTCGGCCTTCGTGTTTTCAAGACCTTGGGTCCGGCACGATCTTCATTACATGGTATGGCGGCGGGAAACCGGTCGCAGTATGTTCCGCCGCGCTGCGCTGCGGGATGACCCGCGCTGCCGCAGGCGATGGACCTGAGCGATGAACCAGCCGCTACTCGCGAATTACTTTCCCATCCTGGTGTTCCTGGCGATCGCCGCGGCGATCTCGATCGCCATGGTGGGGGGCTCCGTGCTCGCAGCCAAGCAGAAACCGAATCCGGAGAAGCTGTCGGCCTACGAGTGCGGATTCGAGCCTTTCGACGACACGCGGCGGCGCTTCGACGTGCGCTTCTACCTCGTGGCCATCCTGTTCATCATCTTCGACCTGGAAGTCGCCTTCCTGTTCCCCTGGGCGGTGTCGCTGGGCAGCATCGGCTGGGTCGGCTTCTTCTCGATGATGGGCTTCCTGGGCGTGCTGACCGTCGGGTTCATCTACGAGTGGCGCAAGGGCGCCCTGGACTGGGACTGATTTCGCCGTGCGGTTTCGCACGCAGGAGAGTTGCATGACGGACCAAGCGATCGCCTGGAACAAGGAGGCGCTGCCTCCCGGGCATGAGCAGGACGCCGTGATCAAAGGCATCACCGGCGAGGTCGAGGAAAAGGGCTTCGTGGTGGCCAACCTGGACAAGGTGGTCAACTGGGCCCGCACCGGCAGCCTGTGGCCGATGACCTTCGGCCTGGCCTGCTGCGCCGTGCCGATGATCCACGCCTACATGGCGCGCTACGACCTCGACCGCTTCGGCGTGATCCCGCGCGGGTCGCCCCGGCAGTCGGATGTGATGATCGTGGCGGGCACGCTGACCAACAAGATGGCGCCGGCCCTGCGCAAGGTCTACGACCAGATGGCCGAGCCGCGCTGGGTGATCTCCATGGGCTCCTGCGCCAATGGCGGCGGCTACTACCATTATTCCTACAGCGTGGTGCGGGGCTGCGACCGGATCGTGCCGGTGGACGTCTACGTGCCGGGCTGCCCGCCGACGGCCGAGGCGCTGGTCTACGGGATCCTGCAGCTGCAGAAGAAAATTCGCCGCACGGGGACCATTCTCCGTGGCTGACGCGAACACGCCCGACGGGGTGGAAACGCCGGTGGCGCAGGCCGCGGCCGCGCTGGGCCAGGCGATCGTGGCGGCCCTGCCGCGCGCGGCCGTGCTGGAAGCGCGCGTGACGCGGCTGGGCGAGCTGGTGCTCTCCGTCCGGCGCGACGCCGTGCTGCCGGTGATGCTGGTGCTGCGCGACGACCCGCGCTTCGCCTTCGAGCAGTGCATGGACCTGTGCGGCGTCGACTGGCCCGGGCGGCCGGAGCGCTTCGAGGTGGTGTGGAACCTGCTCAGCCTGACGCACAACCACCGCGTCCGGGTGATCACCACCACGGGCGAGGAACAGCCGGTTCCCAGCGTGTCTGCGCTGTGGCCCACCGCGACCTGGTTCGAGCGCGAGGCCTGGGACATGTACGGCATCGTGTTCGAGGGCCAGTCCGACCTGCGCCGCCTGCTCACCGACTACGGCTTCGAAGGACATCCGCTCCGCAAGGACTTCCCGCTGACCGGCTACGTCGAGATGCGGTACGACGAGGAGCGGAAGGAAGTGGTCTACGAGCCCGTCAAGCTGACGCAGGAATTCCGCTACTTCGACTTCCTTTCTCCCTGGGAAGGCATGACCACCCTGCCGGGCGATGAGAAGGTTCACCTGAACCGGATCGAAGCGCCGGCCACCCTGCTGACGCCGCCGGCGCCAGCCGCCGGGACGCCCGGCCTGAAGGCACCAGAATGAGCTTCGCGACCGACATCGCCGCGTCCGGTTCCATCCCCTCGGCTTCCGGCGGGGATCACCGGCCCGATCCCGGCACCACCACGGCCACGGTCGAGGTGGACAGCCACACCATCAACTTCGGTCCGCAGCACCCGGCCGCGCACGGCGTGCTGCGCCTGATCCTGGAGATGAAGGGCGAGCTGGTGGAGCGCGCCGATCCGCATATCGGGCTGCTGCATCGCGGCACCGAGAAGCTGATCGAGCACAAGACCTACCTGCAGGCCAACCCGTATTTCGACCGGCTGGACTACGTCAGCCCGATGTGCATGGAGCACGCCTTCGCGCTGTCGCAGGAGCGGCTGCTGGGCATCCAGGTGCCGGAGCGCGGCCAGTACATCCGGGTGATGTTCAGCGAGGTCACCCGCATCCTGAACCACCTGCTCAACGTCACGACCTATGCCCTGGACTGCGGCGCGATCACGCCGGCGCTGTGGGGCTTCGAGGAGCGCGACAAGGGGCTGGAGTTCTACGAGGCGGTCGGCGGCAGCCACTACCACGTGAACTACTTCCGCGCTGGCGGCGTGGCCAAGGACCTGCCGGCCGGCTTGGCCGAGCGGATCTGGGCCTGGGCCGACCACATGCCGACCTTTCTCGATGAGCTCGAGGGGTTGCTGACCAGCAACCGCATCTTCAAGCAGCGCACGGTGGATATCGGCATCATGTCGGCCGAGCAGGCAATGGCCTGGGGCTTTTCCGGCCCCTGCCTGCGCGCTTCCGGCTGCGCCTGGGACCTACGCAAGCAGCAGCCCTACGACGTCTACGACCGGATGAAGTTCGAGATCCCGGTGGGCCGCAACGGCGACTGCTACGACCGCTACCTCGTGCGCATGGCCGAGATGCGGGAAAGTGTGAAGATCATCAAACAGTGCCTGGACGAGATGCAACCTGGCGCGGTGAAGGTGCAGGACAACAAGATCACCCCGCCCAAGCGGGGCGACGTGAAGCGGTCGATGGAATCCCTCATCCACCACTTCAAGCTCTACACCGAGGGCTACCACGTGCCGGCGGGCGAGACCTACACGGTGGTGGAAGCGCCCAAGGGGGAGTTCGGCGTCTACCTGGTCGCCGACGGCACCAACAAGGCGTATCGCTGCAAGATACGCTCGCCGGGCTACGCGCACCTGCAGGCGATCGAGGCGATGTCGAAGGGCCACATGCTGGCGGACGCGGTGGCGATCATCGGTAGCCTGGACGTGGTGTTCGGGGAGATCGACCGGTGAGCGACCACCAGCACGAGGGCGCCACCCACGCCATCGGCAAGGCCGAGACGCGGGAGCAGCCGACCTCCTTCACCTTCGACGCGGAGAGCGAGGCGGAGATCAGCAAGATCCTCGCGCGCTACCCGGAAGGGAAGCAGGCCAGCGGCGTGATCCCGCTGCTGCACCTGGCGCAGAAGCAGATGGGCCGGCAGACCGGCAGCGCCTGGGTGCCGCGGGTGGCGATGGACGTGATCGGCAAGCGGCTCGGCATGGCGCCGATCCGCGTCTACGAGGTCGCGACCTTCTACCTGATGTTCAACACCAAGCCGGTGGGCCGCTTCCACCTGCAGGTCTGCGGCACCACGCCCTGCATGCTGCGCGGCTCGGACGACGTGCTGCGGGCCTGCAAGGATGCCGGGCACCTGAAGGGCTACGGGGACACTTCGGCGGACGGGCTCTTCACCCTGACGGAGGTCGAGTGCCTGGGCGGCTGCGTCAACGCGCCGATCCTGCAGGTGGACGACGACTACTACGAAGACCTCGACTACGACCGCACCGTGCAACTGATCGAGTCGCTGCGGCGGGGCGAGCGCCCGCCCATCGGCTCCACCATCGGCCGGCAGACCAGCGCGCCCGAGGGCGGACCGCTGGTGCTGACGGCTGTGAAGGACTGAGGGCCATGGCGCTCGAAGACAAGGACCGGATCTTCCAAAACCTCTACGGCCTGCATTCCTGGCACCTGGACGCCGCGCAGCGGCGCGGCTGCTGGGACGGGACGGCCGGGATCATCGCCAAGGGGCGGGACTGGATCGTCGAGGAGGTGAAGCAGTCCGGGCTGCGCGGCCGCGGCGGCGCCGGTTTTCCGACCGGGCTGAAGTGGTCCTTCATGCCCAAGCAGAGCGACGGCCGGCCGAGCTACCTGGTGATCAACGCGGACGAGTCCGAGCCGGGCACCTGCAAGGACCGCGACATCATCCGCCACGATCCGCAGACGCTGATCGAGGGCGCGCTGCTGGCCGGCGTCGGCATGAATGCCGTCGCCGCCTACATCTACATCCGGGGCGAGTACTACAACGAAGCCAAGGTGCTGCAGGCGGCCATCGAGGAAGCCTACGACGCCGGGCTGATCGGCAAGAACGCGGCCGGCAGCGGCTACGACTTCGACGTGTTCCTGCACCGCGGCGCCGGCGCCTATATCTGCGGCGAAGAAACGGCGCTGATCGAATCGCTGGAAGGCAAGAAGGGCATGCCGCGCCTGAAGCCGCCTTTCCCGGCGGCGATGGGCCTGTACGGCTGCCCCACCACGGTGAACAACGTCGAGACCATCGCCGTGGTGCCGGAAATCCTGCGCCGCGGCGCGTCCTGGTTCGGCTCCTTCGGGCGGCCGAAGAACCAGGGCACCAAGATCTTCTGCATCTCCGGCCACGTGAACAAGCCCTGCAACGTCGAGACGGAGATGAGCATCCCGCTGCGGGAGCTGATCGATCGCTACTGCGGCGGCGTGCGCGGCGGCTGGGACAACCTGCTGGCGGTGATCCCCGGCGGCTCGTCCACGCCGCTGCTGCCCAAGCACATCTGCGACGACGTGCTGATGGATTTCGACGCGCTGCGCGAACACAAGTCGGGCCTCGGCTCGGCCGGGGTGATCGTGATGGACAAGTCCACCGACATCGTGCGCGCCATCCAGCGCCTCTCGCACTTCTACAAGCACGAGAGCTGCGGCCAGTGCACCCCCTGCCGCGAGGGCATGGGCTGGGTGAACCGCGTGATGCAGCGGATGGTCGAGGGGCGGGCGGAGATCGAGGAGATCGACGTCCTGGAGGATGTGACCAAGCGGATCGAGGGCCACACCATCTGCGCGCTGGCCGATGGCGGCGTGTGGCCGGTGCAGGGGCTGATCCGCCATTTCCGCCCGGTCATGGAGGAGCGCATCGCCGAGTACCGGCGGCGGCACGCTGCGCCCGCTCCCATGCCGCTGGCGGCGGAGTGATCGCGCGATGAGCGACGTCAAGACCATCAAGGTCGCGGTGGACGGGCAGGAGATCGAGATCCCGGCCGGCGCCACCGCGCTGCAGGCCTGCGAGATCGCCGGCAAGGAAATCCCGCGCTTCTGCTACCACGAGCGGCTGAGCATCGCCGGCAACTGCCGCATGTGCCTGGTGGAGATCGAGAAGGCGCCCAAGCTGGTGTCCTCCTGCTCCTTCCCGGTGATGGACGGGATGAAGATCATCACCGACAGCGAGGCCGTCCGACGCGGCCGTCGCGGGGTGATGGAGTTCCTGCTCATCAACCACCCGCTCGACTGTCCGATCTGCGACCAGGGCGGCGAGTGCGACCTGCAGGACCAGGCGGTCGCCTACGGTTCCGACGTGACGCGCTTCCACGAGAACAAGCGCGCCGTGAAGGACAAGTATGTCGGGCCGCTGATCAAGACGATCATGAACCGCTGCATCCAGTGCAGCCGCTGCGTCCGCTTCTCGCAGGAAGTGGCGGGCGTGCCGGAGCTGGGCGCCACCGGCCGCGGCGAGGGCATGGAGATCGGCACCTACGTCGAGAAGGCGCTGACCACCGAGCTGGCCGGCAACCTGATCGACATCTGCCCGGTGGGCGCGCTGACCAGCCGCCCCTACGCCTTCATGTCGCGCCCCTGGGAGCTGACCAACACCGACAGCGTGGACGTGCTGGACGCGGTGGGGGCGAATATCCGCGTCGACGCGCGCGGCCCGGACATCCTGCGCATCCTGCCGCGCATCCATGAGGACGTGAACGAGGAGTGGCTGGGCGACCGGTCGCGCTTCGCGCATGACGGGCTGAAGCACAAGCGGCTGGACCGGCCCTGGGTGAAGCGGGACGGGCGGCTGCGGCAGGCGAGCTGGGGCGAGGCCTTCGCGGCCATCGCGGCGAAGCTGCGCGGCATGCCGGGCGAGCGGATCGGTGCCGTGGCCGGCGACCACTCGGATGCCGAGAGCCTGCTGGCGCTGCGCGACCTGATGCACGCACTAGGGTCCAACAACCTGGACTGCCGCCAGGACGGCGCCGCGATCGACGCCTCGCGGCGCGACTACTACCTGTTCAACAGCACCATCGCCGGCATCGAGCAGGCGGACGCGCTGGTGATCATCGGCAGCAACCCGCGGGTCGAGGCGCCGGTGCTGAACGCGCGCATCCGCAAGCGCTGGGGCAGCAACGACCTCGCCGTGGCCTATGTCGGCCCGGCCGGTCTGGACCTGACCTACGAGGCGGAGCACCTCGGGGAAACGCTGTCCGCCCTGGACGGCATCACCGACGGCGAGGGCGAGTTCGCCACGGCGCTGCGCGGCGCCAAGCGGCCGATGGTGCTGCTGGGTCGCGGCGCGCTGGCGCGGCCGGACGGCGCGGCGGTGCTGGCCGCGGCCTGGGCGCTGGCCGACCGGCTGGGCGCGCTGCGCCCGGACTGGCACGGCTTCAACCTGCTGCACCAGTTCGGCGGCCAGGTCGGCGCGCTGGACCTCGGCTTCCTGCCCGGGCCGGGCGGCAAGGACCTCGGCGGCATGCTGGGCGGCGGGGTGGACGCGCTGTGGCTGCTGGACGCGGACGGCTTCGACCCGGCGCTGATCGGCGACGGCACCTTCGTGATCTACCAGGGCCACCACGGTGACCGGGCGGCGGCGCGGGCGGACGTGATCCTGCCCGGCAGCACCTACCTGGAAAAGGACGGCGTCTACGTGAACACGGAAGGCCGGGTGCAGATCGGCCGCCGCGCCGTGGCGCCGCCGGGCGAGGCGCGGGAAGACTGGCGCATCCTGCGCGCGGCCTCCGCGCTGCTCGGGCACGCGCTGCCCTACGACGACGGGGACGCGATCCGGGCGGCGCTGGTGCGGGCGAACCCGGTCTTCGGCAGGGTGGACGCGGTGGCGGCCCCGGCCTGCCCGAACGCGACCGGGCCGGCGGCGCGGGGCGAGGTGGGGCAGGGCGGCTTCGTGCTGCCGATCACCGACTACTTCCGCACCGACTCGCTCAGCCGGGCCAGCGACGTGATGGCGGAGTGCAGCCGCGTCCGGCGCGAGGAAACCGTGCCCCGGCTGGCGGCGGAGTAGGGGCGATGGAAAGCTTTCTCGCGACCCCGCTCGGCTTCCTGTCCGTCACCGTGGCGCAGACCCTGGCGCTGCTGGTGCCGCTGCTGGTGGCCGTGGCCTACCTGACCTACGGCGAGCGCAAGGTCATGGCGGCGATGCAGCGCCGTAAGGGGCCCAACGTGGTGGGCCCTTTCGGCCTGATGCAGCCCTTCGCCGATGCGCTGAAGATGCTGATGAAGGAGACCATCATCCCGGCGGGTTCGTCGCGGGTGCTGTTCATCCTGGCGCCGATGATCACCTTCATCCTGGCGATGATCGCCTGGGCGGTGATCCCGGTGAACGAGGGCTGGGCGATCGCCGACATCAATGTCGGGGTGCTCTACCTGTTCGCGATCTCCTCGCTGGGCGTATACGGCATCATCATCGCCGGCTGGGCGTCGAACTCGAAATATGCCTTCCTGGGCGCGCTGCGCTCGGCGGCGCAGATGGTGTCCTACGAGGTTTCGATCGGCTTCGTGATCGTCACGGTGCTGATGTGCGTGGGCTCGCTGAACCTCAGCGAGATCGTGCGGGCGCAGCGGCACCTGTGGTTCGCGATCCCGCTCTTCCCGATGTTCATCATCTTCTTCATCTCGGCCCTGGCCGAGACGAACCGGGCGCCCTTCGACCTGCCGGAAGGCGAGAGCGAGCTGGTGGCGGGCTTCTTCGTCGAATACAGCTCCATGAGCTTCGGGCTGTTCTTCCTCGGCGAGTACGCGAACATGATCCTCATGTCCTCGCTGACCACCATCCTGTTCCTGGGTGGCTGGTACCCGCCGATGGACGTGGCGCCGCTGAACTGGATCCCCGGGCCGCTCTGGTTCATCGCCAAGATCCTGCTCTGCCTCTTCGTGTTCGTGTGGGTGCGCGCGACCTTCCCCCGCTACCGCTACGACCAGCTGATGCGGCTGGGGTGGAAGGTGTTCCTGCCGTTCAGCCTGGTCTGGCTGGTGCTGACCGCCGCCGCGCTGAAGGTTTTCGGATGGCTGCCCGCGTGAGGGCGCGTATGGACGTGGCGCGGGTGGGGCGGTATCCCGCCCGTGCCGGAAAGGCATAGGTACACATGGCAACGCTCGACAGGCTGGCGCGCTCCTTCCTGCTCACGGAGATCGTGCAGGGGCTGGGGCTGACGCTGAAGGCTTTCTTCGGCCGCAAGTACACCCTGAACTACCCGTATGAACGGCAGCCGCTCTCGGTGCGCTTCAAGGGCGAGCATGCACTTCGCCGTTACCCCAACGGCGAGGAGCGGTGCATCGCCTGCAAGCTGTGCGAGGCGGTCTGCCCGGCCCTGGCCATCACTATCGAGTCGGAGCCGCGCGAGGACGCCTCGCGCCGCACCACGCGCTATGACATCGACATGACGAAGTGCATCTACTGCGGGCTGTGCGAGGAAGCCTGCCCGGTGGACGCCATCGTCGAGGGTCCGAACCTGGAGTTCACCGTCGAGACCCGGGAGGAGCTGATCTACAACAAGGAGAAGCTGCTCGCGAATGGCGACCGCTGGGAACCGCTCCTGGCCGAGCGCCTGCGGATCGACGCGCCCTACCGTTGAACCTGGACCCGGGCGCCCATGCGTCCGGGTCCACACAGATGGACCTGATGGTGCGATGATCGCAGCCCTCGCCTTCTACGCCTTCGCCGCGGTGCTGATCGCCTCGGCGGTGATGGTGGTGACCAGCCGGAACCCCGTCCACAGCGTGCTGTTCCTGATCCTGGCCTTCTTCAACGCCGCGGCGCTGTTCCTGATCGCGGGGGCCGAGTTCCTGGCGATGATCCTGGTGATCGTCTACGTGGGCGCAGTGGCGGTGCTGTTCCTGTTCGTGGTGATGATGCTGGACGTGGACTTTTCCCAGCTGCGCCAGGGCTTCCAGCGCTACGCCCCGATCGGCGCCGTGGTGGGCGGTATCCTGTTCCTGGAACTGCTGCTGGTGCTGGGCGCCTGGGAGTTCAGCACCGACGCGGCCGGGCTGCGGCTGAACGTGGCGCCGGAAGGCGTGTCCAACACCCGGGCGCTGGGGCAGCTGATCTACACGGACTACGTCTTCCTGTTCCAGGCGGCGGGCATGGTGCTGCTGGTGGCGATGATGGGTGCGATCGTGCTGACCCACCGGGACCGGCATAACCCGCGGCGGCAGAACATCGCCAACCAGATCGCCCGGGCCGAGAAGGTCGCCATGCAGTCCATCCCGACCGGCGTTGGCCTGGGCCAGATCGGCATCCTGCGGCCGCTATCGCTGGAAGCGGAGAAGCCGAAGCAGGTCGAGCACGAGCATGGCGGCGGGGGGCACCACTGATGCTGACCGTGGGCCTGGGCCACTACCTGACGGTGGGAGCCATCCTCTTCGTGCTGGGCGTGTTCGGCATCTTCCTGAACCGCAAGAACGTCATCGTCATCCTGATGTCGGTGGAGCTGATCCTGCTCTCGGTGAACATCAACCTGGTGGCCTTCTCCTCGGCGCTGGGCGACCTCACCGGGCAGGTCTTCGCCATGTTCATCCTGACCGTCGCGGCCGCCGAGGCCGCGATCGGCTTGGCGGTGCTCGTCATCTACTTCCGCAATCGCGGCAGCATCGAGGTGGAGGATGTCTCCACCCTGAAGGGCTAGGGGCATGTTCGTCGGCGCCGTCTTCTTCCCGCTGCTGGGCGCCAGCATCGCGGGTTTCCTGGGCCGCTGGATCGGCGACCGGGCCGCGCAGTGGGCGAGCATCCTGTGCATGGCCCTGGCCGCGGCCTGCGGGCTGTCCGCCTTCTGGCAGGCGGCGCTGCACGCCCAGCCCACCACCGTGCTGATCGCCGACTGGATGGAGGTCGGCGCCCTGCACGTGGAATGGGCGCTGCGCTACGACACGCTGGCCGCCGTGATGGTGGGGATGATCACGCTGATCTCCACGCTGATCCACCTCTACAGCGCAGGCTACATGGCGCACGATCCCAGCCGGCCGCGCTTCTTCGCCTACCTGTCGCTGTTCACCTTCGCCATGCTGATGCTGGTGACGGCGGACAACCTCGTGCAGCTGTTCTTCGGCTGGGAGGGCGTCGGCCTCGCGAGCTACCTGCTGATCGGCTACTACTACGAGCGCGAGAGCGCCAACCGCGCCGCCATGAAGGCCTTCATCGTGAACCGGGTCGGCGACCTGTTCTTCATGATGGGCATGGCGCTGACCTTCTGGACCTTCGGCGCGCTGGGCTTCGACGAGATCTTCTCTTCCATCGAGGAAGCCCGCGCCCAGACCATCTTCGGCCTGCCGGTGCTGGAGGTGATCGGCGTGCTGCTGTTCCTGGGTGCCTGCGGCAAGTCGGCGCAGCTGGGCCTGCACACCTGGCTGCCGGACGCGATGGAGGGGCCGACCCCGGTCTCCGCCCTGATCCACGCGGCCACCATGGTCACCGCCGGCGTGTTCCTGATGGCGCGCATGTCGCCGCTGATGGAATACGCGCCCTTCGCCCTGTCCGTGGTGACGGTGGTCGGCGCCTCCACCGCCTTCTTCGCGGCGACGGTGGGCTGCACCCAGACCGACATCAAGCGGATCATCGCCTTCTCCACCTGCTCGCAGCTCGGCTACATGTTCTTCGCGGCCGGGGTCGGGGCCTACCAGGTGGCGGTGTTCCACCTCTTCACCCACGCCTTCTTCAAGGCGCTGCTATTCCTGGGCGCCGGCTCGGTGATCCACGCCATGTCGGACGAGCAGGACATCCGCCGCATGGGCGGGATCTGGACCAAGATCCCCGTGACCTATGCGGTGATGTGGATCGGCAACCTGGCGCTGGCGGGCATCCCCTTCTTCGCCGGTTACTATTCCAAGGACGCGATCCTGGAGGCCGCCTTCGCTTCGCACAGCGCGGTGGGCACCTACGCCTTCGTGCTGGGGCTGATCGCCGCTTTCCTGACGGCCTTCTATTCCTGGCGCCTGATGATCCTGACCTTCCACGGCAAGCCGCGGGCGGAGCAGCACGTGATGGACCACGTGCACGAGAGCCCGCCGGTGATGCTGATCCCGCTGATCGTGCTGGCGCTGGGCGCGATCTTCACGGGCGGCGCCTTCTACGAGCTGTTCGTGGGGCACCATTGGCAGGAGTTCTGGAACGGCTCGATCGTGAACGCCGAGCACAACCACATCATGCACACCATGCACGAGGTGCCGGAATGGGTGCCGCTGGCACCGTCGGTGCTGGGCGTGGCCGGCATCGCGATGGCCTACCTGTTCTACATGTTCTTCCCGGCCATTCCGGCGCGCATCGCGGCCGCCATCCCGGCGGTCTACAACTTCGTGCTGCGCAAGTGGTACTTCGACGAGCTGTACGACCTGATCTTCGTCCGCCCGATGCAGCGCATCGCGCGCGGGCTGTGGAAGGTCGGCGACGCGCAGATCATCGACGGCCTGCCCAACGGCGCCGCGGAGCTGACGCTCGGCGCGTCGCGCGGGGCGGTGCGGATCCAGACCGGCCGGGTGGCCAACTACGCCTTTATCATGATCGCGGGGCTCGTCCTCTTCGTGTCCATCTTCCTCGTGGGAGTGCTGCGATGAACGCGGCCGGCTTCCCGCTGCTCTCGCTGCTGACCTTCCTGCCGCTGGTGGGAGCCGCGGTGATCCTGATGGTCCGCGGCGACGAGGCCACCGTGGCCTCCAACGCCCGCTGGGCGGCGCTGTGGACCAGCCTGATCGTGCTGGCGCTGTCGCTGATCCTGTGGTTCCGCTTCGACCTGGCCAATCCGGGCTTCCAGTTCGAGGAGCGGCTGGACTGGCTACCGGACTTCGGCGTCGGCTACCACATGGGCGTCGACGGCATCTCCGTGCTGTTCGTGCTGCTTTCCACCCTGCTGACCCCGATCTGCATCCTGGCCTCGTGGGAGAGCGTGCAGAACCGCGTGCGGGAATACATGGTCGCCTTCCTGCTGCTCGAGACCATGATGGTCGGCATGTTCTGCGCCATGGACATCGTGCTGTTCTACGTCTTCTTCGAAGGCGTGCTGATCCCGATGTTCCTGATCATCGGCGTCTGGGGCGGGCAGCGCCGGGTCTACGCGGCGTTCAAGCTGTTCCTCTACACGCTGCTCGGCTCCGTGCTGATGCTACTGGCGATCCTGGCGCTGTGGTTCCGCGCCGGCTCCGCCGACATCCCCGCGCTGATGCAGCTGACCATCCCGCGTCAGACGCAGATGTGGATGTTCCTGGCCTTCTTCGCCGCCTTCGCGGTGAAGGTGCCGATGTGGCCGGTGCACACTTGGCTGCCGGACGCCCACGTGGAAGCGCCGACCGCGGGTTCGGTGATCCTGGCCGGCGTGCTGCTGAAGATGGGGGCCTACGGCTTCATCCGGCTGAGCATCCCACTGCTGCCGGAAGCCTCGCAGTACTTCGCGCCCTTCATCTTCACCCTGTCGGTGGTGGCGGTGATCTACACCAGCCTCGTGGCCTTCGCGCAGGAGGACATGAAGAAGCTGATCGCCTACTCCTCCGTGGCGCATATGGGCATCGTCACCCTGGGGCTGTTCACCTTCAACCAGCAGGGCGTGTCCGGCGCGCTTTTCCAGATGGTCAGCCACGGCGTGGTGTCGGGGGCGCTCTTCCTCTGCGTCGGCGTGCTGTACGACCGCGTCCACACGCGCGAGATCGCGCGCTACGGCGGCGTGGTGAAGATCATGCCGGCCTACGCGCTGGTGTTCATGCTGTTCACCATGGGCTCCGTGGCGCTGCCGGGCACGGCGGGCTTTCCCGGCGAGTTCCTGGTGCTGACGGGCGCCTGGCGATCCAGCCCCTGGGTGGCGCTGGGCGCCGCGACGGGGATGATCCTGGGCGCCGCCTACATGCTGTACCTGTACCGGCGCGTGGTGTTCAGCCGCATGACGCGGGACGACCTGCGGGCGCTGCTGGACCTCAGCCCGCGGGAATACGCGACCTTCGCGCCGCTGATCCTGCTGACCCTGTGGATGGGCATCTACCCGTCCTCCTTCCTGCAGTTCTTCCAGGCGAGCGTGGCCGCCCTCGTGCAGCGGCATGAGGCGGCGCTCGCCATTCCTCGCCTGGCCGGGATGTGAGCGCGCTATGAACTGGATCCTCGCCCTGCCGGAACTGGTGCTGGCGCTCTCGGTGCTGGCGCTGCTGGTGATCGGGGTGCTGCCCAAGCGCGACACCAGCTTCGCCATTACCATGGGCGCCATGGGGGCGCTGCTGGTCACCACCGTGCTGGTGTTGGGGCAGGCCAACGGCAATGCCTTCGGCGGCCAGTACGTGTCCGACGCCTTCAGCCGCTTCACCAAGGTGCTGGTGCTGCTGGGCGCCGCGGCCGGGCTGCTGCTGGCCCTGGACTGGAACGCCAAGGAGGGCATCGCCCGCTTCGAGTTCCCGCTGCTGGTGATGACGGCGACGCTGGGCATGCTGGTGATGCTGGCGGCCAACGACCTGATGACGCTGTACCTGGGCCTGGAGCTGCTCTCGCTGTCGCTCTACGTCGTGGCCGCCTTCGATCGCGACAACGCCCGCTCGGCCGAGGCCGGGCTGAAGTACTTCGTGCTGGGTGCCCTGGCCTCGGGCATGCTGCTCTACGGGTCGAGCCTGATCTACGGCTTCTCCGGCTCCACCAACTTCGACCGCATCGCCGAGGCGCTGGCCGATCCGGCCGGGCCTTCCGCCGGCGTGGTGGTGGGGCTGGTCTTCGTGATCGCCGCCCTGTGCTTCAAGATTTCCGCCGTGCCCTTCCACATGTGGACGCCCGACGTTTACGAGGGCGCGCCGACCCCGGTGACGGCCTTCTTCGCCTCGGCGCCCAAGGTGGCGGCGGTGGCGCTGCTGACGCGGGTGGCGGCCGGCCCCTTCGCCGATCTCGCGGCGCAGTGGGGGCAGGTGATCGTGGTGGCCTCCATCGCCTCGATGGTGCTGGGCTCCCTGGCGGCAATCGGGCAGCGCAACATCAAGCGGCTGATGGCCTATTCCTCCATCGGCCATGTCGGCTACGCGCTGATGGGCCTCGCCGTGGGGTCCGAGACCGGGGTGCGCGGGCTGCTGCTCTACCTCGCCATCTACCTGGTGATGAACATCGGCGTCTTCGCCGTGCTGGTGTCGATGCGGCGCGGTGGCCGCTCGGTGGAGGGCGTGGACGACCTCGCCGGCCTCGGACGGACCGATCCGGGGATGGCGCTGGCCATGGCGATCTTCATGTTCTCCATGGCGGGCATCCCGCCGCTGGCCGGCTTCTTCGGCAAGCTCTACGTCTTCCTGGCCGCGGTGCAGGGCGGCTTCTGGACCCTGGCGGTGGTGGGCGTGCTGACCTCGGTGGTCTCGGCCTACTACTACCTGCGCATCGTCAAGGTGATGTACTTCGACGCCTCGCAGGGCAGCATGGATGCCCGGCCGGCGGGGGTGTCGGTGCTGCTGGCGGCCTCGGGGCTGCTGAACGTGCTGTTCTTCGTGTTTCCCGCGCCGGTGCTGGCGGCGGTGCAGTCCGCCGTGGCGGCCCTGGTCGGATGACCGGCGCGGCGTCCGGGACGTCCGATCCTTGGCGCCTGCGGGTCCATGAGAGCCTGCCCAGCACCTCCGACCTCCTGCTGACCCTCGCGGCGGCGGGGGAGCCGGAAGGGCTGGCGGTGCTGGCGAAGCGGCAAACCGCCGGGCGCGGCCGCCAGGGCCGGAACTGGGAATCCGAGAGCGGCAACCTGCACCTTTCCGTGCTGCTGCGGCCGCGCACGCCGCTGCGGCTGCTGCCGCAATGGTCGCTGCTGGCCGGCGTGGCGCTGGTGGACGCGCTGCGGGCCTTCCTGCCGGACGCGGAGCGTCCGCGCCTGCGCCTGAAATGGCCCAACGACGTGCTGCTGGACGGCGCGAAATGCGCCGGCATCCTGCTGGACGCCGGGACGCAGGGCGAGGAGGGCTGGCTGGTGATCGGCTGCGGCGCCAACCTGACCCATGCCCCGGCGGTCGCCAGCCGCGCCACCGCGCATCTCGCGGCGGCCGGGATCGCCGCGCCTCCGGTGGAACTGGTCGCGGAACGGCTGCTGGATGCCCTCGGCCGCTGGCGGCGGGTGCAGCTGCTGGACGGCTTCGCCGCCATTCGCGCCGCCTGGCTGGAGCGCGGGCCGGAACGGGGCACGCTCCTGACCCTGCGTCCGCAGCCGGGTACGGGGCAGCTGCCGCTGGGCGGGCGCTTCGAGGGCCTGTCGGAGGATGGCGGCCTGCTGCTGGCCAGCGGCGGCCGCGTGCACGCCGTGCTGGCCGGCGAGATCCTGGGATAGGACGGAGCGCGCGCGCGATGCTGCTGGCTGTGGATGCGGGCAACACCAACGTCGTCTTCGCCGTGCACGACGGGCAGGAATGGCGCGGCCGCTGGCGCATCGCGACGCGGGCCGACCGCACCAGCGACGAGTACGGCGTGTGGCTGCTGGCGCTGTTTCAGCATGTCGGCCTATCGCCCGCCGCGATCACGCGCTGCGCCATCGGCACGGTGGTGCCGGCGGCGCTGTACAACCTGCGCCGCCTGGCGCGGGAATGGTTCGACTGCGAGCCCCTGGTGGCTCGGTCGGGCTTGGACTGGGGGTACCAGATCAAGGTCGACCGGCCGATGGAAGTCGGGGCCGACCGGCTGCTGAACGCCCTGGCGGCGCACCAGCGCTACCGCGGTCCGCTGGTGGTGATCGACTTCGGCACGGCCACCACCTTCGACGTGGTGGATGGCGACGGCGCCTACCTCGGTGGGGTGATCGCCCCGGGGGTAAGCCTATCGATCGAGGCGCTGCACAAGGCGGCGGCCCGGCTGCCGCGGATCGGCATCGGCCGGCCGCAGGCGGTGATCGGGCGCGACACCGTGCCCGCCATGCAGTCCGGCATCTTCTGGGGCTATGTCGGCCTGATCGAGGGGCTGGTGGCCCGGATCCGGGCCGAGCACGGAAGTCCCCTCAAAGTGATCGCCACCGGTGGCCTGGCGCCCTTGTTCACTGAGGGCACCATGGTCATCGATCATACCGACCCCGACATCACCCTGGATGGGTTGCGGCTGTTGGCGGATCGCAACCCGACGCCCATCTTTCACCGCACGACCCTCCCTGACACGCTCAAGCCGGATCCGGACTGAGAACGACAACGAACGATCGAGAAAACATGCCCGCTACTTCCGGAGACCTCGCCCTGATCCCGCTCGGCGGGACCGGGGAGATCGGCCTCAACCTGAATGTGTACCGTTGCGGCGAGGACCTGCTCGCCGTCGACTGCGGCATCGGTTTCGGCGGTTCCGACAGCCCCGAGGCCGAGGTTATGGTGCCCGACGCCACCTGGCTGGCCGAGCGCAAGGACCAGCTGCTCGCCCTGGTGATCACCCACGCGCACGAGGACCATCTGGGCGCTGTGGCGCACCTGTGGCCGCAGCTGCGCTGCCCGATTTATGCCAGTCCCTTCGCTTCGGCCGTGCTGCGGCGCAAGCTCGGCGAGGCCGGGCTGCTGCAGCAGGTGCGGCTGCACACCGTGTCGTTGGGCGGCGCCTTCGAGCTGGGTCCCTTCGGGCTGCAGTTCCTGCGGGTGACGCACTCGGTGCCGGAATCCCAGGCCCTGGTGCTGCGGACGCCCTTCGGGACGGTGCTGCACACCGGCGACTGGAAGCTCGACCCCACCCCGCTGCTGGGCCAGCCCACGGACGAGGCGGCCTTCGAGGCGCTGGGCCGCGAGGGCGTGCTGGCCATGGTCTGCGACAGCACCAACGCCCTGGTGGACGGCCATTCCGGCAGCGAGGCCGAGGTGCTCGACGCGCTGACGGAGCTGTTCGGCGAGCTGAAGGGCCGCATCGCCGTCACCTGCTTCGCCACCAACGTGGCGCGGCTCTACGCCATTTCGCAAGCGGCGATGGCCAATGACCGGCAAGTGGCGCTGTTCGGCCGCTCGCTGCGCAACGCCGATGCCGCGGCGCGGGAAGCGGGCTACCTCAAGGACGTGCCGCCCTTCCTGACGGAGGAGGAGGCCGGCTTCCTGCCCGACGACGCGTTGGTGATCGTGTGCACCGGCAGCCAGGGCGAGCCCCGTTCCGCCCTGTCCAAGATCGCCGCCGACACGCATCCGCAGATCTCGCTGGGGGAGGGCGACACCGTCATCTATTCCTCCCGGCAGATCCCCGGGAATGAGCGGGCGATCAGCCGGGTGCAGGACCAGCTACGCCGCGCCGGCTGCCGCGTGGTGACCGCGGATGAGCGTCCGGTGCACGTGTCCGGCCACCCCGCACGGGACGAACTGCGCAAGCTCTACGCGCTGGTCCGGCCGCGCTTCTCCGTGCCGGTGCATGGCGAATGGCGTCACCTGGAGCAGCATGCGTCCCTGGCGCGCGAGGCCGGGGCCGAGCCGATCCTGATCGAGGATGGCGACGTGCTGCGCCTGTCCGGCAATCGGCCCTCGGTGGTGGAATCCGTGCCGACCGGCCGCCTGGCGGTGGATGGCGACAGGCTGCTGCCGCTGGAAGGCGGCGTCCTCGCGGCACGGCGGCGCATGCTGTTCAACGGCGTGGTGGTCGCCTCGCTGGCGGTGGACGGGGATGGGCGCGTGGTGGGGGAGCCGATGGTGTCCGCCCCGGGCCTGTTCGAGCACCTGGACGCGGAGCCCGGGCAGATCGCCTCCGAGCTGGCTCGGGCCGTGGGCGACCTGCCCAGCAACCTGCGGCGGGACGACGATCCGCTGCGCGAGGCGGCGCGGACGGCGCTGCGGCGCGCCCTGGGACGGCGGCTGCGCAAGCGTCCGATGGTGGATGTTCACCTGCTGAGGGTCTGAACCATGGGCTGGTTCACCGGCTTCGTCGTGTTTTTCCTGGTCTGGTGGACCGTGCTCTTCGCCGTGCTGCCGATCGGCGTGCAGCCGGCCACGGGCCAGGACCTCGCGGGCGGCTGGCAGGGGCCGCCGAAGCAGCCGCGGCTGCTGTGCAAGGCGGCCGTGACGACGGTGGTGTCGGTGGTGCTCTGGTTCGGCATTTACCTGCTGGTGCAGAGCGACTGGCTGTCCTTCCGCTCCGGCTGGCTGGCAATGCCCGATTAATAGGCATAGGGTCCAGTTTTTCACCAGGCCTGCACAGGAGTTAGGAAATTCCGGTCCGGCTGCCGCTTTTTGCGGCTTCTAATCTGCGTTTTCGCGTTGTGAGCCGGACCGTGTGCCGTCACATTCACATCCAGGAAGAGGGCTGGTCCTCTTCCTGCCGTGTGACTGGCGTTTCCTCCCTAAACTCGGGCCGTACCCTGCATGGGTACGGCCCATTTCTTTGTTAGCGTCCTCGTTGCCTCGGCGCAAGAGATTTGCTGCGGCCCAGCGCAGGAAATCTTCAGCTTCTTCTGATAAAGCGGCGAACCGAGTTATTTTATTGCGTGACGCCGCGGCGTCGCCGGGCCGCTTCCCCCAGCCGTGCGAGCCTCCTAGGTTGCGCCGCTCCGAAGCCCTGCCGCACATATCCTGGGAGACTGCTCGCTTGCGCCTGTCCCGCGCCTTCCTGCCCACGCTGAAGGAAACGCCCGCCGAGGCGCAGATCGCCTCCCACCGGCTTATGCTGCGCGCCGGGATGGTGCGGCAGACCAGCGCCGGCATCTACGCCTGGCTGCCGCTGGGCCTGCGCGTGCTGCGCAAGATCGAGAACATCGTGCGCGAGGAGCAGGGCCGGGCGGGAGCCCAGGAGATCCTGATGCCGACGATCCAGCCGGCGGAGCTATGGCAGCGTTCCGGCCGCTACGACGACTACGGCAAGGAGATGCTGCGGCTGCGCGACCGGCACGACCGCGAGATGCTGTTCGGCCCGACCAACGAGGAGATGGTCACCGACCTCTTCTCCTCCTTCGCCAAGTCCTACCGGGACCTACCGCGCAACCTGTTCCACATCCAGTGGAAGTTCCGCGACGAGGTGCGGCCGCGCTTCGGCGTGATGCGCGGCCGCGAGTTCCTGATGAAGGACGGCTATTCCTTCGACCTTTCGCCCGAGGCGGCGCGGCATTCCTACCGGCAGATGTTCGTGGCCTACCTGCGCACCTTCGCGCGGATGGGGCTGAAGGCCATCCCGATGCGGGCGGATACCGGCCCGATCGGCGGCGACCTCAGCCACGAGTTCATCATCCTGGCCGAAACCGGCGAGAGCCAGGTCTACCTGCATCGCGAGCTGCTGGACTTCGATCCGCTGGCGGAAAGCCCGGACTACGCCGGCGACCTGACGCCGCAGGTGGAGTTCTGGACCCGCCGCTACGCCGCGACGGAGGAGCTGCACGATGAGGCCGCCTGGAACGCGGTGCCCGAGGCCGACCGCGTCGCGGCGCGGGGGATCGAGGTCGGGCACATCTTCTACTTCGGCACCAAGTACTCGGCCTCCATGGGCTTCCAGGTCGCGGGACCGGACGGCAGCCCGGTGACGCCGGAGATGGGCTCCTACGGCATCGGCGTGTCGCGGCTGGTGGCCGCGGCCATCGAGGCCAACCACGACGAGGCCGGCATCAAGTGGCCGGACGCCATCGCGCCGTTCAAGCTGGCGATCCTCAACCTCAAGCCCGGCGATGCCGCCTGCGACGCGCTGTGCGAGCAGCTCTACGCCGCGCTGCCGGACGACGCCGTGTACGACGACCGCGGCGAGCGCGCCGGGGCCAAGTTCGCCGATGCCGACCTGCTGGGCTATCCCTGGCAGGCGGTGATCGGGCCGCGCGGGGCAGCCGCGGGGCGGGTGGAGCTGAAGCGCCGCGCCACCGGCGAGCGGCAGGAGCTCTCGCTGGACGACGCCCTCGCGAAGCTGCGCGGCTGATGTTCGGCGGGTTCGAGCGCGCCGTCGCCTTCCGCTACCTGCGCGCCCGCAAGGGCGAGCGCTTCGTGTCGGTGATCGCCATCTTCTCGCTGGTCGGCATCGCGCTGGGCGTGGCGACGCTGATCATCGTGATGAGCGTGATGAACGGCTTCCGGCAGGAGCTGCTGGGCCGCATCCTCGGGCTGAACGGCCACATGGGGGTGCTGTCCGCGGCGAGCGGCCCGCTGCCGAACTTCGACGAGATCGCGGCCAAGATCCGCGGCGTGCCGGGGGTGGTAGTGGCCACGCCCATCGTGGAAGGGCAGGTGCTGTTCACCTCGGAAGCCGGCGGTGCCTCGGGCGGACTGGCGCGCGGCATCCGGCCGGAGGACCTGCGGAACCGGCACATCATCGCCGACAACCTGCGCGGCGGCAGCCTGGAGCGCTTCGGCGGGCAGGACACCATCGTGGTCGGCTCGCGGCTGGCGCAGAAGCTCGGGCTGGCGGTGGGCGACCGCATCACGCTGGTGTCGCCGCAGGGCCGCGCCACCGTGGTGGGCACCGTGCCGCGGCTGCGGTCCTACGAGGTGGTCGCCCTCTTCGAGGCGGGCATGAACGAGTACGACAGTTCCTACGTCTTCATGCCGCTGGAGGCCGCGCAGATATACTTCCAGATGCGCGACGCCGTGTCGCAGGTGGAGGTCTTCGTGCGCGACCCCGACCGGGTGGCGGCGGTGGCGCGCGACATCTACCGGGCGCTGGAACCCACGCGCGTCCGCATCCTGGACTGGCAGAGCGCCAACTCGTCGTTCTTCAACGCGGTGCAGGTGGAACGCAACGTCATGTTCCTGATCCTGACGCTGATCATCGTGGTGGCCGCCTTCAACATCGTGTCCTCGCTGATCATGCTGGTGAAGGACAAGGGGCGGGACATCGCGGTGCTGCGCACCGTGGGCGCCACGCGCGGCGCCATCATGCGGATCTTCCTGCTCTGCGGCGCCAGCGTCGGCGTCGCCGGCACGCTGATCGGCTTCCTGCTCGGGGTGGTGTTCTGCGCCTATATCGAGAACATCCGGCAGCTGCTGCAAAGGCTGTCCGGCACGGAGCTGTTCAGCCCGGAGGTCTACTTCCTGACCAAGCTGCCCGCGGTGGTGAACCCGCACGAGGTGGCGCAGGTGGTGCTGATGGGGCTGGGCCTGTCGCTGCTGGCCACGCTGTACCCGTCCTGGCGCGCGGCGCGCACGGACCCCGTGGTGGCGCTGCGCAATGAGTGACGCCGCCATCCCGCTGCGCCTCGCCGCCGTGGAGCGGCGCTTCCGCACCGAGGCCGGGGAGCTGCCGGTGCTGCGCGGCGTGGAGCTGTCGCTGCGCGCAGGGGAGATCGTGGCGCTGGTGGCGCCGTCCGGCACCGGCAAGTCTACTCTGCTGCACCTCGCCGGGCTGCTGGAACGGCCGGACGGCGGCGAGGTGTTCATCGCCGGCCAGGCCGCGGGGTCGCTGGACGACGCCGCGCGGACGGCGCTGCGCCGCGGCACGATCGGCTTCGTGTACCAGTTCCACCACCTGCTGCCGGAGTTCACCGCCGAAGAGAACATCGCCCTGCCGCAGATGGCGGCGGGCGTGGACCGGCGCACGGCAACGGAGCGCGCCCGGACCCTGCTGGCCAGCTTCGGGCTGACGGGGCGGGAAGCGCATCGCCCCGGGCGGCTCTCGGGCGGCGAGCAGCAGCGCGTGGCCATCGCCCGCGCCCTGGCCAATGCCCCGCGCATCCTGCTGGCCGACGAGCCCACCGGCAACCTGGACGTGGCGACCTCGGACCGGGTCTTCGCGGAGCTGCTGGACGCCGTGCGGGGCAGGGGGCTGGCGGCGCTGATCGCCACCCATAACCCCGAGCTCGCGGCGCGGATGGACCGGGTGGTGACGCTGCGCGACGGGGTGCTGGTGGAAGGCTGAGCGCGGGTCCCGGCCGGCGCGGGGCGGCCATGACGGCCCGCCCGAATCGGCCGGCGGATGCTATATCCCTCCCATGCGCGGCGACTTCATCCACCTGCACGTCCATTCCGCTTATTCCCTGGCCGAGGGGGCGATCAAGGCGGACAAGCTGCCCGCCCTGGCCAAGAAGCACGGCATGCCCGCCGTGGCCCTCACCGACACGGCCAACATGTTCGGCGCGCTGGAATTCGCCCAGTACGCCACCAAGGAAGGCGTGCAGCCCATCATGGGCTGCCAGCTCTGGCTGGCCCGCGGCCCGTCCGAGGACCGTCCCGACCCGACGCGCATCCAGCCCGACCCGGTGGTGGCGCTGGCGATGGACGCGGCGGGGCTGGGCAACCTCCAGCGGCTGTCTTCGCTGGCCTGGATGGGCGAGGACCCCTCCGGCCGCCCCTGCGTGACGCTGGACCAGCTACGCGAGCTGAACGGCGGGCTCACCCTGCTGACCGGCGGCACCAAGGGCCCGCTGGCGCGGCTGCTGTTGGAAGGCCGGCGCGAGCCCGCCGAGCAACTGCTGCGGGCGCTGCACGAGGCCTTCGGCGACCGGCTGGCGGTGGAGCTGACGCGGCACGGCGCCGACCGCGACCGCCTTTCGGAACCCGGGCTGCTGGCCCTGGCGGATGCGGTCGGGGTGCCGATCGTGGCGGCCAACGACGTCCATTTCGCCGAGGCCCGCATGCACGAGGCGCACGACGCGCTGCTCTGCATCGCCAATGGCCGCACCCTGGCCGAGCCGGACCGGCCGCGTTGCACCCCGGAACACTGGTTCAAGTCGGCCGAGGCGATGCGCAAGCTCTTCGCCGACCTGCCGGAAGCCTGCGACAACACCCTGGCCATCGCCCGCCGCTGCGCGGTGATGGCGGAAACCCGCAAGCCCGAGCTGCCGATCTGTCCCAAGGTGCAGCCTGGCATGACCGAGGCCGAAACGGTGCGCGACATGGCCCGGCGCGGGCTGGAAGCGCGGCTCGACGCCCAGGGCACGGAAGACCGCGCGGTGTACCGCGACCGCCTCGCCTTCGAGCTCGACGTGATCGAGAAGATGGGCTTCGCCGGCTACTTCCTGATCGTGGCGGACTTCATCCAATGGGCGAAGTCGCAGGACATCCCCGTCGGTCCCGGGCGCGGTTCGGGCGCCGGTTCCGTGGCGGCCTGGGCGCTGCAGATCACCGACCTCGACCCGCTGCAGTTCGGCCTGCTGTTCGAGCGCTTCCTGAACCCCGAGCGGGTGTCGATGCCGGACTTCGACATCGACTTCTGCCAGGACCGCCGCGACGAGGTGATCCAGTACGTCCGCCGCGAGTACGGCGAGGACCGGGTCGGCCAGATCATCACCTTCGGCCGATTGCAGGCCAAGGCGGTGGTGCGCGACGTCGGCCGCGTGATGGGCATGCCCTACGGCCAGGTGAACCGCATCGCCGAGCTGATCCCCTTCAACCCCGCTAAGCCGGTGTCGCTGCAGCAGGCGCTGGACGGCGAGCCGCGCCTGCAGGAGATGCGCAAGGCGGACGAGAACGTGTCCCGCCTGATGGACACGGCGCTGGAGCTGGAAGGGCTGTTCCGCAACGCGTCCACCCACGCCGCCGGCGTGGTGATCGGGCGCAAGCCGCTGATCGACATCGTGCCGCTGTACCGCGACCCGCGCTCGCCGGACCTCGTGACGCAGTACTCGATGAAGTACGTCGAGAGCGCCTCGCTGGTGAAGTTCGACTTCCTGGGCCTGAAGACGCTGACGGTGCTGCAACGCGCGGTGCAGCTGCTGGCCAAGGAAGGCGTCACCGTGGACCTCGCGCGCATCCCGCTGGATGACGCGAAGACCTACGAGATGCTGGCGCGGGGCGACGCGGCCAGCGTGTTCCAGTTCGAATCGCAGGGCATGCGCGACGTCCTGCGCCTGATGCGCCCCGACCGGTTCGAGGACCTGATCGCGGCGGTGTCGCTGTACCGCCCGGGGCCGATGGCCAATATCCCCGCCTACTGCGCCCGCAAGCACGGCGAGGCGTGGGACGCGCCGCACCCCAAGATGCGCAAGCTGGTGGAGGAAACCTACGGCATCCTGGTCTACCAGGAACAGGTGATGCAGATCTCGCAGGAGCTGGCGGGCTACTCGCTCGGCGGCGCCGACCTGCTGCGCCGCGCCATGGGCAAGAAGAACCGCGCCGAGATGGAGGCGCAGCGCAAGATCTTCGTGGACGGCGCGGTGAAGAACGGCGTGCCGGACAACAAGGCCGGCGAGATCTTCGACCTGATGGAGAAGTTCGCGGAATACGGCTTCAACAAGTCGCACGCTGCGGCCTACGCCCTGGTCGCCTACCAGACCGCTTGGCTCAAGGCGAACCACCAGGAGGAGTTCCTGGCCGCCTCCATGTCGCTGGACCTGGGAAACACCGACAAGCTGGCCAACCACATGCAGGAGGCCTCGCGCCTCGGCATCAAGGTGCTGCCCCCGGACGTGAACCTGTCCGAGGCGGAGTTCACCGTGGAGCGGGTGGGCGAGAAGAAGGCCATCCGCTTCGCCCTGGCCGCGGTGAAGCGCGTCGGCATGGGGGCGATGAAGGACCTCGTCGCGGCGCGGGACCAGGGCGGGCCGTTCCGCAGCCTGACGGAGTTCGCGGCGCGGGTGGACCCCAAGCTGCTGAACAAGATGCAGCTGGAGAACCTGGCCCGCGCCGGCGCCTTCGACTCCCTGGAGCGCAACCGCGCCCGGCTGTTCCTGGGCGCGGAGGCGGTGCTGCGGCGCGCCCAGTCCTCCGCCGGGGAGCGCAACAGCGACCAGATCGGCCTGTTCGGCGCGGAACCGGCCGAGGCCGCGCCGCTACGGCTGCCGGACGCCCAGGACTGGCCGCAGCTGGAGAAGCTGTCGCAGGAAGCGGAGGCGGTGGGCTTCCACCTCTCGGCCCACCCGCTGGATTCCTACAAGGAGGCCTTGGGCAAGCTGCGCGTGACGCCCATCGCCCGCATGACGGAGGCGGCGCGGCGCGGTGCCGGGCGGCTCAAGCTGGCGGGCACGGTGGTGGGCACCAAGGAGCGCACCACCAAGACCGGCAGCCGCATGGCCTGGGTCCGCATCTCCGACCCCTCGGGCAGCACGGAGGTCACCTGCTTCTCCGAGGTGCTGTCCAAGTGCCGGGAGCTGTTCAAGGAAGGCAACGCCGTGGTGTTCACCGCGGAAGCCCGGATGGAAGGTGACGCCCTGCGCCTGACCGCCGGGGACTGCGAGTCCCTGGACAAGGCGGCCGCTTCCGTCGGCACCGGCATCCGCGTCTTTATCGGCGAGGAGCAGGCGATCGAGCCGGTGTCGCAGGTCCTGGCCCGGGAAGGCCGCGGCAAGGCGCGGGTGGTGCTGGTGCCCCGGCTGGACGACATGCGGGAGCTGGAGATCGCCCTGCCGGGCCTGTGGAACATCTCGCCCCGGCTGACCCAGGCGCTGCGGATGCTGCCGGGCGTCGAGGACATCCAGGCGGCCTGACCAGCCGGACGGGGTTCACGCCGGGCGCGGGGAAGGGGCTTCCGGCGCCCCCCGCCGACCTTGCATCGGCGCCCCTCCTATGCCATTTGCCCCCTGTCGCCGCCGGGGCCCTCCCTGGCGGCGGCAAATCCGCACGCGGCGCGCCCTTCCGAGATAAGCGGCAAGGGTCCGGTCCCCCGGTTTCGGGGGTTCAGCGCCGCGGAGGCTCAACCGGACTTCATTCGGAAGGAAAGGATTCGCCCCATGGCGATGCCGGAAGTTTCCCTGCGCGGCCTGCTCGAGGCCGGCGTCCACTTCGGTCACCACACGCGCCGCTGGAACCCGCGGATGGCGCCCTACATCTTCGGCGTCCGCAACCAGGTCCACATCCTCGACCTGCAGCAGACCGTGCCGATGATGGACCGCGCCCTGCGCGCCGTGCGCGACGTGGTCGCGGCCGGCGGGCGCGTGCTGTTCGTGGGCACCAAGAAGGCCGCCGCCGAGTACGTGGCGGAAGCCGCGACCCGCTGCGGCCAGTACTACGTGAACCACCGTTGGCTCGGCGGCATGCTGACCAACTGGAAGACCATCACCGGTTCCATCAAGCGCCTGAAGCAGATGGAAGTGCAGCTGGTCGGCGACACCCAGGGCCTCACCAAGAAGGAAGTCCTGATGCTGACGCGCGAGAAGGAGAAGCTCGAGCGCGCGCTGGGCGGCATCAAGGAGATGGGCGGCCTGCCGGACATCATCTTCGTAATCGACACGGTCAAGGAGAAGCTGGCGATCGAGGAGGCCAACAAGCTCGGCATCCCCGTGGTCGCGGTGTGCGACAGCAACGCCGACCCGCAGGGCGTGGCCTACCCGATCCCCGGCAACGACGACGCGATCCGCGCGATCAACCTGTACTGCGACATGGTCGCCGGCGCGGTGTTCGACGGCATCTCGGCCGAGCTGCAGGCCTCGGGCGTGGACCTGGGCGCGCAGGAAGAGCTGGGCGACGACGTGCTGCCGCTGGACGGCGACGACGCGCTGCCGGCCTCCCCCGCGGACGTGGCCTCCACCGACGGCGTGGGCATCTTCGCCGAGAGCGTGCCGGACACGCTGGGCGGCGCTTCCGTGTCGGCCGGGCCTTCCCTGCCGACCGCGCAGTCCAGCGACTCCGCTGGGCTGGACAATGAATCCCTCGAAGCGATGGTGCAGAACGATCGCGACGACGGCAGCTCGGCCGGCAAGGTCTGAGCGCCGAGAGAACCGGAGAAGAGCGATGGCCGAGATCACGGCATCCCTGGTCCGTGACCTGCGCGAGAAGACCGGCGCGGGCATGATGGACTGCAAGAAGGCCCTGGTGGAGAGCGGCGGCGACATGGAAGCCGCCGTGGACTGGCTCCGCAAGAAGGGCCTGTCCGCCGCCGCCAAGAAGTCCGGCCGCGTCGCCGCCGAAGGGCTGGTGGCGGTGGCCTCCGCCGCGAACCGCGCCGCCATGGTGGAGGTCAACGCCGAGACCGACTTCGTGGCCCGCAACGAGCAGTTCCAGGACTTCGCCACCCAGGTGGCGAAGCTGGCGCTGGACGCCGGCGAGGACGTGGAGGCCATCAAGGCGGCCGCCTATCCGGGCGGCGAGGGCACGGTGGCCGACAAGCTGACCGCCCTGATCGCCACGATCGGCGAGAACATGTCGATCCGCCGCGCCAGGGTGCTGAGCGTGTCGCAGGGCGCGGTCGCCACCTACGTCCACAACGCGGTGAAGCCCGGCCTGGGCAAGATCGGCGTGCTGGTGGCGGTGGAAGGTGCGTCCGAGGTGGACGCGCTGGAAACCCTGGGCCGGCAGGTCGGCATGCACGTGGCGGCCACCCGCCCCGAGGCGCTGGACGTGGATGCCGTGGATCCCGCCGCGCTGGAGCGCGAGAAGGCCGTGCTGAGCGAGCAGGCCCGCGCCTCCGGCAAGCCCGAGAACATCATCGAGAAGATGGTCGAGGGCCGCATCCGCAAGTACTACGAGGAAGTGGTGCTGCTGGAGCAGGTCTGGGTGCATGACGGCGAGACCCGCGTGCGCAAGGTCGCGGAAAAGGCCGGCGCCAAGCTGAGCGGCTTCGCCCGCTTCCAGCTCGGCGAGGGCATCGAGAAGCAGACCGGCGACTTCGCCGCCGAGGTTGCGGCCGCCGCGGGCGTGGGCTGAAGCCCCGCGCTTCGGCCTGACGGTTCGCCGCCGGTTCCGGGAGGCTCTTGCCCGGGCCGGCGGCGCGCGACTAGTTTTCTTCCCTGATCGGAAACGCCCCACGGATGTCCAGGCCACCCTATAAGCGCGTCCTGCTCAAGGTGTCCGGCGAGGCGCTGATGGGCACGCGCGACTACGGCCTGGACACTGCCATGCTGCGCACCATTGCCGAGGACGTGCGCGGCGCGGTGGCACTGGGCCTGGAAGTCTGCATGGTGATCGGCGGCGGCAACATCTTCCGCGGCATCGCTGGCGCGGCGTCCGGCATGGACCGGGTGCAGGCGGACGGCATGGGCATGCTGGCCACCGTGATGAACGCCCTGGCGATGCAGAGCGCCCTGGAAAAGGCCGGCGTGGTGACGCGGGTGCAGAGCGCGATCCCGCTGGCCAGCCTGTGCGAGCCCTTCATCCGCCGGCGGGCGATCCGCCACATGGAGAAGGGCCGGGTGGTGATCTTCGCCGCCGGCACGGGCAACCCCTTCTTCACCACCGACACGGCGGCGGCGCTGCGCGCGGCGGAGATGAGCTGCGACGCGCTGTTCAAGGGCACGCAGGTGGACGGCGTGTATTCCGCCGATCCCCGCAAGAACCCGAATGCCGAGCGCTACGAGACGCTGACCTACCTGGACGTGCTGTCGCGCGACCTCGGCGTCATGGATGCCGCCGCGATCTCGCTGGCGCGCGAGAACAAGCTGCCCATCATCGTCTTCAACATCCACGAGCCGGACGCCTTCACTGCCGTCATGAGGGGCGAAGGTCGCTTCACGACGGTCGTGGAGCACTGAGGGAAACGCCATGGCCGCCGCCCCGCCCGATTTCGGCACGCTCAAGAAGGATCTGACCCGCCGCATGGACGGGGCGCTGGAAACCCTCAAGAAGGAATTCTCCGGCCTGCGCACCGGCCGCGCCAGCCCGGCGCTGCTGGAGCCGGTGCGGGTGGAAGCCTACGGGTCCAACCAGCCGCTGAGCCAGGTCGCCACCGTGTCCGTGGCCGGGCCGGGGCTGCTGTCCGTGCAGGTCTGGGACAAGAGCGTCACCAAGGCGGTGGAGGTCGCGATCCGCGACGCCAATCTCGGCCTCAACCCGCAGGCCGAGGGCCAGGTGATCCGTGTCCCCCTGCCGCCGCTGACCCAGGAACGGCGCAACGACCTCGCCAAGCAGGCCGCCCGCTATTCCGAAGCCGCCAAGGTGGCGATCCGCGGCGTGCGCCGCGACGGGATGGAGCAGGTGAAGGGCTGGGAAACCAAGTCCGAGATTTCCAAGGACGACGCCAAGCGCTGGTCCGACGAGATCCAGAAGCTGACCGACCAGTACGTGAAGAACATCGACGCCGCCCTGACCGACAAGGAAAAGGACATCCGGTCCGTCTGACAGGCAGCGCGGGGGTGGACCGGCGCCGATGAGCGCGGTTCCCGAACAGGTCTTCGCCGGTGCACCCGTGGTGCCCGTGCATGTCGGCATCATCATGGACGGCAATGGCCGCTGGGCCACGGCGCGCGGCCTGCCGCGGGCCATGGGCCACCGTGCCGGGGCGGAAGCCGCCCGCCGCGCCATCGAGGGTGCGGCCCGGGCCGGCGTGGGGTGGCTGACCCTTTTCGCCTTTTCCTCGGAAAACTGGCGCCGGCCGGAGCCGGAGGTGCGGGAGCTGACCGGGCTGCTCGGCCACTACCTGCGGCACGAGGTGTCGCAGCTGGTGCGCGACGGCGTGCGGCTGCGGGTCATCGGCGACCGCGGCCGCTTCGGCCCGGACACCGTGGAGGCCATCCACCAGGCCGAGGCGCGCACAGCTGCGGGCACGCGGCTGAACCTGAACGTCGCCCTGTCCTATGGCGGGCGGGCGGAGATCGCCGCGGCCGCCCGGGCCATCGCCCAGGCTGTGGCGGCAGGGCGTGTTTCCCCGGCCGAGGTGGATGAGGCGCTGCTGGAGCAGCACCTGGCCACCTCGGGCATTCCCGACCCCGACCTGGTGATCCGCACCTCCGGGGAACAGCGCCTGTCCAACTTCCTGCTCTGGCAGTCCGCCTATGCCGAACTGGTGTTCCTGGACGTGCTGTGGCCCGACTTCACCGGGGCGCACCTCGTGACCGCGATCGAGGAGTTCAGCCGCCGCGAGCGCCGCTACGGCGCCCGGCTGGGCTAGATGACGGCCGCAGCCCCCACGCAGCCGGAGGCGAAGCGCTGGCGCGACCTGCGCAAGCGCTTCCTGTCGGCCCTCGTGCTCGGCCCCACCGCGCTGCTCTGCGTGTGGCTGGGCTCCGACCCCTTCACCTTGCTGATGGCAGCCTGTGTCGGCGTGCTGGCCTGGGAATGGGTGCACCTTTGCGGCATGCGGACGCGCGCGCTGCCCGGGGCGGCCGTGCCGGTCACCGTGTTCGTGGCGGGGGCGCTGGCCGTGGTGGAACGTCCCGGCTGGAGCTGGACGGTGCTGTTGATCGGCTTCCTGCTCGCCTGGGGCGGGGCGCGCTATGCCCGCTGGCGATCCGGCGTGCCGCGGCAGCCCGCACTGCTGCTGGCGCTGGGCGTGCTCTATATCGGCGTCGCCGGCCTTTGCCTGATCGAGCTGCGGCACGACAACGCGGCCGGGCGGGCCAACGTGCTCTTCCTGCTCACGGCCGTCTGGGCCAGCGACATCGGCGCCTACATGGCCGGCCGCATCCTGGGCGGCCCGCTGCTCTGGCCCAGCGTTTCGCCCAACAAGACCTGGTCGGGCTCGGCCGGCGGCCTGCTGCTGGCGATGCTGTGCGGGATGGGCATGGCGGCGGCGATGGCGCCGGGCTCGCTGGCGCGGGCGGCGGCCTTGGCCGCGATCCTGGCCGTGGCGACGCAGGCGGGCGACCTGCTGGAAAGCGCCATCAAGCGACACTTCAAGGTCAAGGACACCTCCAGCCTGATTCCCGGGCATGGCGGGTTGCTGGACCGGTTGGACGGGCTGCTCGCGGCGGCCCCCGCGGCGGCGCTGCTGGCGGCGGCGGTGGGGTACGGAGTTCCCTTGTGGCAGTGACCCGACGCGTTTCCGTCCTGGGCAGCACCGGCTCGGTGGGCCGCAGCACCCTGGCCCTGCTGGATGCCGCCCCGCCCGGGACCTTCGCCGTGGAGGCGCTGGTGGCCGGCCGCGACGTGGCGGCCCTGGCGGAACAGGCCCGGCGGCTGGGCGCCGCCACGGCGGTGCTGGCCGACGAGGCCGGGCTGCCCGCGCTGCGCGAGGCGCTGGCGGGAACCGGCATCAGCTGCGCCGCCGGCGCGCGGGCGGTGGAGGAAGCGGCGTCCCGCCCGGTGGACTGGACCATGGCGGCCATCGTGGGCGCGGCCGGGCTGCGCCCCACCCTGGCGGCGCTGGGGCATGGGGGCACGCTGGCCCTGGCCAACAAGGAATCCCTGGTCTGCGCCGGCGCCATCGTGCTGCGCGCCGCGGCGGCCTCGGGGGCCACGCTGCTGCCGGTGGATTCCGAGCACAACGCCATCTTCCAGGCCCTGGACGCCCGCCAGCCCAGCCAGCCGGAACGCATCATCCTGACCGCCTCGGGCGGGCCCTTCCGCAACGCCAGCCTGGAGGAGATGGCGGCGGCGACGCCGGAGCAGGCGGTGCGCCACCCCGTCTGGAGCATGGGCGCCAAGATCAGCGTCGACAGCGCCACGATGTTCAACAAGGGGCTGGAGATCATCGAGGCGGCCCAGCTGTTTCCCGTGCCGCCGGATCGGATCGACGTCCTCGTCCACCCGCAATCGGCGGTGCACGGGCTGGTGCAGTACAGCGACGGCTCGCTGCTGGCGCAGCTCGGCACCCCCGACATGCGCACGCCCATCGCCTATGCCCTGGCCTGGCCGGCGCGCATGGAGGTCGCGGTGGCCCGGCTGGACCTCGCGGCGCTCGGCCGGCTCGACTTCTTTCCCCCCGACCCCGTTCGTTTCCCCGCGTTACGGCTGGTGCGCGAAGCCTTGTCCGCGGCCGGGGGGGCGCCCACCATCCTCAATGCGGCGAACGAAGTGGCCGTGGAGCGCTTCCTGGCCCGGCGCCTGGGCTTCCTGGACATCGCCCGCGTGGTGGAAACCACCCTCGACACCCTGGGTGCGCCCGCGGCGGATGATCTGGATGCCGTGCTGGCCCTGGACGGCGAAGCGCGGGACGTCGCCCGGCAGGTCGCGGATCGCCTCGCCCTGAACTGAAACATCTCTCGCTCGGGAGCTTCTCTTGGACGCCCTGCTGGCCTCGCTCCGCACCCCGGTCGCCTTTCTGGTGGTCCTGGGAGTGCTCGTTTTCGTGCATGAGGCCGGGCATTACCTCGCCGCCCGCTGGCGGGGCGTGCATGTGGAACGCTTCGCCATCGGCTTCGGCCGGCCCCTGGCGCGCTGGACGGACCGGCGCGACACCAAGTGGCAGATCGGCTGGCTGCCCCTGGGCGGCTACGTGAAGCTGCACGGCCAGGAACAGCCGGGCGACGTGGACCCCGAGATCCGCGCCACCTGGAAACCCGGCCAGACCTTCCATGACAAGCCCGTGCTGGACCGCGCCCTCGTGGTGGCGGCCGGCCCGGCGGCCAACTTCCTGCTGGCGATCCTGTTCTTCGCCGTGCTGTTCGTGGCCGTCGGTCGGCCGGTGGCCACGGCCACGGTGGGCAGCGTGGTGGCCGGCAGCGCGGCCGAGCGCGCCGGCGTGCTGGCGGGCGACCAGATCACCGGGCTGGACGGCCAGGCCATCGGCCGCTTCGAGGAAGTGCAGCGCTACATCCAGCCGCGCGCGGGCGTGCCGGTGCAGATGCAGCTGCGCCGCGAGGGCCGGGAGCTGTCGCTGCCCATCACCCCCGATTCCCGCGCCCGCGGCGAGGGCACGCCGCCGGTGGGCGTGCTGGGCATCGCCGGCGGCGCGCCGGTGTTCGAGCGCGTGGACCCCTTCACCGCGGTGGTGGCGGGCGTGACCCACACCGCCGACATTTCCTGGCAGACCCTGGCGGGGGTCTGGCAGATGATCACCGGCCAGCGCGGCACGGAGGAGCTGGGCGGGCCGCTGCGCATCGCGCAGCTGTCCGGGCAGGTCGCGGAGCTCGGCATCGCCAGCCTGATCACCTTTATGGCGGTGCTGTCGATCAACCTCGGCCTGATCAACCTGTTCCCGATTCCCGTGCTCGATGGCGGCCACCTGCTGTTCTACGCGGCCGAGGCGATCCGCGGCCGGCCCCTGCCGCCGCGCTTTCTGGACTATGGGCTGCGGGCGGGACTCGCGGTACTGGCCGCGCTGTTCCTGTTCTCTACCTGGAACGACCTGTCGCAGCTGGGGGTGGTCCGCTGGATCACCGGCGCCGGCGGCTGACCCGGCACGGGGCAGGGCGCCCGGCGGCCGGGACGGGGTTGGCGCGGGCGGGGGCTTGCAGCTAGGTTGCCGCGGCCCTACGGCTCCCCCCACGGGAGCCACCCGGGACACGACGGCACGGAACCTCGACTTTGCACGCCACACGCGCCCTGCTCCTCGCCGCCACCTGCCTGGTTCCGGTCCTCGTGCCGAACCCGGCCGACAGCCAGCCGCGGCGCGGTGCCGCCCCGCCTGCCGCTGCCCCGCGCCGGGCCGATACCGGCACGGTCCAGGGCATCGACGTGACGGGCAACCAGCGCATCGAGGCGGACACGATCCGCTCCTACATGCTGCTGCAGCCGGGCGACGTGTTCGAGAGCGACCGCCTCGACCGCAGCCTGCGCACCCTCTACGCCACCGGGCTGTTCCGCGACGTCCAGGTCGCCCGCCAGGGCAACCGCATCGCGGTGACGGTGCGCGAGAACCCGATCGTCAACCGCGTGGCCTTCGAGGGCAACCGCCGCCTGTCCGACGACGTGCTGCGGCCGGTGGTGCAGCTGCGGGAACGCTCGGTTTTCACCACCCAGGCGGCCCAGACTGACCGCCAGCGCCTGCTGGAACTCTACGCCCGCCGCGGCCGCTTCGCCGCGACCGTGGAGCCCAAGATCATCGAGCTCGACCAGAACCGCGTCGACCTGGTGTTCGAGATCACGGAGAACGCCTCGGCGCTGGTCAGCCGCATCAACTTCGTCGGCAACACCGCCTATTCCGACAGCCGCCTGAAGGAAGTGGTGGCGACGCGCGAGGCGGCCTTCTACCGGCCCTTCTCCTCCTCCGACACTTATGACCCCGAGCGGCTGAACTTCGACCGCGAGCTGCTGCGCCGCTACTACCTGCGCCAGGGCTACGCCGACGTGCAGATCACGGCAGCGACCGCGGAGCTGGCGCCCGACCGCTCCGGCTTCTTCGTCACCTACACGGTGGACGAGGGCCGCCGGTACCGCGTGGCCAAGGTCGACGTGACCTCGCAGCTGCGCAACGTGCCCGCCGACGCGCTGCGCGGGGCCGTGGATTTCTCCTCGGGCGATTGGTACGACGGGGAGGCGGTGGAGCGTTCCACCCAGGCGATCCAGGACGCGGGCAACCTGCGCGGCGCGCCCTTCGTCGAAGTGACGCCGCGCATCGAGCGCAATCGCGACGCCGGCACGGTGGACATCACCTTCGACGTGCAGGAAGGCCAGCGCCTCTACGTCGAGCGTATCGAGATCACCGGCAACACGCGCACCCAGGACCGGGTGATCCGCCGCGAGTTCCGCATCGCCGAGGGCGACGCCTTCAACGCCGCCCAGGTCCGCCGCACGCGGCAACGCATCCGCGACCTCGGCTACTTCAACGACGTGGCCATCACCACCGCGCCGGGCTCCGCGCCCGACCGTATCGCGCTGGGCGCCGCCGTGTCCGAGCGGGCCACGGGCGAGATCAGCCTGGGCGGCGGCTATTCCACGGATGCCGGCGCGCTGGCCGATATTGGCCTGCGCGAGCGCAACCTGCTCGGCACCGGCATCGACGCGCGCATCAACGCCACCATCGCGCAGCGGCGCTCCTCGCTGGACACCTCCGTCACGGACCCGTCCTTCCTGGACCGCAACCTCGCGGTGGGCGCGGACGTGTTCTACGTGACGCGCGACCTGCGCGACTACTCCGGCTACCAGGAGCGCCGCTACGGCTTCGCGCTGCGCGCCGGCTACGAGTTCAACGAGTACCTGCGCCAGTCGCTGACCTACACCCTGTCGCAGCGGAACGTGTTCAGCGTCGATCCCGACGCGTCGCGCTACATCAAGGAACAGGAAGGCCGGACGCTGCTGTCGCAGATCGGGCAGACCCTGACCTATGACCGCCGGGACTCGCGCCTGGATCCGCACAGCGGCTACGTGGTGCGGATCGGCACCGACGTCGCCGGCCTCGGGGGCGAGGCGCGCTACGTGCGCGGCCGCCTGGACGGGTCCTACTACCTGCCCTTCGAGCGGCTGCTGGGGGACTCGAACTACGTCCTCGCGATCTCGGCCGGCGCCGGCTACCTGGCGCCCTGGGGCGGGCGGCGCGAGCTGATCGTGGACCGCTTCTTCCTGGGTGGCGAGAACCTGCGCGGCTTCCAGGTGGCTGGCGCGGGTCCGCGCGACCTCAGCGCCGGCTCCAACCAGGACGCGCTGGGCGGGCGCCTGCTGCTGACCCAGTCGACCGAGTTCCGCTTCCCGCTGCCGATCCCCACCGAGCTGGGCATCACCGGGCGCGCCTTCGTGGATGTCGGCTCCCTCAGCCAGGTCCGCGCCGGCCCGGGCGTGGTGGACGAGGCATCGCCCCGCGTCGGCGCCGGCGTGGGCGTATCCTGGAACAGCCCTTTCGGCCTGATCAACCTCGACTTCGCGGCCCCGGTGGTGAAGAAGTCCTACGACGAGACGCAGGTGTTCCGCTTCGGTTTCGGCACACGCTTTTGATCTGAGTTGGAGTGATGACGATGAAGGCGCGTACCGCGTTCGCGGCCCTTGCGGTCCTGCTACCGACCATCCCGGCGACGCTTCATGCCCAGGCGCAGCAGGGTGGGGAATGGTTCGTGCCCAACCAGCCCCGGCCCGCCCAGCCGCCCGCGCCGGCGCGCCCGGCACAGGCCCCCGCGCGTCCGGCGCAGCAGGCGCAGCGCCCGGTGCAGCCCAACCCGGCGCCGCTGGCGCCCGGGCAGCAGCCGCCCGACGCGGTGATCGGCATCGTGGACGTGCCGGAGGTGCAGCGCAGCTCCACCGCCTTCAACACGGTGCGCGAGGAAGTCGAGCGCCGGCGGCAGCGCCTGAACGACGACCTGCAGCGCGAGCAGGCGCGCTGGCGCGACGCCCAGACGGCGCTGCAGAACGACCGGCCCAACCTCCAGCCCGAGGCGCTGCGCACGCGCGAGCGGCAGCTGCAGGAACAGATCACCGAGAGCCAGCGCGTGTTCCGCGACCGCTCGCGCGGCATCGAGCAGGCGGCCCAGGCGGCGCTGCAGGAAATCGAGCAGGCGCTGGCGGTGGTGATCCGGCAGGTGGCGGTCAGCCGCAAGGTCAACATCGTGCTGCCGCGCCCGCTGGTGATCTTCAACGACCCGCCCTTCGACCTGACGGACGAGATCAGCCAGCAGCTGAACCGCGTGCTGCGCAACGTCACGCTGGCGGCCGAAGGCGCAGCACCGGCTGCCGCGCCGGCCGCCGCTGCCGCCCCGGCCGCGCCGGCACGGCCGGCGGCTGCGCCACAAGGCCAGCAACAGCGCCGGAACTAGGCCCTTGGCGGCGGATCCCCGCTTCCACCCGGCCTCCGGTCCCTTCACCCTGGGGGACATCGCGAAGCGGGCCGGCCTGCAAGGGCCGGCCGAGGCGGAGCGCCTGTTCCGCGGGGTGGCGCCGCTCTCGGAAGCCGGGCCGGACGAGGTGTCCTTCGCGGAAGGCCGGCGCAACGCCGATGCCCTGCGCGCGACCCGCGCCGGGGCCGTGCTGGTGTCGGCCGCCCTGGCGCCGGAGGTTCCCGGCGGCACCATCGCGCTGGTGACCCCGTCGCCGCAGCTGGGCTTCGCCCGCGTCGCCGCCGCCTTTCATCCTCCGGCCAGGCCCAAGGGCGGCATCCATCCCACGGCGGTGATCGCCGCGGATGCCATGATCGGCGAGGACTGCGAGATCGGCCCCTATGCCGTGGTGGGGGAGGGTGCCGTGCTCGGCCCCCGCTGCATCCTGGGGCCGCACGCGGTGGTGGGTGCGGGCTGCGTCTTCGGGGCCGATGGCCACCTGCACGCCCATGCCTCCGCCCAGTTCTGCGTCGCGGGCGACCGCGTGGTGCTGCACGGGGGCGCCCGTGTCGGCAATGAGGGCTTCGGCTTCGTGCCGGACGACGCCGGCGGCTTCGTCACCGTGCCGCAACTCGGGCGCGTGGTGCTGGGCGACGGGGTGGAGATCGGGGCCAATGCCTGCGTCGACCGCGGCGCAGCCGGCGACACGGTGCTGGGCGCCGGGACGCGGCTGGATAACCTCGTGATGCTCGGACACAACGTCCGCACCGGGCGCGGTTGCGTGGTGGTGGCGCAGGTGGGCATCTCCGGCTCCACCGTGCTGGGCAACCACGTCACCGTTGCCGGGCAGGCGGGGCTGGCCGGGCATCTCAAGGTGGGCGATCGGGCGCGGATCGGCGCGCAGGCCGGCGTGCTGTCCGACATTCCGGCGGGGATGGACGTTTTCGGGACTCCCGCCATACCGGTGCGGGAAGCTTTCCGGGCGGCGGCGACGTTGCGAAAACTGGCGGCCGGGCGGTTCAGGAGCGGCCGGCGCGATGGGACGGACGAGACGGAATGAGCGGGCAGGGCGAAGCGCCGGCCGAGGGGCATAGCCTCGGTACCTTCGACATCGCGCAGATCATGGAAGCGATCCCGCATCGCTACCCCATGCTGCTGGTGGACCGGATGGTGGAGGTGGTGCTCGGCCAGAGCGCCGTCGGCATCAAGAACGTCACCATCAACGAGAACTTCTTCCAGGGGCACTTCCCCCGCCATCCCGTGATGCCCGGCGTGCTGATCGTGGAAGCCATGGCGCAGACCGCCGGCGTGCTCGTGGTGGAAACCCTGGGCAAGCGGGCGGAAGGCCTGCTGGTGTATTTCATGAGCGTGGAGAACGCGAAGTTCCGCCGCCCCGTGGTGCCCGGCGACCAGCTACGCATCCACGTGGTCAAGGAACGCAGCCGCGGCAGCGTGTGGAAGTTCAACGGCGTCGCCAAGGTCGACGGCGTGGTCGTGGCCGAGGCCACCTATACCGCGATGATCGTGGACAGGTGAGCGTGGCCGAGATCCATCCGACCGCGATCATCGCCGCAGGCGCGCGCCTCGGGCAGGGGGTCCGCGTCGGGCCCTGGTGCAGCGTGGGGGCCGACGCCGTGCTGGGCGACGGCGTGCAGCTCGTTTCCCACGCGGTGGTGGACGGGCACACGACGCTGGGCGAGGGCGTAACGCTGATGCCCTTCGCCTCCGTCGGCCTGCCGCCGCAGGACCTGAAATACAAGGGCGAGCCGACCCGGCTGGAGATCGGCGCACGCACCGTGCTGCGCGAGCATTCCACCGTGCACCGCGGCAGCGTCGGCGGCCACGGGCTGACCCGCGTCGGCGCCGACTGCCTGATCATGGCCTGCGCCCATGTGGGCCACGACTGCACCCTGGCCGACCACGTGATCCTGGCCAACAACGTCATGCTCGGCGGGCATGTCGAGATCGGCGACACCGTGTTCGTGGGCGGCGGTGCCGCGGTGCACCAGTTCGTCCGCATCGGCCGGCAATCGGTGATCGGCGGCATGAGCGGCGTGGAAGCCGACGTGATCCCCTATGGCGCCTGCCTGGGCGACCGGGCGCGGCTGACCGGGCTGAACCTGATCGGCCTGAAGCGACGCGGCTTCGACCGCGCCCGCATCCACGCCCTGCGCGCAGCCTTCCGGTCGCTCTTCGCCGCCGAAGGCGTGTTCTCGGACCGCTTGGCCCAGGCACGCAACCGCTGGGGCACCGATCCGGCAATGGCCGAGATCCTGAACTTCATGGCGGTGCAGAGCCGGCGCGGGCTGATGCGCGCCCGGACCCACGCTGTGGTCGAGGACGAGGCGGGCGGAGAGGCCGGGTGAGCGAGGCCCCCGCGCCGCTCGGCATCTTTGCCGGCGCGGGATCGTTGCCGCTCCGGGTCGCCGCGGCGGCCGCGGCCTCGGGGCGCGGCGTCCGCGCGGTGCTGCTGCAGGGCTTCGCCGAACCGGAGCCCTGGTCGGCGCATCGCTCCATCACCCTGCGCCTCGGAGCGCTCGGCTCCGCCATCGAATGGCTGCGCGGGGAAGGGGTGCGGCAGCTCGTGCTGGCGGGCCATGTCCGGCGCCCCTCCATGCTGTCGCTGCGGCCGGACATTGCCTCGGCGCGCTATCTCGCGCGCATCGGGGCGCGGGCCTTTGCCGGGGATGACGGGCTGCTCTCGGCCATCCGCGACGTTTTGCGGGAGGAAGGCTTCTCGCTGATCGGCCCCAACGCCGTGCTGACGGACCTGCAGGTGCAGCCGGGGCTGCTGTCCCGCGCGGCGCCGGACGCGGCCACCCTGGCGGACATCGCCCGCGGCGTGGCGGTGGTGCGGGCGCTGGGCGCGCTGGATGTCGGGCAGGCCGCGGTGGTGCAGCAGGGGCTGGTGCTGGGCGTCGAGGGCGTGGAAGGCACCGATGCGCTGCTGGCCCGCTGCGCCGCCCTGCGCCGGGACGGTCCGGGCGGCGTGCTGGTGAAGCTGGTGAAGCCCGGGCAGGACCGCACCCTGGACCTGCCGGCGCTGGGCCCGGCCACCGTGCAGGCCGCCGCGGATTCCGGCCTGGCCGGCATCGCCTTTGAGGCGGATGGCGCGTTGCTGGTGGAGCGCGAGAAAACCGTGCGCCTGGCCGATGAGCGCGGCGTGTTCCTCCTGGCGATGCGCCCGGCGGACCACATGCCGCCCCAGGGGCCGGCCGGACCCACCAGCAGCGGAGAGCAGCGATGAGCACCCAGGGCCGTTTCCTTCACACCATGATCCGCGTGGGGAACCTCGACCGCAGCATCCGCTTCTACACGGAACTGCTGGGCATGCGGGAGCTGCGCCGCAGCGACGTGCCGGCCGGCCAGTACACCCTGGTGTTCCTCGGCTACGGCGAGGGCAACAAGGAGAATGGCGGCGAGATCGAGCTGACCTACAACTACGGCGTCGAGACGTACGAGATGGGCAACGCCTTCGGCCACCTCGCGGTGGGCGTGCCCGACGTGGCCGCCGCCTGCGATCTGGTGCGGCAGGGTGGCGGCAAGGTGGTACGGGAAGCCGGGCCGGTGAAGCACGGCACCACGGTCATCGCCTTCGTGGAAGACCCCGACGGCTACAAGATCGAGCTGATCCAGCGGCCCTGATGGCGACCGACCCGCTCGGCATCCTGGCGGAGGCGCCCCGGCGCCTGCTGTCGGATGCCTGGGTGGGCGCGGGGGATGCGGCGCGCTCGCTGGCCGGGCGCGACCGCGTCCGGCTGGCCGTCACCGGCCTGTCGCGCGCCGGCAAGACGGTGATGCTGACCTCGGCGGTGGCGAACCTGCTCGCCTCCGGCCAGCGCGCCCGGACGCTGCCGGCGCTGGAAGCCATCGCGGGCGGCCGGCTGGTCTCCGTGCTGCCGGTGCCGGCGGGGACGGAAACCACGCCCCGCTTCGACGCCCTGACCTACCTGGACGCGCTGGCGGCGGAACCGCCGCGCTGGCCCGAGCGGACGGAGGACCTGTCCACCCTGTCCCTGGCGCTGACGCTGCGCCGGCGCAACTTCTGGGGGCAACTCCTGCCGGACCGGCAGGTGGTGCTGGACCTGCTGGACTACCCCGGCGAATGGCTGCTCGACCTGCCCATGCTGGGCGGCAGCTTCGATAGCTGGTCGGACGCCACCCTGGCGCGGCTGCGGCGATCGGCCGACGTGCCGCCGGTGGCCGCCTTTCTCGCCTTCGTGGAAGCCCTGCCAGCGGCCGTTTCCGCCGAGGAAGCGCTGACCCGCCGCGGCTGGACCCTGTACCGCGACGCGCTGCGGCACGGGCGGGACGTGCTCGGGCTGCGCTTCCTGCAGCCGGGGCGGGCGCTGAACCCCGGTCCGCGCGGCGAGGCGCCGCTGCTGTGGTTCTTTCCGCTCCCCCCCGCGGTGCGCGGCGGCGCCCTGGGTGCCCTGCTGGGCCGGCGGCACGACGCCTACCTGGACGACCAGCGGCGGGAGTTCTTCGAGCCGGTGTTCCGCCGCTTCGACCGGCAGGCCGTGCTGGTGGACGTGCTGGGCGCCCTGCATGCCGGCCGCGCCGCCTTCGAGGACACGGCCGAGGCGCTCGCCGCCATTTCCGGCGCGCTGCGCTACGGCGGCTCCTGGCTGGACCGGCTGACGGGGGCCGGCGTATCCCGCGTCGCCTTCGCCGCCACCAAGGCCGACCACGTGCCGGAGGTGTCGCGCGACGCGCTGACGGGGTTGCTGTCGGACCTGGTCGCGGGGCCCAAGGCCCGTATCGGCAGCGCTGGCGCGGCGATCTCCGTGCACGCCCTGGCAGCCGTGCGCTGCACGGAGGAGGCGGTGGCCGAGCGCGACGGCCGCCCGGTTCCCGCCGTGCGCGGCGTGCTGCTGGACAGCGGCCGCTGGGCCAAGGTGGACCCCGGCGTGGTGCCCTCGCGCCATCCCGGGGAGGGCTACTGGCGCGCCAGCTTCTTCGAGATGCCGGTGTTCCGCCCGCCGGTGCTGGAGCCCGGCGGCGCTTCGGGCGTTCCGCACCTGGGGCTGGACGCGGTGCTGGCCGCGCTGATCGGGGACCTGCTGTGAGCGACACCACACCGCGCGGGGGCGCCGGGCCCCGGGTCATCCTGGAAGACGCCGTGAGTCCGGATGCCCCGGCGGAAAAGCTGGACCTGCGCTGGGAACAGGCGGTGGTCGCGGTGCCGGAAGCGCGCACCGGCGGCTGGTCCAACCTGTCCCTGGCCGCCCTGGGCGCGGCCTCGCTGGTGCTGGGCCTGTCGGCGCTGGATGCGGCCAACTTCGTCGCGGAACAGTTCGCCCGCAGCCCCTGGCTGGGCGGCATCACCCTCCTGGTCGCGCTGTTCGGCTTCGGGCTGATCGGCTGGGCCGGCATCCGCGAGATGCGCGGGCTGGCCGCGCTGGACGCGGTGGACCGGGCGCGGGTGGCCTTCGCCGCCGGCGACACGGCGCGCGCCCGGCTGGAAACCCTGCGCTGGGCGGAAAGCGTGCCGGCGGCGCGCGACCTGCTTCCCGCGCTGCGCGACGCGCCGGACACGGCCACGCTGCGCGCCCTGCTGGAAGCGGGCCCGCTGCGCACCCTGGACGCCCAGGCGGTGTCGCTGGGCCGGGTGGCGGCGACCCAGGCCTTCGCCGCCACCGCCATCAGCCCCTCGCCGGCCTGGGACGCGCTGGTGTTCGGCTGGCGCGCGATCCGGCTGGTGCGGCAGGTGGCGGCGCTGCACGGCCTGCGCCCGGGCTTCGCCGGCACGGTCGCGCTGCTCCGCCGCTCGGCCTTCTCGGCCGTCAGCGTGGCCGCCACCAACGTGCTGGCCGATGCCGCGACGCGCGCCGTGGTGAGCAACCCGCTGATCGAGCGCCTGGCGGGCGAGGCGGCCACCGGCCTCGTCGCGGCGCGGCGCATGCTGTCGCTGGCCCGTGCCGCCGCCGCGGCCTGCCGCATCGTGCCGCCGGCTTGAGCGTTTCACCCGCACCACGCCGGCCTTCGTCCCTCGGCGCAGGGACGGTGGCCTTCCGACACCTGCCGTGAACCGGATCCCCGCATGAACGACCTGCACGATGCTTCCCTCGCCGCCTCGCACGCCGCCCGGCTCGACCGTTTGGCGGAGGTCGCGGTGCGGGTGGGCCTGGGCCTGTCGCACGGCCAGGAGCTGGTGATCACCGCACCCCTGGAGTCCCTGGCCCTGGTGCGCCGCATCACCGAGCACGCCTACCGCGCCGGTGCCGCCCTGGTGACGACCCTGTACGGCGACGAGGAAGCGACGCTGATGCGCTTCCGGCACGCGCCGGAGGACAGTTTCGACCGCGCCACCGGCTGGCTGTTCGACGGCATGGCGGCGGCCTATCGCGGCGGCGCCGCGCGCCTGGCCATCACCGGCGAGGACCCGGCGCTGCTGGCGGCGCAGGACCCGGACAAGGTGGCGCGGGCCAACCGCGCCCGGTCCAAGGCCTACCTGCCGGCGCTGGAGCGGATCGTCGCCTTCGACATCAACTGGTCCATCGCGTCCTTCGCCAGCCCGGCCTGGGCGCGCACCGTGTTCCCCGACCTGCCCGAGGAGGTCGCGGTGGCGCGGCTCTGGGACGCCATCTTCGCGGCCTCGCGCGTGGATGCCGCGGACCCGGTGGCGGCCTGGTCGGCGCACAACGCGGCGCTGCACGCCCGCACCCGCTTCCTCAACGAGCGCCGCTTCGCCGCCCTGCATTTCCGCGGCCCCGGCACCGACCTGCGGGTCGGCCTGGCGGACGACCACGCCTGGCTGGGCGGGGCGGAAACGGCCCGGAACGGGCTGGTCTGCAACCCCAACATCCCGACGGAGGAAGTCTTCACCACGCCGCACGCCCACCGGGTGGACGGCACGGTGCGGTCCACTAAGCCGCTCTCCTACCAGGGCACGCTGATCCGCGAGATCGCCGTGACCTTTCGCGAGGGCCGCATCGTCGAGGCGACGGCCATCCAGGGCGCGGAGGTGCTGCACAAGGTGCTGGAAACCGACGAGGGCGCGGCGCGGCTGGGGGAGGTGGCGCTGGTACCGCATTCCTCGCCGATCTCGGCCAGCGGGCTGCTGTTCTTCAACACCCTGTTCGACGAGAACGCGGCCAGCCACATCGCCCTGGGCCAGTCCTACAAGACCTGCTTCGTGAACGGCGGCGCCCTGAGCGCCGAGGACCTGGCGGCGCGGGGCGCCAACAGCAGCCTGATCCACATCGACTGGATGATCGGCTCGGGCGAGATCGACGTGGACGGCGTCGGCGCCGACGGCACGACCGCGCCGCTGATGCGCGGCGGCGAATGGGTCTAGCGCGTTGCTGGCAGGCCCGATTCACCGCCGCGGCCGTTTCCCGCCCGGGCGGATCGGGGGTGGGGGCGGCCACCGGCTGCCGCAAACGGAACCACGCAACATCGAGGGAGCGGATGCATGAGCGGTATCGTGGATGACAGCGCGCCTTTTCCGGCGGAAGCCGAGCTCGCCGCCGTGGCGGAGGTGCCGCTGGGACCGGTGGGCCGGTTCCAGCTGGTTTGCGCCCCCGGCCCGGGCGGCGAGGTGGCCGCCTTCGTGATCGACACCACCGACGGCCGCAGCTGGACGCGGGTCAACAGCCGCTGGGAGCCGCTGGAATACGGGCTCGGGAGCCCGATGCCGGCCCCCTGACCAGCCCGATCCCTCAGGCGCTGCGAATCCGCGCCAAGCTTTCCTCGCGGCCGAGAGCCGTGAGCACCGCGTCGATCGGCGGGGACTGGGTGGTGCCGGTCAGGGCCACCCGCAGCGGCTGGGCGAGGACACCCAGCTTCACCCCGCGCGCTTCCGCCTGCTGGCGCAGCAATTCCTCCAGCGCGGCCCGCTCCCAGGGGGCGCCCTCGAAGGCCGTGGCCAGCTCGGCCAGGTGGGCGCGGGACTCCGCCGTCAGCAGCGCGGCCGCCTTGCCCTCCGGGGTGGGCCGCGCCAGCACGAAGGCGGCTCCCTCCGCCAGGTCCAGCAGCGTCCGGGCGCGGGGCTGCAGGTCCGGCACCAGCGCCCGCACGCGCGCGGCTGCGGTCTCGTCGGCGTGCAGGCCACGGGCCGCGAGACGCGCCAGCACCTCCGCCGTCAGGCGGTCGGGATCGGCGGCGCGCAGGTACAAGCCGTTGAGGTGCGACAGCTTGGCGTAGTCCATGCGGCTGGCGGCGCGGCCGACATCGGACAGCTCGAACAGCTCGATCGCCCGGTCGCGCGGGACGAACTCCTCGTCGCCGTGCCCCCAGCCGAGCCGGAGCAGGTAGTTGCACACGGCCTCGGGCAGCAGGCCCTGGTCGCGGAACTCCAGCGCGCCCACCGCCCCGTGGCGCTTGCTGAGCTTGCCGCCATCGGCGCCGTGGATCAGCGGGATATGCGCGAATTGCGGCTTCTCCCAGCCCATCGCGTCGTAGACCATCAGCTGCCGGAAGGTGTTGGTCAGGTGGTCGTCGCCGCGGATCACGTGGGTGATGCCCATGTCGTGGTCGTCCACCACCACGGCATGCAGGTAGGTCGGCGTGCCGTCCGAGCGCAGGATGATCATGTCGTCCAGCTCGGCATTGCCGACGCGGACCTCCCCCTGCACAAGGTCCTGCAGCACCGTCTCGCCCGTGCCGTCGGTGGCCCGCGGCGCCTTGATCCGGATGGCGCCGGCGCGGCCGGCCGGGGCCTCGGCCGGGTCGCGGTCGCGCCAGTTGCCGTCGTAGCGCAGCGGCCGGCCTTCCGCGGCGGCGCGCTCCCGCATGGCCGTGAGCTCTTCCGGCGTGTCGAAGGCGAGGTAGGCCTTGCCCTGGGCAAGCAGCTCCCGCGCTACCTCGGCATGGCGGGCTTCGCGGCTGGTCTGCATCACCGGCGGCTCGTCCGGCGACAGCTCCAGCCAAGCGAGGCTTTCCAGGATCTGCTGCACGGCTTCCGGCGTGGAGCGGGCGCGGTCGGTGTCCTCAATCCGCAGCAGGTACTGGCCGCCGTGGTGCCGCGCGAAGAGGTAGTTGAACAGCGCCGTGCGGGCCCCGCCGATATGCAGGAAGCCGGTGGGCGAGGGGGCGAAGCGCGTGCGGACGGTCATGATGGGCGCGGCATAGCACCCGCGGGCCGGGCTGTTGAGGCGTTGTTGCGCCGGCACGCCGTCCCCGGGCCGCAGTTGTGCCGGTCGGCGGGATGGTCAACCCTGCCGCGTGCTGTTCGCCAGCCATCCCGCCGCCGCACCTGTTTGGCACCCCCGGCGCCTCGCCGGCCGCCTGTCCGCCCTGCTGGAGGCCGAATGGCCCTCCCTACCGCTCTGGCTGCCGGTGGCGCTCGGGGCGGGGGTGCTGGTGTATTTCGCGCGCGGCAGCGAACCCGTGGGCGATTGGTGGTGGTTGCCCTGGCCCCTGCTGGCGCTCGCGCTAGCACTGCGCGCGCATCGGCCGGTCCCGGCCATGCTGGTCGGGCTGGTCGCGGCCGGAACGCTGGGCTTCGCGGCGGCGCATTGGGAAACGCAGCGGCAGCCACCCGTGCCGGCGCTGCCCACGCGGGCCGTGATCCTGACCGGTGAGGTCGATTCGGTGGACCTGCTGCCAGAAGGGCGGCGCGTGCTGGTGCGCGCCGCGCGCCTGGGCGAGGGCGCCGCACCCCTGGAGCGCAGCCTGCGCATCCGCCTGCGCGCCAATGATCCCGCGCGGCCGCAGCCCGGCGACCAGATCCGAGTGCGCGCGCTGCTGCGGCCGCCGGCCGCCCCCGTCGCCCCCGGCAGCTACGACTTCCAGCGCGCCGCCTTTTTCTCCGGCCTGGCGGGCAGCGGCACGGCACTGGGCCCGGTCGAGATTTTGTCGGCGGGTTCCAGCCTCGGCTTCGCCGGCCTGCGCGACGCCATCGCGGCCCGGGTCGGCGCGGCGCTGCCGGGCGCGCCGGGCGCCGTGGCGGCCGCATTGCTGGCGGGAACCCAGACGGGCATCCCGACCGAAGCCCTGGTGGCCATGCGCGACAGCGGCATCGCGCACCTGCTCTCCGTCGGAGGGCTGCACGTCGCCATCGTGATCGGGCTCGGCTTCGCCGTGACGCGCTTCCTGGTGTCGCTGGCGCCCTTCCTGGCGCTGCGCCTGGACGCGAAGGCGATGGGCGGCGTGGTCGGCCTGCTGCTCGGGGGCGCCTACACGGTGCTGACGGGATTGCAGGTTCCCATGCTGCGGGCCTTCGCGCTGGCCCTGGTGGCCACGGCCGGGCTGCTGCTCGGGCGGCGGGCCGTATCCTTGCGCAGCATGGCCCTGGCGGCCGCGGTCGTGCTGCTGTGGCAACCCGATGCCGTGCTCGGCCCCTCCTTCCAGATGTCCTTTGCCGCCGGGCTGGCGCTGTCCGCGGGGTGGGAGGCGATGCGCGGCACGGTCCGGCGCTGGCAGGGGGACGGGCGGCTCCGGACGCGTGCGCTCCTCCTGCTCGCCGGGCTGTGCCTCACTTCGGTGATCGCCGGGCTCGCCACCATGCCCTTCGGGCTGCACCATTTCGGCCGGCTGCAGATCTACGGCGTGCTGTCCAACGCCGTGGCGGTGCCCGTCACCTCCTTCTGGGTCATGCCGGCGGGGATGCTGGCCATGGCGCTGATGCCCCTGGGGCTGGAAGGCTGGGCGCTGACCGTCATGGGATGGGGGCTGGACGTCGTGCTGCTGACGGCGCGGGTGGTCGCTGCCTGGCCGGCCGCGGCCACGGTGGCGCCGCCGATCCCGGCCTCCGGTCTGCTGCTGATAGCGGCCGGTCTCTGCTGGCTCTGCCTGTGGCGCACGCGGTTGCGGCTGCTGGGCATTGCGCCGGTGATCCTGGGGATTGCCTCGGGCAGCTGGACACCGCGGCCGGACTTACTGGTGTCCTCCGACGGACGGCTGATCGCCCTGGCCACCGAGAACGGCGTGTTCCTGGAACGGGCTTCGGGCTCGGGGGACTTCACCCGGGACAACTGGCTGCGGGGATGGGGCGAAGTTTCCGCGCAGCCCTTCCCGCGGCACGGCGAGGCCGCGAACGGCGCCGTGTCCTGCACGGAAGCGAGCTGCCTGCTGCGGCCGGGGGACAACACGCCGATGGCCGCGCTGCTGCGGGCCGCCGCGGTGCCGAGGGGCTCGCCCCCCATACCGGTGCTGGCGGCACCCTGGTGCGGCCGCGCCGCCGTGCTGGTGTCGGCGGAACCGATCCGCGGCCGCTGCCCCCCGGGAACGGCGCAGCCTGCGATCGTCGACCGGTTCAGCGTGTGGCGAAACGGCGCCCACGCCATCCGCCTGCGCCCCGACGGGGTGGAGGTGGTGTCCGACCGCGCCTGGCGCGGCGACCGGCCCTGGGTTCCGCCGCTGCCCGTGCCGCGGCTGCGCGAACCCGCGGCGCCGACGGATGAGGGCGGCGCGGCCTTCCGCCCGGAAGCGCCTCAGTAGCGGCGCAGCAGCCCGATCAGCTTGCCCTGCACCTTCACGCGGTCGGGGCCGAAGATGCGGGTCTCGTAGCGGGCATTGGCCGCTTCCAGCGCGATGGAGTTGCCGCGCTTGCGCAGCCGCTTCAGCGTGACCTCGGCCTCGTCCACCAGGGCCACCACGATGGCGCCGTTATCCGCCACGTCGCCGCGCCGGATGATCACGGTGTCGCCGTCCAGGATGCCGGCATCCACCATCGAATCGCCGGCGACTTCCAGGGCGTAGTGGTCGCCGCTGCCCAGCAGGGCGGCCGGGACCTCGATGCTGGTGCCCTGGTCGCGCAGCGCCTCGATCGGCAGGCCGGCGGCGATGCGGCCGTACAGGGGCAGGTGCACCGCGGCGGCGTCGTTGCTGCGGGCGATGCCGCTCAGGTTGGGCGCGAAATTGCCGCGGATGACGTTGGGCGCGAAGCCTGCCGCGGGGGCGGGCGCCGGGGCCGGCTTCACCGGGGCCAGGTTGTCGGGCAGCCGCATCACTTCCAAGGCGCGGGCGCGGTGGGCGCGCCGCTTCAGGAAGCCGCGCTCCTCCAGCGCCGTGATCAGGCGGTGAATACCGGACTTGGAGCGCAGGTTCAGCGCTTCCTTCATTTCCTCGAAGGACGGCGAGAACCCGGTCTGACGCAGGTGCTGATCGATGAAGGCGAGCAGCTCGTGCTGCTTCCGCGTGAGCATGATGCGTTCTCCGGCCGCGATGCGGGCGAACAAAACAGCAACCCGCTCCGCTGTTCTAGATAGGTTCCAACCGGTTGGTCAAGTTGTCCCCACGATTCACAGGCCAAGTGCCGCGAGATGGATGATCTCCACCCGCGATCCCGCCGGCAAGGGGGGCGCGTGCGGCGCTCGGATCACCAGGGCATCGGCGGCCGCGAGGGTCCGCAGCATGGAGCTGTCCTGCATCGCGAAGGGCGTCGCCACGGTTTCCCCGCCCTCGCCGACCTCGATTCGCGCCCGCAGGTAGTCCTGCCGCCGGTCGTTCGCCGCCAGGTCGCGGCCGACCAGGGCGGTCTGGGTCGGCGTCGGCCCGGCGGGCAGGCCGGACAGCCGGGCAATGGCCGGCAGCAGGAACAGCACGCCGCAGACCAGGGCGGAAACCGGGTTCCCGGGCAGGCCCAGAAGGGGAACATGGCGCAGCCGGCCCCAGATCAGCGGCTTTCCCGGGCGCATGGCGATTTGCCAGAAATCGAGCTCGAATCCCTGCGGCACCAGGGCGCTCTGCACCAGGTCGTGGTCGCCGACGCTGGCGCCCCCCGTGGTCACCAGCAGGTCGCAGCCGGCCGAGGCCGCACCGGCCGCCGCGACGGCATCAGGCCGGTCAGCCGCGATGGGCAGCACCACCGGCTCCGCCCCGGCCGCGCGCACCAGGGCCGCCAGGGCGTGGGCGTTGGAGGAGACGATGTTGCCGGCGGCCAGCGGCTCGCCGGGCAGCACGATCTCGTCCCCGGTGGCCAGGATGCCGATTCGCGGCCGCCGGTGCACGGTCAGCCAGGGATGGTTGGCGGCCGCGGCCAGGCCGATGTCCCGGGCGTTGAGGCGGCGACCGGCCGGCAGCAGCGCGTCGCCGGCGGCGAAGTCCAGCCCGCGGCGGCGGATCCAGCGCCCGGCCGTCACGGCTTCCCGCACGGTGACGGCGTTTCCCGACCGCTCGGCATCCTCCTGCAGCAGGACGCCGTCGGCCCCGTCCGGCAACACCGCCCCGGTGAAGATGCGCACCGCTTCGCCCGGGCCGACCTGCCCGGCGAAGGGATGCCCGGCCGGGGCCTCGCCGGTGACCGACAGGGTGGCGCCCTCGGTCGCGTCGGCGGCGCGCAGGGCGTAGCCGTCCATCGCCGAAACATCGGCCGGCGGCTGGGTCAGCCGGGCGGCAACGGGGGCGGCGAGGACGCGGTTCCAGGCCTGCGGCAGCGCCACGACCTCGGCCGGGACCGGCGCCAGGGCGCCCAGGACGCGCCCGAGCGCCTCCTCGACGGAGATCATCAGGGGGCCTCGAACAGCCCGGACTTGCCGCCGGACTTGCGGGTCAGCCGCACCGCCTCGATGCGCATGCCGCGGTCGGCGGCCTTGCACATGTCGTAGATGGTCAGGGCCGCCACGGTGACGGCACACAGCGCCTCCATCTCCACCCCCGTGCGGCCGGCCGTGGTCACGGTGGCAGCGATCTCCACGGCGTCCTCGCCGGTGGGCTCCAGTTCCAGGGTCACGGCGGAAATCGGCAGGGGATGACAGAGCGGGATCAGCTCGGCCGTGCGCTTGGCCGCCATGATGCCCGCCACCCGGGCGATGCCGAGCACGTCGCCCTTGCCCACCTGGCCGCCGCGGATCAGCGCCAGCGTGGCCGGCTGCATCACCACGCGGCCGCGCGCCGTGGCGCGGCGCTCGGTTTCCGCCTTGCCGGACACGTCCACCATCGCCGCCCGGCCAGCGGCGTCGAAATGGGTGAGGGGGCTGTCCCCGCCGGCCCCGCTCATGCCGCCCCCGCTCATGCGGCGCGGATGAGCTCGCGGGCGGCGGCGCCCACGTCGGGCTGGCGCAGCAGGTGCTCGCCCACCAGCAAGCAGCGCGCCCCGGCCGCGGCCATGCGGCGCACGTCGGCGGGGGTGCGGATGCCGCTCTCGCCCACCGGGATGCGGTCGGCCGGCACCAGCGGCGCCAGGCGCTCCGTGGTGGCGAGGTCCGTGCGCAGCGTCCGGAGGTCGCGGTTGTTGATGCCGATCAGCCGGGTTTCCAGGCCCAGCGCCCGGTCCAGCTCGCGCTCGTCATGCACCTCGGCCAGCACGGACATGTCCAGGGCGCGGGCGGTGTCCTCCAGCTCCTGGGCCTGGGCATCGCTCAGCGCCGCCAGGATCAGCAGGATGCAGTCGGCGCCCATGACGCGGGCTTCCAGCACCTGCCAGGGGTCGAACAGGAAGTCCTTGCGCAGCGTGGGCAGGTGGCAGGCGCCCCGCGCGGCGATCAGGTGCTCGGCCGAGCCCTGGAAATCCGGCGCGTCCGTCAGCACGGACAGGCAGGCGGCGCCGGCCTCGCAATAGTCGCGCGCCAGGGCGGCGGGGTCGAAAGGCTCCCGGATCAGCCCGCCGGAGGGGGAAGCGCGCTTGATCTCGGCGATCAGGCCGGTGCGGCCCTCACCGACGGCGGCGCAGAGCGCCCCGGTGAAGGAGCGTGCCTTGGGGGCATGCCGCGCCCGCCGTTCCAGCTCGGAGGCCGGCGTTTCGAGGGAGCGCTCGCGCACCTCCACCGCCTTGCCGGCCATGATGCGGGCCAGCACGTCGGGGATGGCGGCGCTGGAGGAGGCGCCGGCCACGACCGGGGCTGCGAGCGGAGGGGTCTGGTCCATCTGGGGTTCCTGGAACCCGGTCGGCCGGGTCATGGAGCGTCGTTCGGGTGCGGAGCGGGGGGACAACGCACCAGGTCACTGCGGAGCGGTCGCGACGCGAAGGCGGTCGAGCACGGTTCGCGCTGCACCGCTGTCGATCGCGCGGGCGGCATCCACCGCGGCGGGGGCAAGATCGTCATGCTTGCCGGCCACGACAAGGGCCGCCGCCGCGTTCAGCAGGACGCAATCCCGATAGGCCCCGGGGGCGCCGTCCAGCAGGGCCAGCAGCGCCGCGGCGTTTTCCGCCGGCTCGCCGCCGCGCAGGGCCTCGTTGGGCGCGCGGGGCAGTCCGGCCTGCTCAGGGGACACCTCGAAGGCGCGGATGCGGCCGTCCCGCAGTTCCACCACCTGCGATGGCCCGGCCAGGCAGAGCTCGTCCAGCCCCTGGCCGTGCACGAGCCAGGCACGCTCCGTGCCCAGCCGCGCCAGGGTTTCCGCCATCGGCCGCAGCCATTCCGCGGAAAAGGCGCCGGTCAGCTGCCGCCGCACGCCCGCGGGGTTGGCCAGGGGGCCGAGCAGGTTGAACACCGTGCGGGTGCCCAGCTCGACCCGCGGGCCTGCCGCGTGGCGCAGGGCGGCGTGATGGCGCTGCGCCATCAGGAAGGCCATCCCGGCCGCAGCGAAGACGTCCGGCAGGCGATCGAGCGGCACGTCCAGGTTGACGCCCAGCGTCGCGAGGGCATCCGCCGTGCCGGAGCGGGAGGACTGCGCCCGGTTGCCGTGCTTGGCCACCGGCACGCCCGCGGCCGCCACCACCAACGCCGCCGCGGTGGAGATGTTGAGCGTGCCGGCGCCGTCGCCGCCGGTGCCGACGATGTCGATGGCGCCCGCGGGGGCCTGCACCGACACCATCCGGGCGCGCATCGCCCGCACCGCGCCGGTCATCTCCGCCACGGTTTCGCCGCGCACGCGCATGGCCATCACCATGGCAGCGATCTGGGCGGGCGTGGCCTCGCCGGCCATGACGGTGCCGAAGGCTTCCTCGGCTTCCGTTTCGGCCAGGCGTTCGCCCGCGGCGAGTCGCGCCAGGACTGGTCGGAGCGACACCGTCAGGCGGCCGATCTGTTGCGGCGGTGCAGGGTGGCGAAGCGCGCGGCGGAAGGGGTCATGCCCGCCGAGTTTCGGTCCCATGCGGCAGCGAAGCAAGCTGCGCGGACCGGGCGGGCGGCGCCGCCGCGCGCCTCGCCGCCGACGCCCAGCCGATCACCCCGCATCGCGGAACCAACGGCCGCGCCGGTATCCGGACCGCAACCGGTGGTGTGCCACCGGCGCAGTGCCGCAGGGGCCGGGCGTCGGCCGGCCCGGCCCGACCCGACCGCGTCGGGGGTCAGGGGGCGCTGACCTGGTTCATCAGGTCCTGGTTGATGCGGACCTCGGCGCGCTGGCGCAACGCGGCGCCGTACTGCGCTTCCAGGTCCTCCTGCATGGCCTGCTCCACCTCGCCGCGGATGCCGGCCAGCGCCGCCTCGTCCGTGCCGGGGTCGGGCAGGATTTCCAGCAGCTGGGCCACCACGTAGCCCTCCGCCGTGCGGGCCATGGTGGCTTCCAGCGGCTTGGCGCCGAACAGCGGTTGCAGCAGTTCGGGCGGCGGGTTCTGCGCCCCCGGCACCTGGGCGGGGTCGCGGCCGAAGGGACCGAGGCGCGTGGAGGTCAGCCCGGCCTGCTGCGCCGCCGCTTCCAGGGTCGCGCCGTCGCGCACGGCCCCGAGCAGGGCGGCCGCCCGGGTTTCCTCGGCCCGGAACATGGCGTCCCGGATCCAGGCCGCGCGGACCTGGGTTTCCACCTGCTCGAAGGGGCGCAGGGCGGGGGGCGTCACCTCGCGCAGTTCCACGCCCACGAAGCCGGCGCCGGCCGCCGACTCCGCCATGCGGGCGGGCTGGCCGCGGTTGGCCGCGAAGATGGCGGCCAGCGTCTCGGTGCGGGCGTAGTCGGGCACGGGCAGCGGCACCTCGGCGCCGCTGGCGTCGCGGCCGCTGACATCCGTGGTCACGGTGGCGACGCGCAGGCCGAACTGTCGCGCCACCTCCTCCAGCGTGGCGCCGCCGGCCAGCGCGTCCTCGGCGCCGTTGACCCGCTCGTAGGCCAGGTCGGCGGCCTTGGTCTGGGCCAACTCCCCGCGCAACTCGTCGCGCACCTCGTCCAGCGTGCGGGTGCTCGGCGGCTGGATGGCAGACACGTGCAGCACGTGCCAGCCGAAGGGCGACTGCACCGGCCCGGCCACGCCGCCTTCCGGCGCGGCAAAGGCGGCCTCGGCCAGTTCGGGGAAGGGCATGCCGGCGCGGTCCAGGGCACCAAGCTCCACGGCCTGGCCGCCCTTTTCCCGCGCCTGCTCGCTCAGCGCGGCGAAGCTCTCGCCGCCCGACCAGGCCTGCGCCAGGGCGCGGGCCGAGGCCTCGTCCGGCAGCAGCAGCTGTTCCAGCACCCGGCGCTCCGGCGTGTTGAAGCGGGCGCCTGCGGCGGCATAGGCCTGGGCGATCTCCTCCTCCGGCACGGTCACGTCGGCGGCGACGATCTCGGCCGCTAGCCGCGCCACGGTGGCGGTGCGGTATTCGGGGGCGGAGAACTGCGCGGCCTCGTTCTCGTGGAAGCGGCGCAGCTGCTCCTCCGTGGGCGCCGGCGGCTCGGGCGCGTCGGCGACGGGCAGGGTCACCAGCTCGGCCGAGCGGCGCTCGCGGGCGCTGGCGAGCAGCGGCTTCACCAGCTGGTCGGGCCCCGCCACGCCGGCGCGCACGGCGCCCACCAGCTGCTGCCGGCGCAGTTCCGCCGAAACCAGCCCCAGAAAGGTGTTCTCGTCCACGCCGTTGCCGCGCAGGAACTGATCGAAGATGGGGCGGCTGAACTGGCCGCCGGCCTGGAAGGCGGGAATCGCGAAAACGTAGTCGCGCACCGCCGCGGTGGACACGGACACCCCCAGCCGCGCCGCTTCCTGCGCCTGGGTGCGCTGCGCCACCAGGGATTCCACCGTTTGCCGGGCGATCGCCTGGCGCACCGTGTCGTTGGCGTCGAAGGCGGCGCCCAGCTGGCGCTGCAGGCGCTGGGTTTCGCGCCGCACCGCGGTCTGCGCCTCCGTCAGCGGGATAGGCTCGCCGCCGACATAGGCGACCGCCGTTTCGCGGCCGAAATTCCGCACGACATCCTCGATCCCCCAGATGCCGAAGGACAGGATCAGCAGCAGGAACAGGACCTTGGCGAACCAGGTGCCGGCCAGTCGTCGAAAGGCGGAAAGCATCGCGTGTCCGTGAGTGGGCGTGGGGCGGGACGCTTAGCGGAGGCGGGCACGGTTGCCAAACGCCCGGGCTGCGGATACCGCCCGAGCCTCGTAGCAGGAGCGCCCGACCATGACCCCCGGTGTCCGACCCCTGATTGCCGGAAACTGGAAGATGCACGGCACGCTGCGCGACGCCGCGGCGCTGGCCGAGGCTGTCAGGGCCGGCGCCCCCGCGGTGGTGGAACGGGCGGACCTGCTGCTCTGCCCGCCCTTCGTGCACCTGCACGTCGTCGCCGCCTCGATGGCCTGGAAGCCGGTGGCGCTAGGCGCCCAGGACTGCGCCGCGCAGGAGAAGGGCGCCCATACCGGCGACGTGTCGGCGCCGATGCTGGCCGACGCCGGCTGCGGCTACGTGATTCTCGGCCATTCCGAGCGCCGGGCCGACCACGGCGAAACGGACGCCCTGGTGCGCGCCAAGGCGGCGGCGGCCATCGCGGCGGGGCTGGTGCCGGTGATCTGCGTCGGCGAGAGCGAGGCCCAGCGCGACGCCGGACAGGCCGAGGATGTGGTGGCCGCCCAGGTGGCCGGCAGCCTGCCCGAGGGCTTCGCGGCGGCCAAGGGCGTGGTAGCCTACGAACCCGTCTGGGCGATCGGCACCGGCCGCACCCCGACCGAGGCCGACATCGCCGCCATGCATGCCCGCCTGCGCCGGGAAGTTTCGGCCGGGCAGGGAGATGCGACCACGCGGCTGCTCTACGGCGGCTCGGTGAAGCCGGGCAATGCCGCGGCCATCCTGGCGCTGCCGAATGTGGACGGCGCCCTGGTGGGCGGGGCCTCGCTGGTGGCGGCGGATTTCCTGGCCATCGCGGCGGCGGTCGCCGCCGGCTGAGGGCGGGAACCGGCCGGCGTCCCTTCGCGGGGCACCGGCTGGCCGGGCGCGACCGCTGGCAAGGTCGGTTGATCCGCCAGCCCGGCGCAACGAACCGGCCGTGCAACGCCGCGGGGCTGGCGGGATGGGGGCGGCCTCGGTATGAACCGCTCCGCCATGACCACCGTCCTGCTCGTCCTGCACCTGCTCGTCACCCTGGCCCTGATCGGGGTCGTGCTGCTTCAGCGCAGCGAGGGCGGCGGCCTGGGCATCGGCTCCTCCCAGGGGATGGGGTCCTTCATGACCGGCCGCGGGACGGCCAACCTGCTGACGCGCTCCACGGCGGTGCTGGCCACGGCCTTCTTCGTGCTGGCTCTGGCGCTGGCCCTGCTCAACCGGGGCAATTCCGGCCGCAGCGGCTCCATCCTGGACACCCCGCCCTCCGCCGTCTCGCCGGCCGCCCCGGCACCGGCCGCCCCGCCGCCACCCGCCGTTCCCGTGAACTGACGGCACCTGGATGGACCGGCGCGGAAACCTGCCGCCCGGTGATCCGGCCGCCGCGTGACCTGATCGGCGCGGCGCGGGCGCAACACCCGCCCGCCCTTGCGGCACGCATGGCGCCCCTGCGGCACAGGCTCCTAGCGCCGCACCGCCTCCGGGGGGTATGAAGATCGCCCATGACGCGGTTCGTATTCATCACCGGCGGCGTGGTCTCTTCCCTGGGCAAGGGTATCGCGGCGGCCTCCCTGGCAGCGCTGCTCCAGGCCCGGGGGCACAAGGTCCGCCTGCGCAAGCTGGACCCCTACCTCAACGTCGATCCGGGGACCATGAGCCCCTATCAGCACGGCGAGGTCTTCGTGACCGATGACGGGGCGGAAACCGACCTCGACCTCGGCCACTACGAGCGCTTCACGGGCGTGCACGCCAACCAAGCGGATGCCTGGACCACCGGGCGCATCTATTCCGACGTGATCGCCAAGGAACGCCGCGGCGACTACCTCGGCGGCACCGTGCAGGTGATCCCGCACATCACCGACCACATCAAGGAAGCGATCCTCTCGGGCACGGAGGAATACGACTTCGTGCTGGTGGAGATCGGAGGCACGGTGGGCGACATCGAGAGCCTGCCCTTCCTGGAAGCCATGCGGCAACTGGCCAACGAGCTGGGCCCGCGCCAGAGCCTGTTCGTCCACCTGACCCTGGTGCCCTGGATCGGCTCCGCCGGGGAACTCAAGACCAAGCCGACGCAGCACAGCGTCAAGGAACTGCTCGGCCTGGGCATTCAGCCGCAGATCCTGCTGTGCCGCTGCGACCGGCCGATCCCCGACAACGAGCGGCGCAAGATCGCCCTGTTCTGCAACGTCCGGCCCGAGGCGGTGATCCCGGCGCTGGACGCGGCCTCGATCTACGACGTGCCGCTGAAGTACCACGACGAGGGGCTGGACCGCGAAGTGCTGCGGCACTTCGACATGTCCGCCTACGGCGAGCCCGACCTGACCCGCTGGAAGCGCATCGTGCAGCGCATCGTCCAGCCCGAGGGCGAGGTGACGGTGGCGGTGGTGGGCAAGTACACCAACCTGCTCGACGCCTATAAGTCGCTCAACGAGGCCATGGCGCACGGCGGCATCGCCCACAACGTCAAGGTCAAGCTGGACTGGGTGGACAGCCGCGTCTTCGAGGACGACGCCGAGGCCATCGCCCGGCTGGAAGGCGTGCACGGCATCCTGGTGCCCGGCGGCTTCGGCGAGCGCGGCGCGGAGGGCAAGATCCGCGCGGTGCAGTTCGCCCGGGAACACAAGGTGCCCTTTCTCGGCATCTGCTTCGGCATGCAGATGGCGGTGATCGAGGCGGCGCGGAACCAGGCCGGCCTGCCCGGCGCTTCCTCCACCGAGTTCGGCCCCTGCGAGGACCCCGTGGTCGGGCTGCTGACGGAATGGCGCCGCGGCAACACCACCGAACGGCGCGAGCAGGGCGGCGACCTCGGCGGCACCATGCGCCTGGGCTCCTATCCCGCCGCGCTGGCGGAAGGCTCCCTGGTGCGCGAGGTGTACCAGGGCGAGGGCGAGATCACCGAGCGCCACCGGCACCGCTTCGAGGTCAACATCGGCTACCGCGACCGGCTGGAGCAGACCGGCCTGCGCTTCTCCGGCATGTCGCCCGACGGCGTGCTGCCGGAGATCGTGGAACGGCTGGACCACCCCTGGTTCATCGGCGTGCAGTTCCACCCGGAACTGAAGTCCAAGCCCTTCGCCCCGCACCCGCTCTTCGCCGGCTTCGTCGGCGCCGCGGTGAAGCAGGCGCGGCTGGTATGATCACCGTCCGGGTCGGCGCCCCCGGCAGCCGGGTCGTGGAGATCGCGACCGGCGCGCCGCTCGCCTTCATCTCCGGCCCCTGCCAGATCGAGAGCCGTCAGCACGCGCTGGAAACCGCCCACGCGCTGCGCGAGATGGCCGACCGCGCCGGGGTTGGGCTGATCTACAAGTCCTCCTTCGACAAGGCCAACCGCACCAGCGCCAATGCCGCCCGCGGCGTCGGCATGGCGGAAGGGCTGGCGATCCTGGCCGAGGTGCGCGAGGCCACCGGCCTGCCCGTGCTGACCGACATCCACGAGGCCGAGCAGTGCGCCCCCGTGGCGGAAGCCGTGGACTGCCTGCAGATCCCCGCCTTCCTGTGCCGGCAGACCGACCTTCTGCTGGCGGCGGGACGCACGGGCAAGCCGGTCAACGTCAAGAAGGGCCAGTTCCTCGCCCCCTGGGACATGCGCAACGTGGCGGCCAAGCTCGCCTCCACCGGCAACGACCAGGTCATGCTGTGCGAGCGCGGCGCCTCCTTCGGCTACAACACGCTGGTCTCTGACATGCGCGCCCTGCCGATCATGGCGGAAACCGGCTTTCCGGTGGTGTTCGACGCCACCCATTCCGTGCAGCAGCCGGGCGGGCAGGGGACCTCCTCCGGCGGGCAGCGGGAATTCGCCCCGGTGCTGGCGCGCGCCGCCGTGGCGGTGGGCGTCGCCGCCGTGTTCATCGAGTGCCACGCCGACCCCGACGCCGCGCCGAGCGACGGGCCCAACATGATCCCGCTGCGCGAGATGCCGGCGCTGATCGCGCGCCTGAAGGCCCTGGACGCGCTGACCAAGGCACCGGCCGCCTAGCCGGTCGCCACCGACCGCATGCGCCGGTTGCGCCGCCGCCCGCACCGCCCCGGTTACACCGGAAACGGCCCGGCCGCGGTGGTGGCCGGGCGGCGACGCCCGCGGCCGAAACCGGGCGGGCAGGACGCGAGGCTCTTGCCGTTCCCGGGAGGGCAACCTATCCGGCACTTCATCGACCGGAGAGAACTCAGACCATGGCCGCCATCGCCGACATCATCGCCCGCGAAGTCCTCGACTCGCGCGGCAATCCGACCGTGGAGGTGGAGGTGCTGCTGGACAGCGGCGCCGGCGGCCGCGCCATGGTGCCCTCCGGCGCTTCCACCGGCGCGCACGAGGCGGTGGAGCTGCGCGACGGCGACAAGGCGCGCTACGGCGGCAAGGGCGTGCTCAAGGCGATCGCCAACGTGGAAGGCGAGATCTTCGACGCCCTGTCCGGCCTGGAAGCCTCGGAGCAGGTCCGCATCGACGAGGCGATGATCGAGCTGGACGGCACGCCCAACAAGGGCCGCCTGGGCGCCAACGCCATCCTGGCCGTCAGCCTGGCGGTGGCCAAGGCGGCGGCGACCGATCTCGGCATGCCGCTGTACCGCTACGTCGGCGGCGCCTTCGCCCGCACCCTACCGGTGCCGATGATGAACATCATCAACGGCGGCCAGCACGCCGACAACCCGATCGACATCCAGGAATTCATGGTGATGCCGGTGGCCGCCGGCACGATGGCCGACGCGGTCCGCATGGGCTCCGAGATCTTCGCCGGCCTCAAGCGCGCGCTGCACGACGCGCACCACAACACCAATGTCGGCGACGAGGGCGGCTTCGCGCCCAACCTCAGCTCCGCCGACGAGGCGCTGAGCTTCATCGCCCGCGCCTGCGAGGGCGCCGGCTACCGACCCGGCGAGGACGTGGTCTTCGCTCTGGACTGCGCCGCCACCGAGTTCTTCCGCGGTGGCCGCTACGCCATGGAAGGCGAAGGCAAGACGCTGGAGCCCGGCGGCATGGTGGACTACCTGGCCGACCTGTGCGGCAAGTGGCCCATCGTTTCCATCGAGGATGGCTGCTCGGAGGACGACTGGGAGGGCTGGAAGCTGCTCACCGACCGGCTGGGCGGCAAGGTGCAGCTGGTGGGCGACGACCTCTTCGTCACCAACCCCGAGCGCCTGCGCCTGGGCATCGAGCGCGGCGTCGGCAACGCGATCCTGGTCAAGGTGAACCAGATCGGCACGCTGTCGGAAACGCTGGAAGCGGTCGAGATCGCGCACCGCGCCGGCTACAAGGCCGTGATGTCGCACCGCTCCGGCGAAACCGAGGACGCCACCATCGCCGACCTCGCGGTGGCCACCAACTGCGGGCAGATCAAGACGGGCTCGCTGTCCCGCTCGGACCGGCTGGCGAAGTACAACCAGCTGATCCGGATCGAGCAGGAGCTGGGCGCCGCCGCGCGCTATGCCGGCCGGACGATCCTGCCCAAGGCGTGATGCCCTGGCTCGGCGGGCGGCCTCGTCGCCCTCCGCCGGGCCTTCCTGCCACAGTGCCCCGCGAAATCACTGTGCACTGTGCGAATCCCTTGCACGCCCTCACGGCAGCGTGTCTGCTGCGGCAGGGGCAATTGCCCTTTCGCTCGGGGGGGCGAAACACCATGCTTCGCGAAATGAAACGCCGTTTGCAGGCGGCAGTGTTGCCCGTCGTCTTTCTGGGCATCTGCGGTTACTTCGCCCACCACGCGATCGGGGGATCGCGCGGCACCGAGGCGCGGGAAGCCCGGCTGGCCGAGATCTCGGCCGCCAGGACCGAACTGGCCTCCGCCGAGGCGGAGCGCGACGCCATGGAGCGCAAGGTGGTCGGCCTGCGCAACGACCATCTCGACCGCGACATGCTGGAAGAGCGGGCCCGCGCCCTGCTGAACGTCGTGGCACGCGACGAGATCATCGTGCCCTACGGGCCGTCCAACCGCCTGTACTGACGGCGCCGAAAAGGGCCGCCGGGAAAGGCTGCTCCTACCGGCTCAGGGAAGCTGAATCCCGTGTGGTCGCCACGCCGAACGGTAGGGCCCGATGTCGCATCTAGTGCGACCCGAATACATTTTCCCGAAAACCGACGCTCGCTGGTCCGGTTCAGTGCTGACCTCGGGAGCTTCCCGACCTGCAGGACTGGCAGCTGATTGCGTCCACACCCCTGTCCGCCACCAGCAACAGGCTTAACCTCGATTTGGTTAATCGCTATACTGCACTGCAACATCAATGACTTATGACGGTGCTTCTGCGGGTCGTCGCCTTGCACCGGCTACCTTGCCCGCGTATCTGCCCAGCGAGTGCCCCGCCAAGGGGCGGTCCGGATACTGAGCGGGAGCACCCTAATGATCCAGGGCGTCGACACGGCCACCAAGCGTCGCGGCAAGTCCACGGCACCCGCAGCCTCGCCGGATGAGTTGAAGCGCGCCTACCGCGACATGCTCCTCATCCGCCGTTTCGAGGAAAAGGCCGGCCAACTCTACGGCATGGGCCTGATCGGCGGCTTCTGCCACCTCTACATCGGGCAGGAGGCCGTGGTGGTCGGCCTGCAGATGTGCCTGCGGGAGGGTGACCAGGTCATCACCTCCTATCGCGACCACGGGCACATGCTGGCCACCGGCATGGAAGCGCGCGGCGTGATGGCGGAGCTGACCGGCCGCGCCGGGGGCTACTCCAAGGGCAAGGGCGGCTCCATGCACATGTTCAGCCGCGAGAAGGGCTTCTACGGCGGCCACGGCATCGTCGGCGCGCAGGTGAGCCTCGGCACCGGCCTCGCCTTCGCGAACTGGTACCGGCAGGACGGCAGCGTCTCCATGACCTATTTCGGCGAGGGCGCGTCCAACCAGGGCCAGGTCTACGAGAGCTTCAACCTCGCCGCCCTGCTCAAGCTGCCGGTCGTGTTCATCATCGAGAACAACAAGTACTCGATGGGCACCAGCGTCGAGCGCGGCTCGGCCTCCAAGGACCTGAGCAAGAACGGCGCGCCCTGGGGCATCCCGGGCGAGCAGGTGAACGGCCAGGACGTGCTGGCGGTGCGCGAGGCCGGCGAGCGCGCCGTGGCGCATTGCCGCGACGGCAAGGGCCCGTACCTGCTGGAAGTGCAGACCTACCGCTACCGCGGCCACTCCATGTCCGACCCGGCCAAGTACCGGACGCGGGAGGAGGTGCAGAAGATGCGCGAAACCAGCGACTGCATCGAAACCGCGCGCAAGCAGCTGCTGGAAGCCGGCCTGGCCGAGGCGGACCTCAAGACCATCGACGACGAGGTGAAGGCGATCGTGGCCGACGCGGCCGAGTTCGCGCAAACCTCGCCCGAACCCGACGAATCCGAACTGTTTACCGACGTGCTGGCGGAGGCCGAGTGATATGGGCGTGACGGTGTTGATGCCTGCCCTGTCCCCCACCATGACGGAGGGCAAGCTCAGCCGCTGGCTGAAAAAGGAAGGCGACGAGGTGAAGTCCGGCGACGTGCTCGCCGAGATCGAGACCGACAAGGCCACCATGGAGGTCGAGGCGGTCGACGAGGGCAAGATCACCCGCATCCTGGTGCCGGAAGGCACCGAGGGCGTGTCGGTGAACGCCCCGATCGCCGAGCTGGACGGCGGCGAGGGCGGCAAGGCCGCCACCCCCGGGGACACCGCCACCGCGCCGCAGCAGCAGGGGGCCAAGCCCGCCGCGCCGACGCAGCCGGAATCCAATGCCACGCAGCAGGGCGGTCCGGTGGCGCAGGTCGCCAGGGATGCGGAAGACCATAACAAGGTCGCCGACAAGGGCACGGCGCAGCGCGAGCAGTCCGGTACGGCGGGCAGCGCGCAGGGCCAGCAGGCGGCGCCGGAAAAGGACTGGGGCCCGACCAAGCCGGTCACCGTGCGTGAAGCGCTGCGCGACGCCATGGCCATGGAGATGCGCGCCGACGATCGCGTCTTCCTGATGGGCGAGGAGGTCGCCCAGTACCAGGGCGCCTACAAGATCAGCCAGGGCCTGCTGGACGAGTTCGGCCCGCGCCGCGTGATCGATACCCCGATCACCGAGCACGGCTTCACCGGCATGGCCGTGGGCGCGGCGATGAACGGGCTCAAGCCCATCGTCGAGTTCATGACCTTCAACTTCGCCATGCAGGCGATCGACCAGATCATCAACTCGGCGGCCAAGACCCGCTACATGTCCGGCGGCCAGCTCGGCTCGCCCATCGTGTTCCGCGGTCCCAACGGCGCGGCCTCCCGCGTCGCGGCGCAGCACAGCCAGGACTACAGCTCCTGGTACGCCCACGTGCCGGGCCTGACGGTGGTGGCGCCCTGGTCCGCGGCCGATGCCAAGGGCCTGCTGCGCGCCGCGATCCGCGATCCCAACCCGGTGATCTTCCTGGAGAACGAGATCCTCTACGGGCAGACCTTCGAATGCCCCACGGCGGAAGACTTCGTGCTGCCCATCGGCAAGGCCAAGGTGGAGCGTGAGGGCAAGCACGTCACCATCGTCAGCTACTCCATCATGGTCGGCCTCGCGATGCAGGCGGCCGAGGAACTGGCGGGGCAGGGCATCGAGGCGGAGGTGATCAACCTGCGCTCGCTGCGGCCGCTGGACACGGCGACGGTGGTGAACTCGGTCAAGAAAACCAACCGCCTGGTGACGGTGGAGGAAGGTTGGCCCTACGCCAACATCGGCACCGAGGTGGCGATGCGGGTGATCGAGGAGGCCTTCGACCACCTCGACGCACCGCCGACGCGGGTCTGCGGCGTGGACGTGCCGATGCCCTACGCCGCCAACCTCGAGAAGCTGGCGCTGCCCACGGTGGCGCAGGTGGTCGAGGCAGCCAAGTCCGTGTCCTACAAGAAGTAAGGGGCACCGGAGCATGGCCACCAACATCCTGATGCCCGCCCTGTCCCCGACCATGACGGAAGGGACGCTGGCCCGCTGGCTCAAGAAGGAGGGCGACACCGTCAAGTCCGGCGACATCCTGGCCGAGATCGAGACCGACAAGGCCACCATGGAGGTCGAGGCGGTGGACGAGGGCATCCTCGGCAAGATCCTGGTGCCCGACGGCTCGGAAGGGGTGAAGGTCAACGCGCCGATCGGCGTGCTGGTGGAGAGCGGCGAGGCCGTGCCGTCCGGCGCCGCTGGTGCCTCCGGCGCTGCCGGCGGCAACGGCGCCTCCGGCGGCAGCACCCAGAAGGCCGAAGCGCCGGCGCCCTCGCCCTCCGGCTCGCCCGCGCTGGAAGCGATCAAGGACGCCGGCGGCAAGGTGGCCGGCGCCGCGGAACAGCCCGTGGTGCCTGACCTCCCGCCCAAGGCGTCCGGCGGCGCCGCCCCGGCCCCCGCGTCCAACGGCCACGACGCATCCGGCGGGCGGGTCTTCGCCTCGCCGCTGGCGCGCCGCATGGCGCAGCAGGCCGGGCTGGACCTCAGCGCCGTGCAGGGCTCCGGCCCCAACGGCCGCATCGTGAAGGCCGACGTGGAGGCGGCCGCTTCCGGCGCCAGCAAGCCCAAGCAGGCCGCCGCCCCGGCGCAGCCCGCTGCCGCTGCCCCGGCCCCGGCTCCCGCGGCCGCGCCGGCACCCGCGCCCAAGCCCGCCGCGCCGACGATCACCATGCCGCACACGGCGGTGCCGAACAGCTCGATGCGCAAGGTGATCGCGCGCCGGCTGTCGGAATCCAAGCAGCACGTGCCGCATTTCTACGTCTCGATGGACATCGAGATCGACGCGCTGCTGAAGCTGCGGGCCGACCTCAACGCCCGCTCGCCCAAGGACGGGCCGGGCGCCTACAAGCTCTCGGTCAACGACCTCGTCATCAAGGCGGCCGCCGCGACGCTGCGGAAGTTCCCCAACGTCAACGCCATCTGGACCGACGACGCCATCCTGCAGCTGCACGACGTCGACATCTCCGTTGCAGTCAGCATCCCCGACGGGCTGATCACCCCCATCGTGAAGGGCGCCGACCGCAAGGGCCTGGCCACCATCTCCAACGAGATGAAGGACCTCGCCGCCCGCGCCAAGGCCGGCAAGCTGAAGCCCGAGGAGTTCCAGGGCGGCGGCTTCTCCATCTCCAACATGGGGATGTTCGGGGTCAGCAACTTCGCGGCCATCATCAACCCGCCGCAGGCCGGCATCCTGGCCGTGGGCGCCGGCGAGCAGCGCGCGGTGGTCAAGAACGGCGCCCTGGCCGTGGCCACGGTGATGACCTGCACGCTCAGCGTAGATCATCGCGTGATCGACGGCGCGCTGGGGGCGGAATGGCTGGCCTCCTTCAAGAAGACGGTCGAGGACCCGCTGAGCCTGTTGCTGTGACGGACACCGGGGGCGCGACCCCGCGCTGCCCGGTTCCGCCGCGCGCGCCGTGGCGGCCGGGCAGGGCGGTCCGGCCCCGTGCCGCCTAGCCTCGCCGTGGCGGGTGTCAGCGCCGAACCGGCGCGGCCGGGAAAGGCCGTCGCCCCCGGAGGCTATCCGGCGCGCCACGCGCTGCTGGCCTTCGTCGCCTGCTTCGCGCTGCTGCTAGCGGCGGGGTGGCGCGAGCGGCCGCGCGACCTCGGCTACGGCGACCAGTACTTCTATGCCAGCGTCGCCTGGGACCTGCTGCACCACGGCGTGTATTCGGACGGCTTCTTCGACCGGGTGGACAGTGCCACCGCGGTGCCGCCGCCCGGCATGTTCCTAGGGCCCGGCTATCCCGCCCTGCTGGCCGGGGTGATGGCGCTGGACCCGGCCCTGCGCGACGCCGCCGCCTGCACCGTCCGCCACCTGCCGACCAGCGACGTGTCGCAGCGATGCCCGCCCTATCGCGGCCTCGTGCTGCCGGTGAACATGCTGCTGGTGGCGGGCGCGCTGGGTCTGCTGTTCCTGGCGGCGCGGCGGGTCGCGGCGGGCCGGCTCGCAGTGGCCGCGACCGCCACGGCGATCGGGCTGCTGACCATGCTGTCCTATGCGCGGCTGCTGGGACTGGCGATGACGGAAAGCCTGGGGCTGTTCCTCTTCGCCGCCAGCGCGCTCGGCTTCCTGGCGGTGTGGCAGGACGGCCGCCGCCGCGACGCGGCGCTCACCGGCGCGGCCTTCGGCCTGCTGTTGCTCACCCGTCCGAGTCACGGCGTGCTGGCGCCCCTGTTGCTGGCCGCGCTGGCGCTGGCAGCCCTGCGGGCGCCGCGGGAACAGCGGCGCCGCCGCTGGCAAGGGCTGCTGCTGGGCGCCGCGGCGCTGGCGGCGGTGACGCTGCCCTGGGCGGCGCACAACGAGCTGGTGCTGGGGCGCTTCGCCCTGACCGCCGGCTACGGCCCCGCCGTGCTCGTGGAACGCCTCGCCTTCGACGCGATGACGCCGCGCGAGTTCGGCGCCTCCTTCCTGTACTGGCTGCCGGATTTCGGCGACGCCTGGGCGGAGCGGGTCTTCGGCGCCGAGACGGTGCACCGGCTGGACTGGAACCGCGCCGGCTCCTTCTACGACCAGGGCCAGCAGGACCGGCACGCCGCCCTGGCGCAGCCGGGCAGCCTGGACGACCGGCTGCCGGCGATCCTGCGGGCGGAACTGGCGCGGGCACCGCTGGGCTACGCCATGGCCACGGTGTCGCTGGCCTGGCGCGGCCTCTGGGTCGGGCGCTACTGGGCGCTGGCGATGCTGGTGCTGCTGCCCTTCGGGCTGCTGGCGGCGCGGCGTGCCGGGCGGCTGGGGCTGCTGCTGCTCTTCGCGGCGCCGTCCTGGATCATGCTGCTGGTGCATGCCGGGGCTTCGGTGAACCAGGAGCGTTACAACCTATCTCTCGCCTTGGGGCTGTCGATCGCGGCGGCCTGGGCGCTGGTGGAGTTTGCGGCCCGTATCCGGGCAGCGCGGCCGGGCCCCGTGCGGGCGGGCGCGGCGAATTGAGCGAAACGGAGGAAGGCAGCATGGCCGAGCAGTTCGACCTGGTGGTGGTGGGCGGTGGCCCCGGCGGCTACGTGGCCGCAATCCGCGCCGCGCAGCTGAAGATGAAGGTCGCGCTGGTGGAGCGCGAGAACCTGGGCGGCATCTGCCTGAACTGGGGCTGTATCCCCACCAAGGCGCTGCTGCGGGCCAGCGAGATCAACCACCTGCTGCACACGCTGGACGCCTACGGCTTCGCCGCCGACAACGTGCGCTTCGACGCGGCCAAGGTGGTGAAGCGCTCCCGCGCCGTGGCCGGACAGCTTTCGGGCGGCGTGAAGCACCTGCTGCGCAAGAACAAGGTCACCGTGTTCGACGGCCACGCGAAGCTGGCCGGCCCCGGCAAGCTGGCGGTGGCCAAGGACGGCAAGCCGGTGGCCGAGCTGGAAGCCAAGAACATCATCCTGGCCACTGGCGCCCGCGCCCGGGTGCTGCCGGGCATGGAGCCGGACGGCAAGCTGATCTGGAGCTACCGCGAGGCGATGGTGCCCGACGCCATGCCCAAGTCGCTGATCGTGATCGGCTCCGGCGCCATCGGCGCGGAGTTCGCCTCCTTCTACCTGAACATGGGCGCCAAGGTGACCATCGTGGAGGCGCTGGACCGCGTGCTGCCGGTGGAGGACGAGGAAATCTCGGCCTTCGCCCGCAAGAGCTTCGAGAAGCAGGGCATGACCGTGCTGGTCGGCGCCAAGGTGCAGAGCGTCCGCAAATCCGCCGACAGCGTCACCGCCACGATCGAGGTCGGCGGCAAGGTCCAGGAGGTCACCGCCGAGCGCCTGATCTCCGCGGTGGGCATCGTCGGCAATGTCGAGGACCTCGGCCTGGAAGGCACCAAGGTGAAGGTCGAACGCACCCACGTGCTGACCGACGAGTACGGCCGCACCGGCGAGCCGGGCGTCTACGCCATCGGCGACCTGACCGGCGCCCCCTGGCTGGCCCACAAGGCGAGCCACGAGGGGGTGATCTGCGTCGAGGCCATCGCCGGGCTGCACCCGCACCCCATGGACATCGGCAACATCCCGGGCTGCACCTATTGCCGCCCGCAGGTCGCCTCCGTCGGCCTGACCGAGGCCAAGGCCAAGGCTGCCGGGCACGAGGTCAAGATCGGACGCTTCCCCTTCATCGGCAACGGCAAGGCCATCGCCATGGGCGAGCCCGAGGGCATGGTGAAGACCGTGTTCGACGCCAAGACGGGCGAGCTGCTGGGCGCCCACATGGCCGGCCCCGAGGTCACGGAGATGATCCAGGGCTACACCATCGCCCGCACCCTGGAATCCACCGAGGCCGAGCTGATGCACACGGTGTTTCCGCACCCGACCGTGTCCGAGGCCATGCACGAGGCGGTTCTTGATGCCTATGGCAGGGTGATCCACATCTAGGGGCATGGGAAACCGTATTCTGGTGGATCACCGCGCCGGCGGCGCCGTGGGTCCAGACCTTGCCGGCGTCGCGGCGCCGGCCTCCCCGGGCGGCCTCTTCGCGCCCGAAGGCGTGGCCTCCGGCACGATCCAGGCCGAGGCACGGCCGGCCTTGCGCCACCCCGAGAAGGCGCACCGGCCGGACAATCCCATCAAACGCAAGCCCGACTGGATTCGGGTCAAGGCGCCGACGCACCCGATCTACCACGAGACCCGGGCGCTGATGCGCGACAACCGCCTGGTCACGGTGTGCGAGGAAGCGGCCTGCCCCAACATCGGGGAATGCTGGTCGCAGCGTCACGCCACTATGATGATCATGGGCGAGATCTGCACACGCGCCTGTTCCTTCTGCAACATCACCACCGGCATGCCCAAGGCGCTGGATGCGGACGAGCCGCGCCGGGTCGCGGAGGCCGTGGCCAAGCTCGGCCTGCGGCACGTCGTGATCACCTCGGTGGACCGCGACGACCTGCGCGACGGCGGGGCAGCGCATTTCGCGCACACGATCCGGGCCATCCGCGCCGCGGCGCCGGACACCACGATCGAGATCCTGACCCCCGACTTCCTGCGCAAGCCCGGCGCCCTGGAGGTGGTGGTGGAAGCGCGGCCGGACGTGTTTAACCACAACCTGGAAACCGTGCCGAAGCTGTACCCGAACATCCGGCCGGGTGCGCGCTATTTCCACTCGCTGCGGCTGCTCGACCGCGTCAAGGAACTGGACCCTTCCATCTTCACCAAGTCCGGCGTGATGGTCGGGCTGGGCGAGGAGCGCATCGAGGTTCTGCAGGTCATGGACGACATGCGCTCCGCCGACATCGATTTCCTGACCATCGGCCAGTACCTGCAGCCCACGGTGAAGCACGCGGCGGTAGTCCGCTTCGTGGAACCGGCGGAATTCGCCGACTACGCCGCCATGGCGCGATCCAAGGGCTTCCTGCTGGTCTCGGCCACGCCGCTGACCCGCTCATCCTACCATGCGGACCGCGACTTTGCGGCGCTGCGCGACGCCCGCAATGCCAAGCTGGCCGCACGCGGCAGCGAGCTGACCGCCAGCGGCAGCGTGCTTACCGCAAGCGGCAGCGTGCAGCCCAGCTGATGCCGACCCATGCCGAGAAGAAGCTGCTCCGGTACACGCCGGAGCAGATGTTCGACCTGGTGGCCGATGTCCGGCGCTACCCGGAATTCCTGCCCTGGTGCGTCGGCGCCCGCGTGGTGTCGCAGACGGAGAAGGAGCTGATCGCGGACCTGACCATCGGGTTCAAGATGTTCCGCGAAACCTTCCGGTCCCGCGTCACCCTGGACCGGCCGCAGCACGTCCAGGTGGAATACCTGACGGGCCCGTTCCGTTACCTGAACAACCAGTGGCACTTCCGCCCGGCGCCGGACGGCACGGCGCTGGAGTTCTTCGTGGACTTCGAGTTCAAGTCGCGCCTGCTGCAGGCGGTGATCGGCACCGTGTTCAACGAGGCCGTGCGCCTGATGGTCCGCGCCTTCGAACGCCGCGCCATGGCGCTCTACGGCCGCAACGGCACGGCACCGGCAGCCCCGGCCCCGCAGCCCGCCAGCTGACCGCGTCGTCGCGGCGGTTCCGCCCGCAGCGGCGCTGAGCCGTTCGCGTTTTCGGGAAACGCAGTTCGCCGTCCCCGGCTATCCAGCAGCGGCTCACCCTGGCATCAAGCGCCGCACTCACGCTGGAGACCGTACGCATGGTCCATGCCCCCGCCCGCCCGCCCGAGGGCGCGCGTCCCGTCCGCATCAACCTCTACTCCGACACCCAGACCCGCCCGACCCCCGGAATGCGCGAGGCCATGCTGCGGGCGGAGGTCGGCGACGACCAATCCGGCGACGATCCCAGCATCAACACGCTCTGCGACCGCATGGCGGCGCTGCTGGGCAAGCCAGCGGCGGTGTTCCTGCCCTCGGGCACCATGTGCAACGTCATCGCCACGCTGGTGCACACCCGCCCCGGCGACGAGATCCTGGCGCACGAGACGGCACACATCCTGACCAGCGAGGGCGGCGCCCACGGCGCGCTGGGCGGCGTGCAGATCCAGGGCCTGAAGGGCGAGGGCGGGCTGTTCGACGCCGACACGCTGCGCGCCGCCATCCGCCCGCGCAACCGCAACAGCCCGCCGCAGACCCTGCTGGAGGTGGAGCAGACCGCCAACATCGGCGGCGGCACGGTGTGGCCGCAGGCGCAGCTCGACGCCGTGGTGGCCGTGGCGCGCGAGCAGGGCTGGGCGACGCACATGGACGGCGCGCGGCTGATGAACGCCAGCGTGGCGGCGGGCCTCCCGGCGGCCGAGATCTGCGCCGGCTTCGACAGCGCCTGGCTGGACTTCACCAAGGGCATGGGCGCGCCGCTGGGTGCCGTGCTGGCCGGCTCGGCCGAGTTCATCGACACGGCCTGGCGTTGGAAGCAGCGTCTGGGCGGCGCGATGCGGCAGGCGGGCGTTTGCGCCGCGGCCTGCACCTACGCCCTGGACCACCACGTCGAGCGGCTGGCGGAGGACCACGCCAACGCCAAGGCCCTGGCGCGCGGCCTGCGGCAGATCCCGGGCGTGTCGGTCGGCGAGCCCGACACCAACCTCGTCTACTTCGACCCCTCGGGCGCCGGGATGGACGCGGCCGGGCTGGTGCAGGCGCTGCGCATGCAGGGCATCCTGGTGAGCATGCTGGGCGGCCGCATCCGCGCCTGCACGCATCTCGACGTCCAGGCCGGGATGATCGAGGAAACCCTGGCCGCCATCAGGGACGCCCTGGCGCGACGCTGAGCGCGGGAGGCAGGAAGGCCGGGGGAGTGAACTCCCCCAGTCCCCCTCCTTTTTTCAGGAGTTGAAGAGCGCCATCGGCCAGGGGCGCACCCAGACTCCCGAAAATAGAAGGGGGTTCGGGGGGATACTTCCCCCCGGCTTTTTCGCCCCGCCCCCGTCAGGGCCGCAGCTGCGCCCGCGCCGCCGCGATGGCCCGGCGCGTTTCGCCCCACAGCTCCAGCGCCTCGACCTCCGCCGGCGCGAAGAACCGCGCTTCCGCGGCGTCGTCCCCGGCGCGCGGCTCGCCCGAAACCCAGTCCGCGCAGAAGTCCAGGATCGTGTAGTGGAAGCGCACGCGGTCCTCCGCGTCGCGCTCGATCACGTCCACCGCGACCGCGTGCCGCAGCGGGCCGACCTCAACCGCGGCCTCCTCGCGCAGCTCGCGCCGTGCGGTGGCTTCGGCGGTTTCGCCCAGCGCCTGGGCACCGCCGGGGATCGACCATTGCCCGGCCAGGGGCGGACGGCCGCGGCGCACCAGCAGCACCTCCTCGCCCCGCAGCACCACGCAGCCGATGCCGACCCAGGGGCGGTCCGGGTACTCGCGGCCGCTCAAGGCGCGGCCGGCGCGGCGCCGGGGTCCCGCGGTTCCTGGCGGCGCAGGTCCTCCAGCCGCGGCGCGAAGGCCTTCTCCTTCCAGGCCCCCACCTGGTAGGCCCAGCCGCGCCAGCGGGCATTGAGCCGGGCGGCCTCGTCGTCGCCCGCCGCCGCCAGCCGCAGCCAGATGGCCTCGTTGTCCCGCGTCACCCGCGCCGTGACCGACAGGTTGTCGGTCAGGGTGAAGCGCGACTCCCCCACCGCCTCGCCGCCCAGATCCGCCTCGCGCCGCACATCCGTGAAGGTCAGGACTTCCAGGGCGCGGCCGATCTCGTCCAGGGCCACGTCGTCGGTGGGCGGCGCATCGGCCGGGGTCACCAGCCGCAGCGGCGCGTCGGCGTCGCCGGCGCGGGCCAGCGCCAGCGTGGCACCGTCGCGCGACACCTCGACCCGCTGCACGCGGTCGCGCGGCAGGTTGGCGACGTCGCGGTCGATCCAGAGCTGCGGGTCGGCGTCGATGTTCAGCCGCCCCTCCGCCAGCCAGGCCTGACTCTCCGCCGGGCGGCGCACGTAGATGCTTTCCGGCAGGTTGCCCTGGGTGCGGACGCGGCGGCGGCCGGTCACCAGCTCCAGGATCGGCGCGCCGCCGGAGTCCAGCACGCGCAGCAGGGCGGAGGTCGCGCCCGGCTGGGCCGGGTCCTCCAGCCCCAGGCGCTGCAGCAGCTCCGGGTTGGCGGTGCGCGGCTCGGTCAGCCGCAGCTCGGTCAGCCCGACCAGCAGCTCGCGGACGCGTTCGCCGCGCGCCGGGTAGTTCGCCTTGTCCGGCAGGGTCCAGACATCGCCGGACTGCCGCACCAGGGCGAGGGTGGCGTCGGCGCGCCGCACCTCGACCCGGGCGGCACTGCCCAGGCGCTGCGCCAGCCCCGGAAAGGCCAGCTGCGCGGCGGAGGGCAGGGGCGTCGCGGCCTCGCGCGGCGTCAGCAGCACGGCCGCCCCCACGGCCGCCACGGCCGCGCCGCCCAGGCCGACCAGGGTGCGTCGGTTCACCACCTGCTCCCTCTCAGGCCCGCGCCGCGGCGCGGCGGCGCGAGCGCAGCACGGCCAGGGCGATCGCCAGGATCGTCACCAGCACGGGCACCGCCACGATGTTGAGGATGCGCAGCCAGCGCTCCAGCCCCTCGATGTCGCGGCGCAGCTCCAGCTGCACGGCGCGCAGCTGGCGGCGCGTGTTGACGATCTCCGTGCGGGCGCGGTCGATCTCGGCGCGCTGCTCGGGGGTGATCACCGTGGCGGCGTTGCGCTCGGGGGCGCCGGGGGTGGCGGCGCCGCCCTGGCGCAGCTCGCGCAGCCGGCGCTCCGTGGCCTCCAGCCGCTGCGTCAGCTCCCGCTCGCGCTGCCGGTACTGCGTTTCGGCATTGGCGCGCATGTCCTCCACCAGGTTGAAGGGCCGCAGCGACTCGCCGCGCGACCGCAGCGAGATCAGCGCATCGCCGCCGGCCAGCGTGTCCGTCAGGTTGTTCAGCAGCGACCCGTTGTCGCTGAAGGGCGTGGCGACCTGCTGGCCGAAGAAGTCCTGCACCTGCACCCAGAAGCGGTCTTCCAGCAGGTCGGCGTCGCCCGACACCACCAGGTTGGCCGGGCCTTCCGTGCGGGCGCGGTGGGCGGGGAAGTCGGCGGGGCGCTCGGTGCCTTCCGCGACCGGCGGCGGTCCGTCGGGAAAGGCGCTGGCGAGCTCGCCGCGCACCCGCGCCATCAGAACGTGGCGCTGCCCGTCGGGGCGGAACTCGGCCAGCAGCCGCGCGGGGTCGGGGTTCTGCCGCACCCGCGCCACCTCCGCCAGCATGGAACGCTCGCTGCTGGTCAGGATCGGGGTGAACTCCACCGTGGCGCCCTCGCGCCGGCGCAGCTCGCCCGCGGAGGCCAGGGTCACCTGGTTCAGGTCGGCGCTGGCCACGTCGGAACGGTTCAGGCTGTCACCCTGCAGGTTGAACCACGCCGCGTAGTCCACCGCCTGCACCCGGTCGGTCGGGCTGGCCCGCACGCGCCAGGCGCCGCGCAGGTCCAGCACCACCTTGTCGGACGGCGCCTCGACCCCCCAGGCGTTCAGCAGCCGGTTCAGGCTGGACGCGGTGTCCTGCGGCGGCTGCCCGTTGGGCCCGGGCCGGCTGGCCTGACCCTCGCTGTGCGGGTCGGTCATCACGAACAGCTTGCCGCCGCGCATCACGAACTGGTCGATGGCGTAGAGCGCGTTGTCGTTCAGCCCCTGCGGGTGCACCACCAGCATCACCTGGATGGCGGGGTCCACCGCCTGCACGTCGGCCGGCACGTCGCGCACCGTGAAGAACTGCCGCAGCTGCGTCATCGCCGCGAAGGGCTGCCCGGCCCCGGGCACCCGCATCATCATGGCGCGCGGGTCGCCGTTCAGCGGCAGGGAGGACAGCACGCCCACCACCGGCCGCGTCGGGCTGGACAGGTCGTAGACCAGCCGGGTCAGGTCGTATTCCAGGAAGCGCTCGCGCTCCGGCTGGAAGAAGGCGACCGTGCGCTCGTCATCCAGCAGGTTCACGCCCGCGAGGCCGAAATACACCTGCTCGCCGGACTGATCCACGGGAACGCCCTGCAGCCCGTAGGCCAGCGCCCGGTCCTCGGTTTCCGAGAAGGGCTCGGGGTCCAGCACCTCCAGCCGCAGCTTGCCCCCCGAGAGCGCGACGTATTCCTGCAGCATCTCGCACACCCGGTCGGCATAGGCGCCGTAGACCGGCACGGTGGCGCCCAGGCGGCGGGAATAGAACAGCCGCAGCGTGATCGGGTCGGCCAGCCGCGACAGCACCTGCCGCGTGCCGTCGCTGAGGGTGAAGAGCCGCTGCTGCGTCAGGTCCAGCCGGGCCCGGGGCAGGGTGCGGTCCGCCACCAGGTTCAGCCCGATTGCCAGGGCGAGCGCCGCCACCAGGGCGCCGAAACTCAGCCAGAAGCGGCTCGGCGCCCGCTTGGGCGGCCGGCCGGAAGACGGGGCGGCGCTAGGCGCTGTGGTGTCGCTCAAGGGTCAGTCGGCCTTGCGGTTGTCCACGGCCACGGCATTCGCGAAGAGCCAGAAGCCGATAAAGGTCGCGAAGAAGACGAGGTCGCGGGCGGTCACCACCCCGCGCGAGAAGGCCGAGAGCCGGTCGGTGACCGACAGGCCGCGGGCGATCTCGCTCAGCGCCGGCAGGTTGCGGTCCAGGAACTCGCCCACGATGGGCGACCCGGCGGCGGCGAACAGGAAGCACACCGCCACCGCCAGCACGAAGGCGATCACCTGGTTCTTGGTCAGCGCCGACAGCGCCGCCCCCACCGCCAGGTAGGCCCCCGCCACCAGCAGGCAGCCCAGGTAGCCCGCCGCGATCACGCCGTTATCCGGGTCGCCCAGGATGTTGACGGTGATCACCAGCGGAAAGGTCAGCAGCAGCGCGATGGCGCAGAAGGCCCAGGCGGCCAGGAACTTGCCCAGCACGGCCTGCCACTGCGCGATCGGCAGGGTCAGCAGCAGCTCGATCGTCCCCTGGCGACGCTCCTCGGCCCAGAGCCGCATGGACAGCGCCGGCACCAGGAACAGGAACAGCCAGGGCACGAAGGAGAAGAAGGGCTGCAGGTCCGCCGTGCCGCGGGCGAAGAAGTTGCCCAGCGTGAAGGTCAGCGTGCCCGCCAGCACCAGGAAGATCACGATGAAGACGTAGGCGACGGGGGTGGCGAAGTAGCCCGCCAGTTCCCGCCGCGCCACCACCAGGGCGTTGCGCATCAGCCTTCCCCCGCCGCGGTTTCGGGGCCGAGCAGCGGAGTCAGCGTCAGGTCGCGGAACACGGCGTCCATGGTGGGGCCCCGCCGCGCCAGCGCCGCCGGCGTTTCGTCCGCCACCACGCGGCCGCGGGCGATCACCACCGCGCGGGTGCAGATGGCCGACACTTCTTCCAGCAGGTGGGTGGAGATCACGATGGCCTTGCTCGGCGCCATGCGCACCAGCAGGTCGCGCACCTCGCGCTTCTGGTTGGGGTCCAGCCCGTCCGTGGGCTCGTCCAGTACCAGCACCGGCGGGTCGTGCAGCAGCGCCTGCGCCAGCCCGACGCGGCGCTTGAAGCCCTTGCTCAGCGTCTCGATCGGCTGGAGGCGCACGCCTTCCAGCGTGGTCAGCTGCATCGCCTCCGCGACGCGCTCCCCGACCTGGCGGCCGGAAAAGCCGCGCACCCGGGCCACGAAGGCCAGAAAGGCGGACACCGTCATTTCCGGATAGGTCGGCGCGCCTTCGGGCAGGAAGCCCAGGTGGCGCCGGGCGGCCACGGCGCGGTCCACCACGTCCTCACCCAGGATGCGGGCGGTGCCGGCGGAAGGGGCCACGAAGCCGGCCAGCATCTTCATGGTGGTGGACTTGCCCGCGCCGTTGGGGCCCAGGAAGCCGACCACCTCGCCCTGGTTCACCGTGAAGGACACGTCCTGCACCGCGGTGAAGGCCCCGAAGAGCTTGGTGAGGCGCTCGATCTCGATCAATGCGCTGTTGTCGCCGAGCAACGATGTGGACCCCAGTTTCTGGCGGGCTGCGGGTTTACGCCTGCCCCGTCGCGGCGCAAGTCCCTGGCCGCAAAGGTTACCCGCTGTTCAGTTGGCGCCGCGGCGCAGCTCCGCCTGGATCTTGTCCACGTCGATCGGCACCACCAGGGCGTTGCGGATGCGCGCGGTGGGCTCGTTCTTGCGGATGTTCTGCACGGCGCGGGCCTCGGCCCGTTCCTGGTCCGTGTCCACCACCACCGACAGGGCGAAGCGCTGCGTCACCTCCATCCCTTGCGGGAGGTCGAACACTACCGTGACGGCAAAGGCCTGCTTCAAAACCCATCTCCCGACCGGACGTGTTCCGCCGATGCGGCGGGCCGGGCGCGGCGTCAACCCCGCGCGGGCCGGAGACTGCCCCAAACCAGCCACCGACCGGTGCGCGGCAAGGGCCAAATGTGGCAGGAAACGCCGGAAGTGGCAGAAATCGCCGAATCTGTCACAGACGCCGCCAGGCTTGACCGCCAGACCCTTGAAGTTGTAGGATTATCCTCTGAAAATGGGCCTGTCCGCGCGGCTTCCGGTAAGGAAGTAAGGACGTAAGGCGAAGCGCCGCTCCGGAGGCCCGGGCACGCTCCGCAACTGCCTCTAGCCGGCGCCCAGCGGACCCAGGGTCAGGTCATGGCCGAACAGCGGCAGGAGCTCCCGCGCCGCGCGACCACGGGCCGTGATGTCCAGTTGCGGGTCCTTTTCCAGCAGCAGGGTGGCGTCCTGATGCGCCATGCGCACCAGCCCCCCGTGCCGCTGCGGGTCCACAAACCTCCGGCCGATCTGCCCGGCCTGCCGAGTCCCCAGCGCGTCGCCGCCGCCGCGGAACTCCAGGTCGGCATCGGCGATCAGGAAGCCGTCCTCCGTGTCGCGCAGCACGGAAAGGCGCTTCTTCTCGGTTTCCGTCAGCTCGCCGGAGGGGAGAAGGAGGCAGAAGGACTGCGCCTCGCCGCGGCCGACACGCCCACGCAGCTGGTGCAGGGCGGCGAGGCCAAAGCGCTCGGCCTGCTCGATGATCATGATGGTGGCCTCGGGCACGTCCACGCCCACCTCGACCACCGTGGTGGCCACCAGCAGCTTGGCCCGACCGGCGGCGAAGTCGCCCAGCGACGCTTCGCGCTCGTCCAGCGCCTGGGCGCCGTGGGCCAGGCGCACTGTGTCGCCGAAAACCTCGCGCAGGTCGGCGAAGGTGGTCTCGGCGGCGGCATTGTCGTGGAACTCGCCTTCCTCCACCGCGCGCACCACCCAGTAGGCGCGGTCGCCGCGGTCAAAGGCGCGGCGCAGCGCGGCCAGCACCTCCTCGCGCCGTTCGCGCGACACGATGCGGGTGACGATGGGCTTCCGCCCGGCGGGCCGTTCCGCGAGCCGGGACACCGCCATTTCGCCCCACTGGGTCAGCAGCAGGGTGCGGGGGATCGGGGTGGCGGTCATCACCAGCATGTCCGCCTCGCCCTTGCCCGCCAGGGCGAGCCGCTGCGACACGCCGAAGCGGTGCTGTTCGTCCACCACCACCAGGGCGAGGTCGCGGAAGGCCACCTTTTCCTGGAACAGCGCGTGGGTGCCCACGGCCAGCGGGATGGAACCGCTGGCGAGGCCCAGCAGCACGCGGGAACGCTGCTTGCCCTTCACGCTGCCCGCCAGCAGCTCGACCTGCGCACCCGCCGCGCCGGCGAGTCGCTGAAAGGTCCGCAGGTGCTGCCGGGCCAGCAGCTCCGTGGGCGCCATGATGGCGGCCTGGGCGCCGGCTTCCACCGCCCGCAGCATGGCCAGCAGCGCCACCAGCGTCTTGCCGGAACCGACATCCCCCTGCAGCAGCCGCAGCATGCGGTGCGGGGCGGCGAGGTCGGCGTCGATCTCGGCCAGGGCGCGGGCCTGTCCGGCGGTGGGGGCGAAGCCGAAGGCGGCCAGCGCCTTTTCCCGCAGGGAGCCGTCGCCGCACAGGGCGCGCCCCGGCCGTTCCTGCACCGCCCGGCGCACCAGCCCGATGGCGAGCTGCCCGGCCAGCAGCTCGTCATAGGCCAGGCGGTCGCTGGCCTCCGGGCCGGGCAGGGCCTCGGGCGCCTGCAGCTGCCGCAGCGCTTCCGCGAAGCCGGGCCACCGGCGGCGGCGCAGCAGGGCAGGGTCCTGCCATTCCGCGATGACCTCCAGACCAGCGAGCGCGGTCTCCACCGCTTTCGCCACGTCCTTGCCGGTGATGCCCTTCACCAGCGGCCAGACCGGCTGCAGCGCCGGGATCTCGTCCGGCGGGCTGATGAAGTCGGGCGCGTCCATCTGCCAGCGGCCGCCGAAGCGGCGCAGCCGGCCGGATACGGTGCGGGCCGCGCCTTCGGGGAAGGAGCGGGCCAGCCAAGGGCCGACCCAGCGGGCGCGCAGGAAGTACGCGATCTCCAGCGACTCGCCCTCGCACAGGCAGCGCACCACCCAGGGACGCGACACGTTGCCCGGGGCCGACACGCCGGTGACCAGGACGGGCAGGGTGGCGATGTCGCCGTCCACGGCATGGGCGAGCGTGGTCACCCGCCGCCGGTCCACGTAGCGCTCGGGCCGGTGGAACAGCACGTCGATCAGGCGATCGCCGCCCACCGCCTCGGCCAGCTTGGCGGCCTTGGGCGCGAGGTCGGGGACGGAGGCGAACGGGGAAAGCAGGGTGTCCGGTCGGGCTGACATGGTGGGGAACGCCCCTTATATGGCAGCCCACGAACGAAGGGCGAACCCTCGCCCGCCCCGTGTGATGTGATGCCCACGAACGAACCCGACGAGCTTTCCCCGCGCCGCAAGCGCCTGCTGTTCCGCGCGTGGCACCGTGGCACCAAGGAAACCGACCTCCTGGTGGGGCACTTCGTCGCGCGCCACCTCGCGACCTTCACCGAGGCGGAGCTGGACGAGCTGGAAGCGGTGCTGGAACTGCCGGACGTGGACATGGCGGACTGGCTGTCGGGCCGGCGTCCCATCCCGCCCGAGCACGCCACGCCCATGCTGACGCGGATGGCCGGGGAATGCGCGGCCGCCGGCGCTGGGGTTCCCGTGGAGGCGCGCCGTTGAGCGGCAACACCGCCGCGGTGGGAACCACCGTTTACGGCGCCCCCGAAGGCTTCGACGCCCTGCTGCTGGCCCGGCGACGGGCGGAAAGCGGCAACCCCATCCTGCACGCCTGCCGCGACGACGCCCGCATGGCGCGGCTGGCGGAAGCCCTGGGCTTCTTCGCACCGGGCGTGGAGGTGCTGCGCTTCCCCGCCTGGGACTGCCTGCCCTTCGACCGCGTGTCCCCGAACCCGGAGATCGTGGCGGAGCGCGTGGCGACGCTGGCCCGCCTGCTGGACCCTGCCACCGCGCCGCGCATCGTGCTGACCACGGTGAACGCGCTGGTGCAGAAGGTGCCGCCGCGGGCCATGTTCGCCGGCGCCACGCTGCACCTGAAGCGCGGCGGGCGGGTCAAGCCGGAGCGGCTGACCGGCTTCCTGGAGTCCAACGGCTACGGCCGCACCGGCACGGTGATGGAGCCGGGCGAATACGCCGTGCGCGGCGGCATCGTGGACCTCTATCCCTCCGGCGAGCCCGGCCCGGTGCGGCTGGACCTGTTCGGCGACGAGATCGAAGGGCTGCGCCGCTTCGACCCTTCCACCCAGCGCAGCGCCGAGGCGCTGACGGAGCTGTGGATCCGCCCAGTGGGCGAGGTGTTCCTGGACCCGGACTCGGTGGCGCGATTCCGCACCGCCTACGTGGACCTGTTCGGCGCCGCGGCGACGGAGGACCCGCTCTACGTCAGCATCTCCGCCGGACGGCGGCACCCAGGCATGGAGCACTGGGCGGGGCTGTTCCACGAGGAGATGGAGACGCTGCTGGACTACCTCGGCGCCGGCGCGCCCGAGGTCAGCCTGGACAACCAGGCGGAGGAGGTCCTCGCCGCCCGGCTGGAGATGATCGCCGACCACTACGAGGCCCGGCGCCTGCCGCCGCGCGACGGCGAGATGCCGTACCGTCCGGCGCCGCCGCGTTCGCTCTACCTCGACCGCGCCGGGTGGGACCGCGTCCTCTCGGCCGGAACCCTGGCACGCTTCTCCCCCTTCGCGGGGGAGGACGGCCCCGATGCCGGCGGGCGGCCGGGCCGCCTGTTCAGCGAGGTCCGCACCTCCGGCGGCAACGTCTTCGCCGCCTACGGCGAGCACGCCCAGGCGCTGGCGGCGCAGGGGCGCCGCCCGGTGCTGGCCGCCTGGACTCGCGGATCCCGCGAAAGGCTGGGCAACCTCCTGCGGGAAAATCGCATCTCCGCCGAGCCGGTGGAGAACTGGGCGGACGCCCGGAAGCTGGCGCCGGGCGCGGTGGCGCTGGCCGTGCTGGGGGTGGAGCGCGGCTTCGTGGCGCCCGCCGCCGGCGGCCCCGTCACCGACGGCATCGTGCTGACCGGCGAGCAGGACCTGCTGGGCGAGCGCATCGCCCGCCCGCCCCGCCGGCGCAAGCGGGCCGACCAGTTCATCGCCGACGCCACGGAGATCGCCGAAGGTGACCTCGTGGTGCACGCCGACCACGGCATCGGTCGCTACGACGGGCTGGTGACCATCGAGGTCAACGGCGCGCCGCACGACTGCCTGCGGCTGATCTACGACGGCAACGACCGCCTGTTCCTGCCGGTCGAGAACATCGAGGTGTTGACGCGCTTCGGCTCCGAGTCCGCGGGCGTGTCGCTGGACAAGCTGGGCGGCGCTTCCTGGCAGAACCGCAAGGCCAAGGCCAAGGAACGCATCCGCGACATGGCGGCGCAGCTGATCCGCACCGCCGCGGAGCGCCGGGTGCACGAGGGCCGCGCCGCCATGCCGCCCGAGGGCGCCTGGGACGAGTTCTGCGCCCGCTTCCCCTTCGCCGAGACGGAGGACCAGCAGCGCGCCATCGCCGAGGTGGTGGAGGACCTGTCCTCCGGCCGCCCGATGGACCGGCTGGTCTGCGGCGACGTAGGCTTCGGCAAGACCGAGGTGGCGCTGCGCGCTGCCTTCCTGGTGGCGATGACCGGCGCCCAGGTGGCGGTGGTGGTGCCCACCACGCTGCTGGCGCGGCAGCACTACCGCACCTTCTCCAAGCGGTTCGAGGGGCTGCCGGTGAAGGTGGCGCAGCTGTCGCGGCTGGCCACGCCCAAGGAGGCCACCCAGACGCGGGAGGGGCTGAAGGACGGCAGCGTCAACATCGTGATCGGCACCCACGCGCTGCTGGCCAAGAGCGTGGAGTTCGCCGACCTCGGCCTGGTGATCGTGGACGAGGAGCAGCACTTCGGCGTGTCCCACAAGGAACGGCTGAAGGCGCTGAAGACCGACGTGCACGTGCTGACGCTGACCGCCACCCCGATCCCGCGCACGCTGCAACTGGCGCTGTCGGGGGTGCGGGAGATGAGCGTGATCGCCACCCCGCCGGTGGACCGGCTGGCGGTGCGCACCTTCATCATGCCCTTCGACGGCGTGGTGGTGCGCGAGGCGATCCAGCGCGAGCGCTTCCGCGGCGGCCAGATCTTCTGCGTGGTCCCCCGTCTGGAGGACATGCCCAAGCTGAGCGAGCGGCTGCGCGAGATCGTGCCCGAGGCCCGGGTGATCGAGGCGCATGGGCGCCTCTCGGCCACCGAGCTGGAACGGGTGATGACCGAGTTCGGCGACGGCAAGTACGACATCCTGCTGGCCACCAACATCGTCGAATCCGGCCTGGACATGCCGGCGGTGAACACGCTGATCGTGCACCGGGCGGACATGTTCGGCTTGGCGCAGCTGTACCAGCTGCGCGGCCGGGTGGGCCGCGGCAAGCAGCGCGGCTACGCCTACCTGACCTGGCCGGCCGCGCACCGCCTGTCGGCGGCGTCGCAGAAGCGGCTGGAGGTGATGCAGACCCTGGACAACCTGGGCGCCGGCTTCACCCTGGCCAGCCACGACCTGGACATCCGGGGCGCCGGCAACCTGTTGGGCCAGGAACAGTCCGGCCAGATCCGCGAGGTCGGCATCGAGCTGTACCAGCAGATGCTGGAGGACGCCGTCCAGGAGGTCCGCAACCGCGCCAAGGGCCGTCGCCGGACGGAGGAGGACACGGACTGGACGCCGCAGATCAACCTCGGCCTGCCCGTGCTGATCCCCGACGCCTATGTCCGCGACCTGCCGGCGCGGCTGGGCCTTTACCGCCGCATCGGCAGCCTGGCTTCGGAGGCGGAGGTCGAGGCGATGGCGGCGGAACTGGTGGACCGTTTCGGCCCGCTGCCGGTGGAGGTGGAGAACCTGCTCCAGGTCGTCTCCATCAAGCGCCTGTGCCGCGAGGCGGGCGTGGAGAAGCTGGATGCCGGCCCCAAGGGCGTCGTGCTGGCCTTCCGCAAGAACCGCTTCGGCAACCCGGCCGGGCTGGTGAACTGGGTCACCACCCAGAAGGGGATGGTGCGGCTGCGGCCCGACCACAAGCTGGCACTGAGCCGGGAGATGGACCTGCCCTCCCGTGTCAGGGCGGCCAAGGACATCCTGCTGGCCCTGGTCGGCGTGGCGGCCCAGGCCAAGGCGGCCTGAGCAGGGACCTTCGGGGGCATCGGCGCTGCGGGAGGTTCGCCCACCGCGCCGCGCGAAGCGGCGACCGCCAGCCGGCCTTCAGGCCCCGGCGGCTTCCGTCATTGCCACGTCCAGCAGGCGCTCCAGCACCTCCGGCTCCTGGGCACCGGCGATGGCGTGGCGGCCGGACACCACGAAGCAGGGGACGCCGTTGATGCCGAGCCGGTGGGCGCGGAGGTTCTCGGCGTGCACGGCCTCGGCTTCCGACGTTCCCGCCAGGAAGCGGCGCAGCGTCAGCCGGTCCAGCCCGAGGGTGCCGCCGAGGGCCACCAGCGTGCCGTGGTCGCTGATATCGGCCCCGGTGGAGAAGTGCGCCGTGAACAGCGCTTCCACCGCCGCGTCGGCCACGCCGTAGCGGGCCGCGAAGCGCACCAGGCGGTGCGCGTCCAGCGAGATCGGCACGCGGCGCAGCAGGTCGAAGCGGAAGGGCACGCCCTCGGCCCGGCCCAGCTCGGTCAGGGTGGCGTGCAGGCGGCGGGTGCGTTCCTCGCCGCCGAACTTGCGCGACACGTAGTCATGCCGCGGCAGCCCGGCCGGCGTCGCGTCCGGGTTCAGCAGGAAAGGGCGCCACACCAGTTCGGCCGCCATGTCGGGGCGGGCCCGCAGCGCCCGGCGCAAGCGGCGGACGCCCAGGAAGCACCACGGGCATACGAGGTCGAAGACGACCTCCACGGTCAGGCGAGTACGAGGCGGGACCAGGACGTTCACCGTCCGAGTGTACCGCCGGATGGAGTCGGACGGAACGCTGCTTCCGCGGCGAAAACGGGGTTGTGCGGCGGCCGGAAGGCGCGGGACGCCGGGATCGGCGGATGGGGTGGGATTCGAACCCACGGTAGGCTCACACCTACGGCGGTTTTCAAGACCGCTGCCATAGACCGCTCGGCCACCCATCCGGCGCCAGCCTCCTTGCCTCGTGTGGCCGGCCACGGCAAGGAGCGCTATGCGCCGCACCCTTCTCGCCTCCGTCCTGCTGCCCTTCCTGCTTTCCCCGGCCGGGGCGGCCACGCCGCCGGACCGGGCCGCCGTGCCGCCGCCCGACCCGCAGGGCACGCTCAGCCTGACGGTGGAGAACGACTTCTTCGGCGGCGGCACGGACCGCTACTACAGCAACGGCCTGCTGCTGACCTGGCGTTCCCCGAGCGCCGAGCTGCCCGCGCCCTTCGCCTGGATGGACCGCAACCTCGACTGGCTGCTGGGACCGGGCGAGCTGCGCTGGGGCCTGTCGCTGGGCCACAACATCTACACGCCCGAGGACAAGCAGCGGCGCCCTTCCGACCCTAACGACCGGCCCTATGCCGGCCACCTCTACGGCGCCTTCACGCTGACCCGCGAAACGCTGGGCACGCAGACCCTATTCGAGCTGCAGGCGGGCATTGTCGGCCCGGGCGCCCTGGGCGAGCAGGTGCAGAACAACTACCACCACCTGATCGGGGTGCGTCCGGCGGCCGGCTGGGACTCCCAGCTCAAGGACGAGCCGGTGGTGGACCTGCTGGCCGAACGCCGCTGGCGCCTGCCGCTGGCCCAGGTCAACGCGATCTCGCTGGAAGCGATCCCCTCCGTGACGGGTTCCGTGGGCAATGGCGCCACCTATGCCGCGGCCGGCGGCATGCTGCGGATCGGCGACGGGCTGGACGCGGACTGGGGCCCGGTGCGCATCCGCCCGGCGCTCGCCGGGTCCGGCTTCCTGCGGCCGCGCAGCGACCTCGGCTGGTACCTCTTCGCCGGGGTGGAAGGGCGCGTGGTGGCGCGCGACATCTTCCTGGACGGTAACACCTTCCGGGACAGCCGCAGCGTGGACCGGCGCTGGGTCGTAGGGGACCTGCAGCTCGGGGCGGCGGTGCTGTGGCGGGGGGTGCGGCTGGCCTACACGCAGGTGCTGCGGACGGAGGAGTTCTACGGCCAGCGCGGGCGCCAGTCCTTCGGCTCCGTCAGCCTGTCCGCCCGATTCTGAGGGGGCTTTCCGGCCACCCCGCGCGGCAAAGCGTTTCCGCGCGGGATCATGCGTTGCCGAGTGCGGCGGCCCGTGCCACCTGTGCGCCCATGCTGGCCACCCGTCGCTTCGCCCTGTCCGCCCTCGCTGCCCTCGGCGCGGGACCTGCCCTCGCGCAGCCCGCGGGCAGCTTCGAGAGCTTCCTGGAAGGGCTGCGTGCCGAGGCGCGGCGCGGCGGCGTGTCCAACGCCATCCTGCAGAACGCCCTGGCCGGGCTGCGTCCCAACGACCGGGTCATGGAGCTGGACCGCCGCCAGGCCGAGTTCACCATGACCTGGGAACAGTATCGCGACGGCCGCCTGACGCCGCAGCGCATCGATCGCGGCCGGCAGATGGTGGCGGAGAACCGCGCCCTGCTGGAATCCATCGAGCAGCGCTTCCAGGTCAGCAGCCGGGTGGTGGTGGCGATCTGGGGGCTGGAAACCAACTACGGCAGCTTCACCGGCAATTTCAACGTCGTCGAGGCCTTGGCGACCCTGGCCTGGGAAGGGCGCCGCGCTTCTTTCTTCCGCAGCGAGCTGCTCGCCGCCCTGAAGATCCTGGATGCCGGGCATGTCAGCGTGGAGCGGATGCGCGGTTCCTATGCCGGAGCGATGGGGCAGCCGCAGTTCATGCCGACCAGCTTCAACCGGCTGGCCGTGGACTTCGACGGCGATGGCCGCAAGGACATCTGGGACAACAAGGCCGACGCCCTCGGCTCCATCGCCAACTACCTGTCCCGCAGCGGCTGGCAGGGCGGCGAGCGCTGGGGGCGGGAAGTGATCCTGCCGGCGGGGCTGGACGAGAGCAGCCTGGGCCGGGAGAACCGCCGGCCGCTCGGCGAATGGTCGCGGGCCGGCGTGCGGCAGGCGGATGGCTCGCCGCTGCCGATGTTCGATCAGCCCGCCGGCATCGTGGTGCCGCGCGGCGGCAGCGGGCAGGCCTTCGTGGTGTACCAGAACTTCAACGTTATCCGTCGCTACAACCCGTCCGACTTCTACGCGCTGGCGGTGGGGATGCTGGCGGACAGGGTGGCGTGAGGGGCACTGCCGCCCTCCTGCTGAGCTTGCTGCTCGGGTCCTGCCAGCGAGCGCCGGTGGCGCCACCGCCATCGCCGGCGCAGCAGGTGATCGGGAGCGGCTACAGCCTCCGCGGGCTCTGGTACTACCCGCGCGAAGACTACGGGCTGGCCGAAACCGGGCTGGGCGCCGTGATCGCGGACTCGTCCGCCGGCCGCCGCACGGCCAGTGGCGAAACCTATGACCCTGCGGCGCTGACGGCGGCGCATCGCACGCTGCAGCTTCCCGTGGTCCTGCGGGTGACCAACCTCGAGACCGGCCGCTCCCTGCTGGTGCGCGGCAATGACCGCGGGCCGGCCGATCCGGGCCGGGTGGTGGAGGTGTCGCGGCGTGCGGCGGAACTGCTCGGCATGGCTGCGGGCCGGCCGGCGCAGGTGTGGATCGAGGTGGAGGGCGAGTTGTCGCGGGCGTTGGCCGCCACCGTGCCGCGCGCACCGGGCGAGGCGCCGGCGCTGGCGATCACCACCGCCTCTGCCGGGACGGTGCAGCGCGAAGGCTTGGCGCCGCTGCCCGGGGCACGGCAGTCCGCGCAGCTGCGCGAAGGCCGCGGTCCGGCCGTCTCGGTGGCCGCCGATGTCGCCGCCAGCACAGCGGCCCCGCCACTGCGGCTGCCGGAACAGGTGTCCAGCGTTCCCGTGTCGCCCGGGCGCCTGCTGATCCAGCTCGGGACCTTTACCGGCAACCGGGAGGCCCAGCGTCAGGCGGCGGGCATCCCGGGCGCCCGGGTGGAGCCCTTCGGTCCGGGCGGCCGCCCGGAATGGCGGGTGCGCCTGGGCCCTTATCCCGACCCCGCCTCGGCCGACCGCGCCCTGGAACAGGTGCTGCGCCGGGGCGTGTCGGAAGCGCGAATTCTTGTAGACTGACGTTGAGCGACGATCCGGCCGGGGGGCCGGAAGGGAAGGGATTTTCAGCCATGCCGAACCGACGCGAACTGCTCGGCGCCGCCGCGTTGCTCGGCGCCGCCACCCAGGCCGGAACCGCCGACGCGCAGCGGCGCTCGACGCCGGCCCCGGCGCGTCGCACGCCCGCGCCGGCCGCCCCCACGGGATCGCCGGCCAGTACGCCGCTCGGCCCGGTGGACACCATCGCCCGGCAGGCCATCATCATCGATGCAGGCACCGGCGCCGTGTTGCTCGAGAAGAGCGCGGACGAGCGGATGACGCCGTCCTCCATGTCCAAGCTGATGACGATGTACATCGTCTTCGACATGCTGAAGCAGGGCCGCCTGCGCATGGACCAGCTGCTGCCGGTCAGCGAGCAGGCTTGGCGCATGGGTGGGTCCAAGATGTTCGTGGATCTCGGTTCCCAGGTGTCGGTGGAGAACCTGATCAAGGGCGTCATCATCCAGTCGGGCAACGATGCCTGCGTGGTGTTCGCCGAGGCCATCTCGGGCAGCGAGCAACAGTTCGCCGAGCTGGAAAACGAGTACGGGCGCAAGATGGGGCTGCGCAACAGCACCTTCCGCAACTCGACCGGCTGGCCCGACCCCGAGCACAAGATGACCGCGCGGGACCTGACGATCCTGGCGCAGCGGCTGATGACCGACTTCCCGGAAGAGGCCAAGTACTACAACGAGCGCTCCTTCCACTGGAACAACATCAACCAGGAGAACCGCAACCCGCTCCTGGCCCGGGTTGCCGGAGCGGACGGGCTCAAGACCGGCCACACGGAGGAAGCGGGCTACGGGCTGGTGGGCACCGCGAAGCGCGGCGAGCGCCGCATCGTGATGGTGATCAACGGCCTGCCCACCATGCGGGCGCGCGCCGAGGAAGGCGAGAAGCTGATGGAATGGGCCTTCCGCGAGTTCGACAACGTGGTGCTGTTCCGCGCCGCGGACACGGTGGAGGAGGTGCCGGTCTATCTCGGCGAACGTGCCACGGTGCCGCTGGTGGGCGGGCAGGACCTCGTGCTCACGCTGCCGCGGTCCTGGCGGCGGCAACTGGAAGTCAAGGTGCAGTACGAGTCCCCCCTGGCCGCGCCCATCGCCAAGGGGCAGGAGGTCGGCCGCATGCAGGTGGCGGGGCAGGGCGTGCCGCCGATGTCGCTGCCGCTGATCGCCGGCGCCGATGTGGGCCGCATGGGGCTGCTGCCGCGCATCCCGGCGGTGATCGGGCGCTGGGTGTCCGGCACCTGACGGCTGCGGACTCCTCCCGGGGGCGGCTGATCACGCTCGAAGGCGGGGAAGGGGCTGGCAAGACCACCCTGTCCCGCGGCCTGGCTGCGTTCCTGGCCGGGTGCGGCCTACCCGTGCTGCGCACCCGGGAGCCCGGCGGTTCGCCGGGCGCCGAGGCGGTGCGCCGGCTGGTGCTGGGGCGCGGCGGCTGGGACCCGCTGGCGGAGGCTTTGCTGATGTCGGCCGCGCGGCGCGAGCACATTGCCCGTACCGTGCTGCCGGCCATGGCGGCCGGCATCTGGGTGGTGTCCGATCGTTTCGCCGACAGCACCGCTGCCTACCAGGGAGCGGCGGAAGGCGTGTCGCCGGAACAATGCCGCAGCCTGGCGGAACTGGCCCTGGGGGATTTGCGGCCGAGCCTGACCCTGGTGCTGGACGTGCCGGCGGGCACGGGTACCCGGCGCGCCCTGGCCCGGGGCGACGCCAATCGCTTCGAAGGGGAGAGCGCCGCCTTCCACGCCCGGGTGCGGCAGGCCTTTCTCGACATCGCGGCCGCCGAGCCGGAGCGCTGCGTGGTGCTGGACGGCTCGGCGCCGGTGGCGGCCGTGCTGGAAGCCGCGCAACGGGCCGTCGGGCAGCGGCTGGGCCTTTCCGCTCCATGAGCCTGCCACCCGAGCCACGCGCCAACCCCGAGCTCGTCGGCCAGGACGGCGCGGCGCTGGTCTTGCAGGAGGCAGCGCTGGGCGGGCGGCCGCACCACGCGTGGCTGCTCGCCGGGCCCGAGGGCGTCGGCAAGGCGACGCTCGCTTTCCGCTACGCGCGCTGGCTGCTGGCCGGTCGTCCGGCGGCGGATGGCGCGCCCTTGTACCTCGCGCCGGACAGCGCCGTGTTCTCGCGCGTGGCCAACGGTGCCCATGCGGACCTTCGGGTGCTGGCGCCCGAGGTGGCGGAGGGCAAGGTGAAGCGGCAGATCGCGGTGGAGGATGCCCGGGCCGTGCCGCGCTTCCTGTCCATGACTCCCGCCGAGGGTGGCTGGCGCACGGTGATCGTGGACGAGGCGCAGGCGCTGAACGCCGAGGCGCAGAATGCCCTGCTCAAGACCCTGGAGGAGCCACCGAGCCGGGCGGTGCTGCTGCTGGTGACGGAAGCGCCGGACCGGCTTCTGCCGACGATCCGCAGCCGGTGCCGCCGGCTGGACCTGCCGCCGCTGGAAGCGCCCGTGCTCGGCGCGCTGCTGGCGCGCTGGCTGCCCGAGATGCAGGGGCAGGAGCGTGAAACCCTGTCCGCCCTGGCCGGAGGCTCGCCGGGACGCGCGCTGCGGCTGGCGGAGGGTGAGGCGCTGGCACTGCACGGAGAAGTGCAAGCTTTCCTGAACAGCCTGCCCCGCCCGGAGCCGCGCGCCATGCACGCCCTGGCCGACAAGCTGGCGGCCAAGCGCGACGGCACGGCCCTGGTCACCTTCATGGCGCTGCTGCGGGCGGCCATCGCCGCGGCGGTGCGCAAGGCCGGGCGAGGGGAAGCGGCGCCGGCCTGGATCGGGACCCGGCCGCTTGCGGACTGGGCGGTGCTGTGGGACACCCTCGGCCGCCTGGTGGACGAGACGGAGACGCTGTACCTGGATCGCAAACAGGCGGTGCTGGTCGGGCTCGGGGCGCTCGTCGGGCCTTAGCGCGGCGTTTCGTCCTCGGCGTTCATTCCCAGGGCGTTCCGGCCGCGGCACGAGTTTTCGGGAACGCGACGATGAGCGGCCAGCCCCTGACCTACCTGACCACGCCGATCTATTACCTGAACGGCAATCCCCATATCGGCCACGCCTATACCTCCATCGCGGCCGACGTGCTGGCGCGCTGGAAGCGTGTGTCCGGCGCCGAGGTCTTCTTCCTGACCGGCACGGATGAGCACGGCCAGAAGGTCGAGCGCGCGGCCAGCGAGGCCGGCATGGCGCCGGAAGCCTTCACCGACGCGCTGGCCGGCGAGTTCAAGGCGATGGCCGCCGATCTCGGCATCTCCAACGACGATTTCATGCGCACCACGGAGGAGCGGCACAAGCGGGCCTGCGCCGCGCTGTGGACGCGCCTCGCCGAGGGCGGGCACATCTATCTCGGGCATTACGAGGGCTGGTACGCGATCCGGGACGAGGCTTTCTACGGCCCCGACGAGATCGAGGAGCGCAACGGCCAGCGGGTGGCCATTGCCTCCGGCGCGCCGGTGGAGTGGACGCGGGAGCCGTCCTACTTCTTCCGCCTTTCGGCCTGGACCGACCGGCTACTGGCTTTCTACGAGAGCACCCCCGACTTCATCGCGCCCTCCAGCAGCCGCAGCGAGGTGCTGTCCTTCGTGCGGGCCGGCCTGAAGGACCTGTCGATCTCGCGGACCTCCTTCCGCTGGGGCGTGCCGGTACCGGGCGACGCCGACCATGTGATGTATGTCTGGCTCGACGCCCTGACGAACTACATCACGGCCCTCGGTTATCCCGACCTCGACGCGCCGCGCTGGAAGTTCTGGCCGGCCGACGTGCACTTCGTCGGCAAGGAGATCACGCGCTTCCATTGTGTGTACTGGCCGGCCTTCCTGATGGCCGCCGACCTGCCGCCGCCCCGCCGGGTCTTCGCCAATGGCTGGCTGACCATCGAAGGCGAGAAGATGTCCAAGTCCCTCGGGAACGGCATCGACCCGCGGGTGCTGATCGCCGAGTTCGGGCTGGACGCGCTGCGCTACTACCTGCTGCGCGAGGTGCCGTTCGGCAATGACGGCGACTTCAGCCGCAGGGCGCTGATCTCGCGGCTGAACAGCGAGTTGGCCAATGATCTCGGCAATCTGGCGCAGCGCAGCCTGTCGCTGATCCAGCGCAATTGCGACGGCCGGCTGCCCGACCTGACTCCGCCCACGGACGCGGATCGCGAGCTGCTGTCCGCCGTCGAGGGCTTGCCCTCCGGCGTGGGTGATGCGCTGGACCGGCAGGCCTTCGGGGAAGCACTGGAGCGGATCTGGGTGGTGGTGCGCCTGGGCAATGCCTGGATCGATGCGCAAAAGCCCTGGTCGCTGAAGAAGACCGACCCTGAGCGGATGAGTGCGGTGCTGCGCAGCCTGCATACCGCCCTGCGCGGCCTCGCCACCGTGCTGCAGCCCTTCATGCCCGACACCATGGCGGCGATGCTGGACCAACTGGGGGTAGGGCAGGGGGATCGCTCCCTCGCCAGCCTGGCGACGCCCGTTCCGGACGGAACCGTGCTGCCCGCGCCGACTCCGCTGTTCCGCAAGGTGGAGGTTGCTGCCTGAGCATGCTGGCCGATAGTCACTGCCACCTCGACTATTTCGAGGGTGAGGAGTTGGAGGCCGTGGTGTCGCGCGCCCGGGATGCCGGGATCGGCCGCATGATCACCATCGGCACGCGCGTGGGGCAGGCGGCGCAGGTGAAGGCCTTGGCCGAGCGCTTCCCGGAGGTCTGGGGAACGGTGGGTGTTCACCCGCATAACGCGGGTGAGTCACCGATGCCCGATGTGACCGAGCTGGTTGCCCTGGCGGATCACCCCCGGATCGTCGGAATCGGCGAAACGGGGCTGGACTACTTCTACGATTCCGCGCCGCGCGAGGCCCAGGCGGAGAGCTTCCGGCGGCACATCCGCGCAGCCCGGGAGGCGGGCCTGCCGGTCGCCATCCACACGCGGCAGGCTGACGAAGACACCGCGCGTATCCTGCGTGAGGAGCGCGAGTCAGGCGGCGAGTTCAGCGCCTTGCTGCACTGTTTTTCCAGCGGCCGCGCCTTGGCGGAGGAGGTCGTCGCGTCCGGCGGCTACGTGTCTTTCTCCGGCATCCTGACCTTCCCCAAGAGTGATGAGCTGCGCGCCATTGCCGCCGACCTGCCGGAGGATCGGCTGCTGGTGGAGACCGACTCACCCTACCTCGCGCCGGTTCCGTTCCGCGGCAAACGCTGCGAGCCCGCCTACGTCCGAAGCACTGCCGAGGTCCTGGCGCGGGTCCGGGGAGTCAGCCTGGAGAGCATCACGGAACTGACCACCCGTAACCTGCTTCGTTTGTTCAAGAAATTGAACTAGACGGTTGATCTTGCTGGAAATCACGATTCTCGGCTGCGGCAGTTCCAGTGGAGTTCCGCTGATCGGTGGTACCGATGGCCATGGTGATTGGGGTGTTTGCGACCCGCACGAGCCGCGTAACCGGAGAACCCGGGCGAGCATCGCACTGCAAGTTGCTGGGGGCGAAACACTCCTCGTGGATGCGGGGCCTGATCTGCGGGCCCAGTTGCTGCGGGTAGGCCTGAAGCAGGTGGATGCGTTGCTGCTAACCCACTCGCATGCGGACCACATCATGGGTCTGGACGAGATGCGGACGTTGAACCGGCTCATGCAGAAGGCCGTCCCAACCTTCGGGACGGCCTTAACGCTGGCGGATGCCGCGCGGCGGTTCGACTATGCGTTCCGAGAACCCACGCCCGGCTTCTTTCGTCCCGCGCTGACCGCCATTGAGGTTCAGCTGGGTCAGAGGCTGCGGATTGCCGGGCTGGAGCTGCAACTGTTCCGCCAGGACCACAAGGTGATGGACACACTGGGCTTCCGGGCCGGCAGCTTCGGGTACTCGACCGACGTGGTCAGCCTGCCCGAGGAGAGCCTGTCGGTTCTGCAAGGCGTCGACACCTGGGTCGTCGGATGCTTCGGACGCAAGCCGCATCCTGTCCACGCGCATGTGGAGCGGGTCGCGGAGTGGGTCGCACGGCTCAAGCCACGGCGCACCATCCTGACTCATATGGGCTCCGACCTCGATTGGGCCTGGATGCAGGCGAACTTGCCGGCAGGCATCGAGCCAGCCTTCGACGGCATGCGGATCACCGTCGCGGAGCCATGATCCATATTTTACATAATATACATTATCGCTTTTAAGGAGATTGGCCATGGCAGGCTCGCAGCTGTCTTCTGAAGCCGGGCTTTCCCGTCTCCTCCGCATCATGGAGCGCCTCCGCGCGCCGGACGGTTGTCCCTGGGACCGCGTCCAGGACTTCAACAGCATTGCCCCCTACACCATCGAGGAAGCCTTCGAGGTTGCGGACGCCATCCAGCGCCAGAACTGGCCGTCGCTGCGGGACGAGTTGGGCGATCTGCTGTTCCAGGTCGTCTACCACGCCCAGATGGCGTCCGAGGCGGGCCGCTTCGACTTCGCTTCGGTGGTGGAGGCCATCTCCGACAAGATGCTGGCCCGCCACCCCCACGTTTTCGGAGCGGCCGAGATCGGCAGCGCCGCGGCCCAGACGGAAGCCTGGGAAACCCGTAAGGCAGAGGAGCGAGCGGCTCGGGGTGAAGCCGGAACGCTCGCGGGCGTACCCGAGTCCCTGCCGGCGCTGACTCGGGCCGCCAAGCTGACCCGCCGTGCCGGCCGCGTGGGCTTCGACTGGCCCGATGCGGAGGCGGTGCTCGCGAAGCTCGACGAGGAAGTGACGGAGCTGCGCGCCGAACTGCCGGGCCAGGACCGGGAGCGGCTGGCGGACGAGATGGGCGACCTGCTCTTCGTCATGGCCAATCTGGCCCGCAAGCTCGATCTCGACCCGGAAGCCTGCCTCCGCGGAGCCAATCGCAAGTTCGAGCGACGCTTCGGCACCGTGGAAGCTGCCCTGGCGTCCCAGGGCCGGGCGCCGTCCGATGCCACGCTGGACGAGATGGAAGCCTTGTGGCAGGCGGCGAAGGATGCGGAACGCCGCGGTACCTGACCCGTTGGGCGTTCCCATCGAGGTCTCAACCGCGGCGATCCAGTTTCGCCGTGACGTGGAGGCTGGTCGGCCGCTCTCCTAGGCGCGTTGCTCGAACCGGCCGAGATCGGCCGGAGCCAGGCGAACCTGCAGCCGGACCATTCCTTCCCGGTCCTCGCGCGCCAGCACTTCACCATGCTCGTAGAGCCAGGCGATGGCGGCCCCATCCGCCGCCGGCAAGTCCAGCTCGGCCACGACCAGGCCGGCGCTGAGACGCGCGTCCAGCGCGGCCCGTAAGGTTTCCAGCCCTTCACCGGTCAGGGCGGAAACGGCGATGGCGTCCCCTGCCCCGCTCTGGGCCAGTTCGCTGATCCCGCCCAGGAGGTCGGCCTTGTTCAACACCTCCAGGAAACGGGACTGCCAATCCGGGTCCAGCGCCGCGTCGGGGCCCTCGGCCATCTCGGTGAGCACGCTCAGCACGTCGGCCCGCTGAGCCGCCGAGTCCGGGTGCGCCGCGTCCCGCACGTGCAGGATCACATCGGCCGCGGCCACCTCCTCCAGGGTGGCGCGGAACGCCTCCACCAGCTGAGTCGGCAGTTCCGAGATGAAGCCCACCGTGTCGGACAGGATCACCGTCCGTCCGCTCGGTAGCTGAATGGCCCGCATGGTCGGGTCCAGCGTGGCGAAGAGTTGGTTCTGGGCATAGACGCTGGCGCCGGTCAGGGCGTTGAACAGCGTGGACTTGCCGGCATTGGTGTAGCCGACCAGGGCGACCACGGGGTTCGGCACCTTTTCCCGCGCGCGGCGATGCAGGCCGCGCGTACGCCGGACCTGTTCAAGCTCCTTCTTGAGCTTGACGATGCGCTCGCCGATCAGGCGTCGGTCGATCTCGATCTGGCTTTCGCCGGGGCCGCCGAGGAAGCCGAAGCCGCCCCGCTGCCGCTCCAGGTGGGTCCAGGAGCGGACCAGCCGGGTGCGCTGATATTCCAGGTGCGCCAGCTCGACCTGAAGCGAGCCTTCGCGTGTGCGGGCGCGCTCGCCGAAGATTTCCAGGATCAGCCCGGTGCGGTCGATGACCTTGCAGCCCCAGCTGCGTTCCAGGTTGCGCTGCTGCACGGGCGAAAGGGCCGCGTCCACCACCACGAGTTCCACGCGGTGCTCGGCTGCCGCGGTGCGCACCGCTTCCACCTGCCCCTCGCCCAGCAGGGTGCTGGGCCGCCGGGTTCGCAGGGGGAAGATCGCGCTGTGCACGATGGCCACGCCGATGGAGGCGGCCAGGCCCACGGCTTCCGCCAGGCGGGCCTCGGCCGCACGCGTGGCCACCGGGCCATCCGGCCCGGTTCGCCCGTGCTTCTCCCAGGGGAGAATGACCGCGGCGGGCGTTGGGCCCGCCCGGTTGTCAGTCCGTTCCGCCGACAGCCTGTGGCTCCCGATGCAAGGTCATGGTGGTTTCGCGCAGCGGCGTGCCGGAAGCCTGCTGCTGGCCCGTGGTGGAGCCGTCGAACAGCTGGATCGGCGCGCCCGGCATCACCGTGCTGATCGCATGCTTGTACACCAGCTGGGTGTGACCGTCCCGGCGCAGCAGCACCGAGAAGTTGTCGAACCAGGTAATAATCCCCTGAAGTTTGACGCCGTTCACCAGGAAGACCGTCACGGCGGTCTTGCTCTTGCGAACGTGGTTCAGGAACACGTCCTGAACGTTTTGGGACTTCTCCGCAGCCATGGCTGGGTCCTTCTTGTTGTTGCGGAAAACGGCTCGCGCCGTCCTCCTTCACGGGCTGTCCGGTGGCTCCGGACAGCCCGGCGGAGACTCAGCGCATGCGCGCCGCCGATGCAAGCCCGGTTACAGCGGCGCGCAGGTGCTCCGCATCCGGAAACACCAGGTCCGCGTCCACGGCGCCGACACCGCCATCATGCTCGGCGTCGCCCAGCAGCACCGCCTTGCAGCCCACTCGGCGGGCGGCCTGCATGTCCAGGCCGGTATCGCCGACGTACCAGACCTCCGGGCCAGGCAGCACGCCGCACGCGGCGCAGGCGAGCCGCAGCGGCTCCGGTGCCGGCTTGTCGGCCCGCGTGTCGGAGGCTCCGACGAGGGCGCGGAAGTGCCGGGTCCAGCCCAATCGGTCCGCCTCGGCCCGCAGCAGGATGCCCTGCTTATTGGACACCACGGCGAGCGGCGCGAGCGTCGCGAGCGCGGGTATCAGGCCGGTGGTGCCGGGCATGCTGTGCAGGACATCCAGGTGCCGGGTGCGGACTTCGCGGTAGAACACCTCGCGCGCCCGTTCCCATTCGGCGCCGAAGATGGCGGGGAAGGAGTCGCGCAGGGACTTGCGCACCCTTCCCTTCACCTCATCCAAGGTCCAGCGCGGCAGGCCGAAGGCGTCGAAGGCCGCGTTCAGCCCGGCGGAGATGGCGCCCCAGCCATCCACCAGCGTGTTGTCCCAATCGAACACGATCGCCCGGGGAAGCGCGGGGGCGCCGGCTGCCGGCGTGGCTCCTCCTCCGGTGGTCACGCGGCGTTGCGCAATCCGCCCCGGACGTGGCGCGAGAAGATGTCGAAGAGGCGCCGCGTCACCGGCCCCGGCCTGCCATCCCCGACGGGCTTGCCGTCCAGGTGCAGGATCGGCTTCACGAAGGACGTTGCGGAGGTCAGGAAGGCTTCCCGCGCCCGGCCGAGTTCCTCCAGGGTGAAACCGCGTTCCTCGAAGGCGATGCCTTCGGCCTCCAGCTCCGCCAGCAGGGCACCGCGGGTGCAGCCGGGCAGGATGCGCTGGTCGAGGTGGCGGGTGCGGATCGCGCCGGTCTCGTCCACGATCCAGATCGTGGTGGAGGCGCCTTCCGTCACCTCGCCCGTGGCGGGGTCGTGCAGGATGGCTTCCAGCGCGCCGGCGTCGCGGGCGGCTTGCCGGGCCAGGACGTTGGGCAGCAGATTGACGCTCTTGATGTCGCGCCGCGCCCAGCGCAGGTCGGGATGCGTGATGGCATCCGCCGACCAGTTGTCGATGCTGGCGGGATAGGGCGCCATGCGCCGGGCCGTGACCACCAGCGACGGCGGCACGGGCGTGGTCGGAAAGGCGTGGTCCCGGCGCGACACGCCCCGGGTCACCTGCATGTATACCAGCCCTTCCGTGATCCGGTTGCGCCGGACAACTTCCCGCAACACCTGGCGAAGCGACGAGAGCGGCATGGGCAGGGCCAGGCGGATCTCGCCCACGGAGCGTTCCAGCCGCGCGAGATGGCGGTCCTCATCCACGAAGCGCCCGTTGTGCAGGTGCACCACCTCGTAGATGCCGTCACCGAACTGGTAGCCGCGATCCTCGACGTTCACGCAGGCGTCGCGCTGCGGCAGGTACCGGCCGTTGACGTAGGCGATGCGGGACATGCCCTCTCCTCAGGCGCTGGCGGCCGCGCGGTCATCCGCGTTCACGCCCAGGAACTTCAGCTTCCGGTGCAGGGCGGAACGTTCCATCCCCACGAAATTCGCGGTGCGGCTGATATTGCCGCAGAAGCGCAGCAGCTGCGCTTCCAGGTACTGCCGCTCGAACAACTCCCGTGCTTCGCGCAGTGGCAGGGTCATGATTTCCGAGGAACGGTCCAGCTTCAGCATCGCCGGGGTGGCCGAGCCGATCTCGGGTGGCAGCATTTCCGGGCGGATCGGTTCGCCCGGCCCGCCGGGCGCCATGATCAGCAGCCAGTCCACGATGTTGCGCAGCTGCCGGACATTGCCCGGCCAATCATAGGCCTGCATCGCCGCGATCGCGTCCTCGCTGATTTCGCGCGACGGAATGCCGGAAGCCTCGGCCGAGCGCGTCATGAAGGCGCGCGCCAGCACCGGCACGTCCTCGCGCCGCTCGCGCAGCGGCGGCATGCGCAGCGGCACCACGGCAAGGCGGTAGAACAGGTCTTCCCGGAAACGGCCTGCCTGGATTTCCGCGGCGAGGTCCCGGTTGGTGGTGGCGAGCACGCGCACGTCCACCTTCACCCGGGTGGCGCCGCCGACGCGCTCGAAGCCCTGTTCCTGCAGGGCGCGGACGATCTTGCCCTGCGTTTCCAGCGGCATGTCCGCCACCTCGTCCAGCAGCAGCGTGCCGCCATGCGCGCGTTCCAGCACACCGGCGCGACGCGGCTGGGTCGCGGGGTCGGCGCCGCCTTCCACGCCGAACAGCTCTTCCTCGAAGCGCGACGGGTTCAGCGTGGCGCAGTTCAGCGCCACGAAAGGTTCGCCGGCGCGGCGCGAGCGGGCATGGATCATGCGCGCCGCGACCTCCTTGCCCGAGCCGGCCGGGCCGGTGATCAGGGCGCGGGAACCGGTGGGCGCCAGTTTCTCGATCTGCTGGCGCAGCTGCGCGATCGGGGTCGACACGCCCGCCAGCTCGGCCTCCGCGCCGCCGCGCAGCCGCAGCTCGCTGTTCTCGCGGCGCAGGCGCGCGGCTTCCAGGGCGCGGGACACGATCAGCAGGAGGCGATCGGACTGGAAGGGCTTCTCGATGAAGTCGTAGGCACCCTCCTGGATCGCCTGCACGGCCGTCTCGATGGTGCCGTGGCCGGAGATCATCACGACCGGCGTTTGTGGCTCCTCGCCGTGTAGCGCCTGCAGGATGCCGAGCCCGTCCAGCCGCGACTTCTGCAACCAGATGTCGAGGATCACGAGGCTGGGCCGGCGCTGGCGGAAGGCGGCCAGTGCCTCGTCCGAATTGCGCGCCGTCCGGGTCTCGTAGCCTTCGTCCGACAGGATCCCTTCGATCAGGTTCCGGATGTCGGGCTCGTCGTCCACGATCAGGATGTCATGCGCCATGTCGAAGGATCTCCGTCCCCTTGGGAGCCTCGCTGGCAACCTCGGAAGGCTGGGCCAGTGGCAGCAGCAGCGAAGCCCGCGCCCCGGGGCTAGCTTTCGCCCCGTGCGGCCGATCGGTCAACGCCAGCCGGCCACCATGGTCCTCCATGATCTTCTTCACGATAGCAAGGCCCAAGCCGGTCCCCTTAACCTTATGTGTGACGTAGGGTTCCGTCAGGCGGTCGCGCTCGTCGCCCGCGGGCAGGCCCACGCCGTCATCTTCCACGATAAAGGCGGCCCAGTCGCCTTCACATTCCACCGAGAAGGTGATGGTGCCGATCGGGCCATCCTCGGGCCGCTGTTCTCCGTCCTCCTCGGCACGCGTGGCAATGGCGTCGGCGGCGTTTTGCAGCAGGTTGATCAAGGCCTGGTTCAACAAGCGACGATCACAGGCGGCGACCGGCCCGGGATCGGGGAAGGCGGTCTCGTACACGATACGCGGGTGCGCGTCGCGCTGCAGCACCAGCGCTTCCCGTGCGAGGCGCGACAGGTCCTCCGGACGGATCACCGGCTGCGGCATGCGCGCGAAGGCGGAAAACTCGTCCACCATGCGGCCGATATCGCCGACCTGGCGCACGATGGTGTCGGTGCAGGCGCGGAAGGTGTCGGGATCGGAGGTGATCTCCTTCAGGTAGCGCCGCTTGAGCCGTTCGGCCGAGAGCTGGATCGGTGTGAGCGGGTTCTTGATCTCGTGCGCGATACGCCGCGCCACGTCCGCCCAGGCGGCCTTGCGCTGCGCGGAGAGCAACTCGGTGATGTCGTCGAAGGTCAGGACGTAGCCGGCGACGTGGCCGCCCTGCACCTCGGCCCCCATGCGCGCGATCAGCGTGCGTCGGGCGGCCGGGGCGCCGGTGCGGATCTCGGCGGTGTGGGCGCGGTCGGGCGCGGCGGCGGCGAGGTCGGCCAGCTCGGCGAATTCCGGCGCGACCTCGCGCAGCGGGCGGCCGATGGCCTCCTCCAGGTCGTGGCCGAGCAGTTCGGAGGCGGAGCGGTTGGGCAGGTTGACCCGCCCGTCGGCGTCCAGCCCGACCACCCCGGCCGATACGCCGGCCAGCACCGTTTCCGTGAAGCGGCGGCGGTCGTCGATCTGGCGATAGGCTTCCAGCAGTTCCGAGCGCTGCGCCGCCAGCTGGTTTGTCATGCGGTTGAAGGCGCGCGACAGGCTGCCGACCTCGTCGTCCCCCCGCCCCTCCTCGACCTTGACGGACAGGTCGCCGCCGCGCACCCGCTCGGCGGCGTTGATCAGGCTGGAGATCGGGCGCGCCAGCTGGTTCGCCAGCACCAGCCCCACCAGCACCGCCGCCATCAGCACCAGCAACGCCGCGATGGCGAAGATCATGGCGAAGGTGACCTGCAGCCCGGAGCGGTTGCGGTCGAGCTGGTCGTAGGCCTGGAAGGCGCGTTCCGTGGCCTGCATGTGCTCCAGCACGCCGGAGTCCACGGGCCGGCCGATCTGCAGCATCAATCCCGGCTCGATGTCGAGCATGATCAGGGCCTGGACGCGCCCTTCTTCCCCCTCGTTGGCCAGCACCGCCACCTCGCCGGACTTGGCGAGGTCGCTGGCCCAGGTGGGCGGCGGCTCCACCACGGTGGAGGTGGTCAGGCCGGCGCTCGCCACGACGTTGCCCTGGGTGGGATCGAACACCACGGCGTCCTGCAGGCCGCGCAGCATGGTGTGGGTGGATAGCACGCGTGCGAAGGCCAGGGTGTTGTCCGGCATCAGCTGCGCCGCGCGGTTCAGGTCCGCCGCCATGGCCAGGGCGTCGCCGCGGATGGTGTTGCGGTGCTCGTCCAGGTAGGCGCGCGAGGCGACCAGGCTGGCTTCCAGCGTCGAGCGCACCCGGTCGCTGAACCAGGCCTGGATGCCCAGGTTGAAGAACACCGCCGCGAAGATGCCCACCAGTGCCGCCGGCACCACCGCCACCACGCCGAACAGCAGCACCAGCCGGACATGCAGGCGGGAGCCGGCGCTGCCGCGCCGCCGCTCCGCCCAGACCCGCACCAGCCGCCCGGCCAGCGAGGCGCCCAGCAGCAGCAGGAACATCGCGTTGACCAGCACCATGGCCGCGACCTGGCCGGGCCGGGTCGGGCCGAAGGGGCTGCCATTGCTGAGCAGGGTGAAGGTGCCGATGCCCAGCAGCAGCGCACCCACCGCCAGGCCGAGCGTCATGCCCCGGCCCAGCAGCAGGTCCGCCACGCGCTGCACCAGCCCTTTGGGAGGGGCGCCGGAAGAAGGGCGGGAACGGCTCATGCGGGCCAATCTAGCGCAGATCGGGGCGGGCTCCGAAACTGCCCTGGCCGGGGTTGGGCGCGGCCGCCCGGAGTCAGGACAGGCCGCGGACCACCGGCAGTTCCAACTCCCGGATCTTCTTGCGCAGGGTGTTCCGGTTCAGCCCCAGCATGGCGGCCGCCTTGATCTGGTTGCCCCGGGTCGCCGCCAGCGCCAGCCGGATCAGCGGCCGTTCGACCTCGGCCACCACCCGTTCGTACAGGTCGCGGACCGGCATGCCGTCGCGATGGGCGCCAAGGAAGCCCGCCAGATGACGTTCCACCGCCTGTTCCAGGGTTTCCGGATTGCGGGAGTCGGATTGCGGCGCGGAGGCCATGTCGGTCTCGCTCAGTTCCGCCGCCACCGCGTCGGCACCGATCACCTCCTGCGGGTACAGGGCGGCGAGCCGGCGCATCAGGTTCTCCAGTTCCCGGGCGTTGCCGGGCCAGGAATGCTGCTTCAGCCGCTCCAGCGCGTCGTGGTCCAGGCTCTTGCCCGGCAGGCCGGAGGCCTTGGCACGTTCCAGGAAGTGACGGGCGAGGAGCGGGATATCCTCTAGCCGCTCCCGCAGCGGGGGTAGGCGGATGGGCACCACGTTCAGCCGGTAGAACAGGTCCTCGCGGAACACCCCGGCCCGGATCGCCTGCCGGAGGTCACGGTGGGTCGCCGCGATGATGCGGACATTGGCCTTGATCGGCTGGCGCCCGCCCACCGTGGTGAACTCGCCTTCTTGCAGTACGCGCAGGAGGCGGGTCTGCGCCTCGGCCGGCATGTCGCCGATCTCGTCCAGGAAGAGGGTGCCGCCGGCCGCCTGCTCGAAGCGGCCCACGCCGCGGGCCAGGGCGCCGGTGAAGGCGCCGCGCTCATGGCCGAAGAGTTCCGCCTCGATCAGCTCGCGCGGGATGGCGGCCATGTTGATGGCCACGAAGGGGCCGCCTCGCCGCTTGCCATAGTCGTGCAGGGCGCGAGAGACGAGTTCCTTGCCGGTGCCGCTCTCGCCCGTGATCATCACGGTCAGGTCCGTGGTCGTGAGCCGGGCGACGGTGCGATAGATCTCCTGCATCGCCGGCGAGCGGCCGATGATCGGCAGGCGCTCCCCCTCCCCGTCCTCCGGCACTTCGGCGGCGGGGCGGGGCGCGACCAGGGCGCGGCCGACCACGGCCAGCAGTTCGTTGAGGTCGAAGGGCTTGGGCAGGTATTCGAAGGCGCCGCGCTGGGCAGCCTTCACCGCGGTCATGAAGGTGGATTGCGCAGACATCACCAGCACCCGCAGCTCGGGCCGGATGCGCTTGATGCGGGGCACGAGGTCCAGCCCGTTCTCGTCGGGCATCACCACGTCCGTGATCACGAGGTCGCCTTCGCCATCTTCCACCCAGCGCCACAGCGTGGCGGCGGAGGCAGTGGCGCGGACATTGTAGCCGGCGCGGCCCAGCGCCTGGGACAGCACGGTGCGGATCGCCCGGTCGTCGTCGGCGATCAGGATGGTTTGTCCGCTCAAGAAGCGCTCCTGGTGCGGGGGGGCTGGGCCGGACCCGCGGCCGGCCGCTCCGCCGGCGGGATGGGAAGGGAAAGGCGGAAGATCGTGCGCCCGGGGCGGCTGTCGCACTCGATCAGCGCCCCGAGATCGCCCACCAGCTTGGCCACCAGCGCGAGGCCGAGCCCCTGCCCGCCCCGCTTGGTGGTCACGAAAGGCTCGAACAGCGTGGCGCGGACTTCCTCGGGGATGCCGGGACCGTTGTCGCGGACGCAGACTTCCAGAGGCAGGTGGACGCGCTCGTTGCTGCCGGGAATGGCGATACGGACCCCGTGCCGATAGGCGGTGGAGAGCACGATCTCGCCCTCGATCGAGTCCACCGCCTCGGCGGCATTCTTCACCAGGTTCAGCAGCACCTGCACCAGCAGGTCGCGGTTGCCCAGCACCGGTGGCAGGGAGGGGTCGTAGTCCTCCACCACGCGAAGATGCGCGGCGAAGCCGGTGCCGGACACCCGGCGGACATGACCGAGAACCTCATGGATGTTCAGCGGCGTGCGCTCGATCGGGCGCTCGCTGAACATGTCCATCCGCTCCACCAGGTCACGGATGCGGTCGGCCTCGTCCTGGATCAGGGTGCAGAGCTCGCGGTCGGCTTCGCTGGCCGATTGTTCCAGCAGCTGCGCTGCCCCACGGATGCCGGAAAGCGGGTTCTTCACCTCGTGTGCCAGCACCTCGGCCATGGCCGAGGCCCCGCGTGCCGCGCCACGGAAGTTCAGCTGCCGGTCGAGCTTGTGCGCGGTGGAACCGTCCTGCAGCGTCAGCACCACGGCGCCGGGCATTTCCGGCAGGGTCGCGCCTTGGACGGACACGTCCTGGCGGTGCAGCCGGGGGCTTTCCAGCAACAGGTCGTGGTCCGATACCGGGGCGCCCAGGGTGCGGACCTGTCGCACCAGGGCCGCGAGGCGGCTGTCCTCGGGCAGGAGGTCGCCCAGGGTGAGCTGCCCGAGCGAAACGGCCGAGAGCTGCAGGAACAACTCCGCCGCCGGATTAGCGTAGCGGAAGCGGTCCGCCTCATCCAGCACCACCACCGGCATCGGCATGGCGCTCAGCACGGCGGCGGCTTCGGGGCTCAGGCCGATGCGGGGCCGGGGCGCGACCCGGCGGATCAGCGCGGTCACGGGTCCGGTCATGCCGCCAGCTTGTCCCGGCGGCCATGCGCCACGGTCACGCCCTCGGTGATCAATGGTTCCCAGAACTCCCGCAGCTCGGCCATCGCCGCTTCGGGCGTGTCGGCGCGGTTCACCCGGCCGCGGAATTCCGCGCTGCCCGGCAGGCCATAGGAATACCAGGCGAGGTGCTTGCGGGCGAGGCGCATGCCGGGGTCGCGGCCGTGATGCGACAGCATCGCCTCGTAGTGGCGCAGCAGGATGGCATAGCGCTGCGCCAGGGGGGGCTCCTCGGCGATGGCGAAGTCCGCCCTGCCCTGCAGCCCCGCCGCGATGGCCGCCAGCAGCCAGGGCCGACCATAGGCGCCGCGGCCTACCATGACGCCATCCGCCCCGGACCGGCGCAACGCCTCGGCCGCATCGGCGGTGCCGAGGATGTCGCCGTTCACGATCACAGGGATGCCGACCGCAGCTTTGACGGAGGCCACGAAGTCCCAATCAGCCGTGCCAGTATAGAACATCTGCCGGGTGCGGCCATGCACCGTCACCATGCGAATGCCGCAGTCCTGCGCCAGCCGGGCCAGCCGCGGCGCGTTCAGGCTGCTGTGGTCCCAGCCCATGCGCATCTTCAGCGTCACGGGCACCGGCACGGCGCGCACCGTGGCTTCCAGGATGCGGCCCGCCGCGACCTCGTCCCGCATCAGGGCGGAGCCGGCGGACTGGCCGAGTGCCACCTTCTTCACCGGGCAACCGAAGTTGATGTCCACCACCGCCGCGCCCCGGTCCACCGCCAGCCGCGCGGCCTCGGCCATCACGGCGGGCTCGCAGCCCGCGAGCTGCACGGAAGCGGGGCCGCCGAAGCCGTCGACCTCGGCCATCTTCAGGGTCTGGCGGTTTTCCCGCACCATGGCCTGGCTGGCGATCATCTCGCTGACCACCATGGGCGCGCCCAGTTCGCGCGCGAGCTGCCGGAAGGGCAGATCGGTCACCCCCGACATCGGGGCCAGGATCACCGGACATTCGATGCGGACGCCCCCGCCCAGGTCGATCGGGCGCAATTGGGGCTCTCCGTCACCCCGATCAGGTCGGGGAACGCTCGCCTGGGTCACGATGGGGAGATGCATTCCTGCTGCCTATCCGTTGGGCAGCCGCGGCGTCAAGCACCGTGCATACGCAGGGATTTCATCAACCCGGCGCGATTCAAGGCTGGCGCGTGGCCTTCGTGCCTCACCCTGGGCGAGCGGACGGGGGACAGCTATTGCACCACGCGGTCACCAGTTCCGAGGATCAGCCCGATGCGCGTCGCTGCGCTGCTCATGGCTGCCGGCAGTGGGCAGCGCTTCGGCGCCACCATGCCCAAGCAGTTCCTGTCCCTGGCGGGACGGCCCTTGCTGCGCCGGGCCGCGGAGGCCCTGCTTGCCGGCGGAGAGATTTCCGTTCTGCTGCCCGTTTGCGCCGTGGAGGAGGCCGGACGGGTGGCCGAGGCACTGGCAGGACTGCCGGGCGTTCGGGCACCCGTGACGGGCGGCGCGACCCGTCAGGACAGCGTCCGGGCGGGGCTGGAAGCCCTGGCGGACCAGCCGCCGGAGGTGGTGCTGGTGCATGACGCGGCGCGGCCGGTGATCCCCAGCGGCACCGTTGCCGCCCTGCTGGCGGCCCTGGAACGGTGCCAGGGTGCCATCCCAGCCCTGCCGGTCAGCGACACGCTCAAGCGGGGGCGCGACGGCCGGATCGAGGCCACCGTTTCGCGCGACGGCATGTTCCGCGCCCAAACGCCGCAGGCCTTCCGCTTCGGCACCCTGCTGGAGGCGCACCGCACCGGCCCGGCGGGCGCAACCGATGATGCCGCCCTGCTGGAAGCGGCCGGCGAAACGGTGGCCCTGGTGCCGGGAGCCGAGGAGAACGTGAAGGTGACCTTTCCCGAGGATCTCGCCCGCCTGGAGGCCGCGGCCCGTGCCGCCCTGCTGCCGCGCGTCGGCACCGGCTTCGACGTCCACCGCCTGGTGGAGAACCGTCCGATGATCCTGTGCGGCATCAAGATCGATCACCCGCTCGGCCTGGACGGGCATTCCGACGCGGATGTCGGCATCCACGCCCTCTGCGACGCGATCTACGGGGCCCTGGCCGAGGGCGACATCGGCCGGCACTTCCCGCCCTCCGAGAGCCGTTGGCGCGATGCCGACAGCGCGGCCTTCCTGCGCCACGCGGCCGGGCGGGTGGGGGCCCGCGGCGGAATGATCGCTTCCGCCGACGTGACGCTGATCTGCGAACAGCCCAAGATCACCCCGCATGCCACCGCCATGCGGGAGCGGCTGGCCGAGCTCATGGGGGTGCCGCTCGGGCGGGTATCGGTGAAGGCGACCACCTCCGAGCGGCTGGGCTTCACCGGCCGGGGCGAGGGCATCGCGGCCCAGGCCGCCGTGTCGCTGCTGGTGCCGGACTGACCGGGCAAGGCCCTGCGCAAGGCCGGCTCAGTCCAGCGGCGGCGGAAGGTCCCGCAGCACGAAGGGGCAGAGCTCACGTATTTCCGCCCGGATTTCGCCGGGCCGGGGTACGTCGCGCAACGTGGTGAACCAGTGTTCCGGCGGTTCCCGCCCGGCCGCCCGGAACCAGGTCAGGTCCCGCAGAATGCTCTCAGCCGCCGGCGGCAGACGCGGTGGTAGGGTGTGGCCGTTCAGCGTGCCCCAGACGCCCGTCCAGCAGCGGGCCACTGTCCAGGGGTTGTAGCCCCCACCGCCGGTGACGATCAGCCTCGCCGACAATCCCACCAGCGCCCGCACCACGGCGAAATGCGCGTTGTTCGACAAGGAGAGGCGGGACAGCGGGTCATCCTCCAGCGCATCGGCGCCGCACTGGAGCACGATGGCCTGGGGGCGGAAGTGACGGATGATCGGCAGCACGGCGTGCCGCAGCACCCAGTCCATCTCGCTGTCGTTGAAGCCGGGCGGCACGGGCAGGTTTCGCGCGTAGCCGCCGGCCCGATCCTCGGCTTTGCCGGTGTGCGGCCAGCGCCCGGCCTCGTGCACCGAGAGGGTGAAGACCCGCGGGTCATCGTGAAAGGCGAGTTCCACGCCGTCGCCGTGATGGGCATCGATGTCGAGGTAGAGGACCCGCGTCAGCCCGGCATCCACCAGGGCGAAGAGCCCGAGAGCCACGTCGTTGAGATAGCAGAAGCCGCTGGCCCGGTCGGGCAGCGCATGGTGGGTACCAGCGCCGGGCACGTGCACGACGCCGCCCTCCGCCACCAGCGATGCCGCCAGCAGCATCCCGCCCGCGCCGGTAGCGGGGCGACGGAACACTTCCCGGTAGACCGGGTTGCCATGAGCGCCGAGATGGTGGCGCTCGCGCATTCCCTCGTCCGCGCCGCCCGCCGCCTCGGCCCGTTGCAGCGCGGCGACATAGTCGGGCGTGTGGAAGCGGGCGAGCTGCGCCGGGGTGGCACGCGGGCTGTCGTGGTAGCGCGCCGGGTCGAGCCAGCCCAGGGCGCCGATCAGGTCCAGCACGGTGGAAACCCGCGGGATCGCCAGGGGGTGTTTCCCGCCATAGGTGGAGCCGCGATAAATCTCCGAGCCGATCAATGCCGGCTTCAGCATGCCGTGCCGTCCGGCAGGCAAGGCTGCCACCGTGTCCACAGCGTCGGCGCCGCGAGGCGGCCCGGCTCGTCGCGGCGGCATTTACCCCGGATGTGTGGCCGTACCGACGCTGACCACGTTCCCCTGCGGTGCCATCGCTGACCACATCCCTGCATGCCCGCGAGATGGCGGGCGTGCCGGATTGCACAAGACGTTGTGGAAGCCCGGGGGCCGGTCCAGGACCGGGAGACAGCGAAGAGACTTCGGCCGGCCGGGCATCGTTCTGCCCCCTGTCGGCAGCTTGTGGGTAAGATCGGGTAGGCGCTATGCGTCGCGCGCGGTGCCTCTCGCAGAGTTGTCACTGGCGACTAGCACCTCGACCGGTGCGAAGAGTCTAGGAATTGCGCGGCAAGCACGACGGTGGATGGCCAGGCTATCCCGGCACCGTTTCCGGCCAGGAGAGCGATTTGGCAGAATTCGGCGACTTCACCTTCGTGGTGCAAGGTCCTTTGACGCCTGGGGAAGACCCGCGCAGCAAAGCGCAGGAACTGCGCGACGTTTTTCCCGGTTGTGCCGTCGTTCTCGCCAGCTTCGAGCCCAGCAGCGGCTTCGAGCCGAACCGTCCCCCGCCGCAGCGCTCGGCGATGCAGGCGAAAGCGTACCTACTGGAATTGCTGGCCCCGGCTTTCGACGCCGTGGCGCTGATCGAACAACCGGCGGCGCTGCCGCAACTCAAGATTGACTCCGGCCAGAACAACATCAACCGTCAGATCGCCTCCACGGCCGCGGGACTGGCCAAGGTGAAGACACGCTACGCCGTGAAGCTGCGCAGCGACGCGTTGCTGGTGAGTCCGGCGCTGCTGCAACGATTCCTGGAATTCAGCGTCGCGGGCGACCGGCCGCTGGCGGTGGGACAGGGCCGCATCCTGATCCCCTCCTTCTTCACGCTGAACCCGCGCATCGACGAGCGGATGCTCTACCACCTGAGCGACTGGGTGCAGGTCGGCTTTACCGAGGACCTGCGCACCTACTGGAGCGCCCCACCCTTCCGCCTGGATGATGCGGTGCACTACCTCACCCACGACTACGCTGCCGGCTCCACCGGGTCGGAGCGGCGCTTCCTGGCGCGCTACGCGGTGGAGCAGTGGCTGGCGATACATTATGCGCGCCGGGTGATGGAGGTCCGCCTGGACTTCCACAACGACTGGAGCCCCGAGCGTCTCGCGCGCTTCGAGGACTTCATGGTGGACAACTTCGTCGTGTTCCGGCCGGAAAACATCGGGCTGGTGCTGCCGAAATACGCCCATGTCAGCCGCTCCGTCAGCGCGGAGCTGAAGTGCTACAACCACAATGACTGGGCCGCCCTGGCCCGGAAGCGCGGGGTGAACTCGCCCTATCGCGACCGCGAGCGGGCCGTTGCCAGCCACGCGCTGCAGCACGCCTACATGGCGCTGCGGCCGCTGATCCGGCGGATACCGGGTGCGGTGGGGCTGATGCGGATGGGGGGACGGGAACTCTAGCGCCCTGGCGCGCCCTGAGGGACTCGAACCCCCAACCAACCGGGTAGAAGCCGGTTGCTCTGTCCAGTTGAGCTAAGGACGCCCGGAAGGACGACGCATGGTGCCGTGGCCGCCCGGCCGCGGCAATCCGCCAGATGGCGTCAGTGGGTCCAGTTGCTACGACGGCCGGCCCGGAAGTTGTCGGCATAGGCTTTCGGCTTGATGGCCGGAACCTCCCGCCGTGCTTCCAGATCGTATTCGATGCCCTGCGACTGGGCATAGGCCACGGCGGCATCCAGCGTCGCGAAGCTCAGCATGACCTGCTGCTGCATGTCGTCCGACCCGTACCAGCCGGTCAACGGGTCAATCCGCTTCGGGGCGTTGGAGGGGAATTCCAGCAGCCAGTATTCCGTCTTGCCGAGGCCCGACTGCATGGAGCTCTTGGTGGCGCAGTAGATACGGGCCTTGTCCATGGAACCGTGTTCGTCCTGTTCTCAAACTGCGGAATGCACCACCATCGGGGCGGCGGGATTCGAACCCACGACCTCCTGTACCCAAAACAGGCGCGCTGCCAGGCTGCGCCACGCCCCGCCGTCGGTGGAGTTCCGGGGCGGAACCTATGGGGTGGCCGCGGCAGGCGCAAGGCGCCCGGCCCCGATGAACTCCAAGCCGCCCATCCAGGGGCGCAGGACCTCGGGCAACCGGACGGAGCCATCCGCTTGCTGGTGGGTTTCCAACACCGCGATCAGCGCCCGCCCGACCGCCACCCCGGAACCGTTCAGCGTGTGCACGAAGGCCGGGCCTGCCTTGGTGCCCGGGACCTCCTTGGGCCGGAAGCGCGCGTTCATCCGCCGGGCCTGGAAGTCGCGGCAGTTGGAGCAGGAGGAGATTTCCCGCCAGGCCGCCTGCCCCGGCAGCCAGACTTCCAGGTCATAGGTCCTGCTGGCCGAGAAGCCGGTGTCGCCGGAACACAGCAGCATGCGGCGCCAGACCAGGCCCAGTTCCGTCAGCACCCGCTCGGCACAGGCCGTCATGCGCTCGTGTTCGGCGGCGCTGTCCTCGGGCTGGGTGATGGAGACCAGTTCCACCTTGGCGAACTGGTGCTGCCGCAGCATGCCGCGCGTGTCCCGCCCGGCCGAGCCGGCTTCAGACCGGAAGGAAGGCGTCAGCGCCGTCATGCGCCGGGGCAGCTCGGCTTCCGGCAGGATCTCGCCGGCGGCGAGGTTGGTCAGCGGGACCTCGGCGGTGGGCACCAGCCAGCGGCCGTCCGTGGTGCGGAACAGGTCTTCCGCGAATTTGGGCAGCTGGCCGGTGCCGAACATGGTGGCGTCGTTCACCAGCAGCGGCACGGAGGTTTCGGTGTAGCCGTGCTCGTCGGCGTGCAGCGACACCATCCACTGTCCCAGGGCGCGCTCCAGCCGGGCGAGCTCGCCGCGCAGCACGGTGAAGCGGGCGCCGGCCAGCCTGGCGGCGGCGGCGAAGTCCATCTGCCCCAGCGCCTCGCCGATCTCGAAATGCTGCTTCGGCGCGAAGGCGAAGTTGGGCGGGGCGCCGTGCTGGTGCAGCAGCAGGTTGGCGCTCTCGTCCGGCCCGTCCGGCACCTCGGGGTCGAGCAGGTTGGGCAGGGCCGCCAGCTCGGCACGCAATTCCGCCTCGGCGGCGGCCAGGGCTTCGCCCGACACCTTCTCGCCTGCCGCGAGTCCGTCGATCAGCCGCTGCGCGTCCTCATGCCGGCCCGCCGCCTTCAGCGTGCCGACCTCCCGGCTGGTCTTGTTGCGGGCGGCCCGGGCTTCCTCGACGGCGGTGGTGGCGGTCCGGCGGGCAGCGTCCAGCGCGATCAGCCGCTCCGCCACCGGCGGCAGCCCGCGCCGTGCCATGGCCGCATCGAATGCGGCCGGATCGGCGCGCACGGCCCGGATGTCATGCATGGCGGCTCAGACCTTGGGCGGCTTGGGCGCCACCCAGCCGGCAGCGATGATGGACAGCTCGTAGAGCAGCAGCAGCGGCACGGCCAAGCCGATCTGGCTGATAACGTCGGGCGGCGTCAGCACGGCGGCGGCCACGAACATGCCCACGATGGCATAGCGGCGGCCCTTCTTCAGCTGCGCCACGTTCACGATGCCGACCTTGGCCATCAGGGTCAGCCCCACCGGCATCTGGAAGGCGATGCCGAAGGCCAGGATCATGTGCATGACCAGCGACAGGTATTCGCTGACCTTGGCTTCCAGCTGCACGGGCAGCCCGCCCGCCGCGCCGGGGCTCTCGAAGGAGATGAAGAACTTCCAGGCCAGCGGGAAGATGAAATAATAGGCCAGTGCCGCGCCCATGAGGAACAGGATCGGCGAGGCGATCAGGAAGGGCGTGATCGCCCGCTTCTCCGACCGGTACAGGCCCGGCGCGATGAACAGCCACAGCTGCGTCGCCCAGATCGGGAACGAGATGAACACGGCGCCGAAGAAGGCGACCTTCAGGTAGGTGAAGAAGGCCTCGTACAGCGCGGTGAAGATCATGCGCCGGTCGCCGGCGCCCTGGTGCTGCAGCACGTCGGCCAGGGGCCGCGCCAGGAAGCCGTAGATCTGCGTCGAGAAGTAGTAGCAGATCGCGAAGGCGATAATGAAGGCGCCGATGGACCACAGGAGCCGCGTTCGCAGCTCGAGCAGGTGGTCGATCAACGGCATGGGCTTGTCGTCGATCGTGTCGTCCGGATCGCGAGGCACTGTGGTTTCGCTTCAAACGTTCTGGTGGGTCGGCGCGGGCGGGTCGAGCGTCACCGGGCGCGGGGCGACCGGCGCGGGGCTCGGCGCATAGGCCGTGGTGGGAATGGCCGGCCTCGCCGCCTGCGGCACGGCCCCCGGCGGCGTTGCCGCCGCCTGGGCCGGACCGGCGGTCACGGCGGCATCGGGCAGCGGGGCGGAGCCGGTGGCGTCGGTTCCGGCGCCGGCGGGCGCTTCGGAGAGCGGCACGGCGGGGGCGGCCGGCGCCACATCCGCGGAGGGGGTGGGCGGCGAGGCGCGGAACGGGTCGTCGCGCAGCGTGTCACGCAGCGCGCCATCCTTGTCCACCGCCCGCTCGATCTCCCCCTTGAGGTCGAAGTTGCGGATGTCGCGGATCTGGTCGCGCACGTCCTCCAGCTTCGCTTCCCGCACCACTTCGTCCAGGTGGCCCTGCAGCTCGCCCGCCATGCGGCGCATCTTGGCGATGCCACGAGCGATGCCCCGGATGGTGTCGGGCAGATCCTTGGGGCCGATCACGACGACGGCCACCACGACGATGACCGCGATTTCGGACCAGGCGAGGTCGAACATGCTGCTCCGCTCATGCCCCCGATGTTGCGTTCCGGCCGGCGCCGGAAGCGTCGGGGCCGCTCCCGTTAGCAGGAACGCCCCGGCCCGCCAATCGCTCCCCCCGCCGGGGAAGCCTGGCCTCGGTGCGGTTATCTAGGAAGTGCCGGCCGGGAATACGAAGGCGCCGCCCGCATCGATCTGCAACCCGGCCTGCCGAGGCGGCGGCGGGTTCCCGGCCGGCAGCATGGCGCGCAACCGGAGATGGCCGCCCTGCCCGTCCGCCACCCGCAGCACCACGGCCGCCGCGGCGCCGAGGATACGCGACGACTCCACCTCGGCCGTCACGCCTTCGCCCTTGGGCAGGACCCGGACGGCTTCGGGGCGCAGCAGGATCTGCACGGGACCGTCGGGCAGCGAGGTCGGCAGGTCACCCAGCGCGAAGCGCGCGCGGCCGCCCGAAGCCTTTGCCGGAAAGCGGTTCACCTCGCCGAGGAACTCGGCCACAAAGGCGCTGGCGGGCCGCAGGTAGAGTTCTTCCGGCGGACCAGCCTGCTCGATCCGGCCGCCGCGGATCAGCGCGATGCGGTCGGCCATGGCCATGGCCTCGGCCGCGTCATGGGTGACGATCAGCGTGGCGATCCCGGCCTCCTGGAGGACCTGGCGGGTTTCCTCGCGCACCTGTTCGCGCAACCGGGCGTCCAGGCTGGCGAAAGCCTCATCCAGCAGCAGCACCGAGGGGCGTGGCGCCAGCGCCCGGGCCAGCGCCACGCGCTGCCCCTGCCCGCCCGAGAGCATGTGCGGGTAGGCCCGCGCGTGCTCCGCCAGCCCGACCCGGGCCAGCGCCTCGGCCACGCGGGAGGCGCGTTCGGGCCGGGGCAGGCGTCGCAGGCCGAAGCCGACATTCTCGGCCACCGTCAGGTGCGGGAACAGGGCGTAGTCCTGGAACACCAGCCCGACGCCCCGGTCCTCCGGCGGCAGGTCGCGCCCGGGCCGGGCAACGATCCGGCCGCCGACCGCCAACTGGCCGGCCTGCAACGGCTCCAACCCCGCAGCCAGCCGCAGCAGGGTGGTCTTGCCGTCACCGGAGGGGCCGAGCAGGCAAACGATCTCGCCCGGCCCGACCTCCAGGTCGATGCCGCGCAGCACCTCACGCGTGCCGTAAGCGTGGCGGATACCCGCGAAGCGCAGGCTCACGCCGGGGGCGGCCCGAGTGGGGCAGAGCCGGCATTCTCCGGCGCCAGCAGGTCTTCCTGGCGCGGCAGCTCCGCCAGGGAGCGCAGGCCGAACTGTTCCAGGAAGCGCGGCGTCGTGCCCCAGAGCACCGGCCGACCCGGGCTTTCCTTGCGGCCGCGTGGCGCGATCAGCCCGGCTTCCAGCAGCGCGTCGAGGCTGTTCTGTGACAGGGAGGCGCCGCGCAGATCCTCGATCTCGGCGCGTGTCACGGGCTGGCGCCAGGCGATGGCCGCCAGGGCTTCCATGGCCGCGCGGGGCAAGCGCTTGGGAACCTCGATCACGCGGGTCAGGGCGGGGGCGAGGTCGGGCGCGGTGCGGAAGGCCCAGCCTCCCGCTACCTCCACCACCTCTACCCCACGGCCGGCATAGCGGTCCCGCAGGGCTGACAGCACCGCCGCCGCATCGCCCTCCTCTCCCAGCGCCGCGGCGAGCCGAGCGGTGGCTACCGGACGGTCGGAGGCGAAGAGCAGGGCTTCGGCCAGCCGCAGGGCCTGCTCCTCAGGCGGCATTGGCGTTCTCCTCCAAGGGCCGCAGCAGGATTGGGCCGAAGGGGGCTTCCTGGCGCAGCTCCACCCCGCCGCCGCGCGCCAGTTCCAGCCCGGCGATCAGGGTGCTGGCCATGGCGGCGCGCCGTTCCACCGGGTCGGCCGACAGGGTGGGCAGGAAGTGCAGCAGCTCGTTCCAGTCCGGCCCGCCCACCAGCAGGCGGCGCAACCGGTCCAGCGCGTCCCGCACAGTCCAGAGGCTGCGATGCTTGGGGACGTAGGGCCGCTTGGCCGCGGCGCGGCGCAGGGCGGCGGTCCAGGCATGCAGCAGCGCCGGCAGGTCGGCCGAGAGGGCACCCTCGCGCTGCTCGGTCAGGCTCTCGGGCGTGCCGCGGGCGAAGACGTCGCGGCCCAGCACCGGCCGCCCACCCAGCCAGCCCGCCCCGGCACGCAGCGCTTCAAGCCCCATGAGCCGGTCGGTCAGGGACTCCGTGGCCGCTTCGGCATCCTCGTCCGGCTCGGGGTCGGGCAGCAGCAGGCGCGACTTCAGCCAGGCCAGCCAGGCCGCCATCACCAGCCAGTCCGCGGCCAGTTCCAGCCGCACCTGCCGGGCACCCTCGATCACCGCGAGGTACTGGTCCACCAGCGACAGGATATCCAGCGCGGCTAGGTCCACCTTCTGACTGCGGGCGAGGTCCAGCAGCAGGTCCAGCGGACCCTCGTAGCCCTCCAGCGTGACGACCAGGGCCTCGGTTCCCGGGCGCGCGGGTGCGGCCACCACGGAGGTGGCCGTCATGGCAGCGCGTGCCCCGCCACGCGCAGCACCAGCTGCAGCACGGGCGACACGGCGTAGCGCAGCAGCCATTCCATGGGGGTCCAGGCCGACACCAGCTGCGGCAGCACGAACAGGACGCCGAGCACCAGCAGCAGCCCGAACCGTTCCAGCCGCAGGAAAGGGATGCCGATCGCCGGCGGCAACAGCCCGCCCAGGATGCGTCCGCCATCCATCGGCGGCAGCGGGATCAGGTTGAACAGGCCGAGGATCAGGTTGGCCAGCACCAGCATGCCGAGGAAATGGAATAGCCAGCCCGAGGCCGCGTCCGGCAGCTCCGCGGCCTGCACGGGATGCCACAGCAGCGCGGCGACGAAAGCGAGGAAGACATTGATGGCAGGCCCCGCGGCAGCCACCGCCACCATGCCGAAGCGCGGGTCGCGCAGGCGGCGGATGTTCACCGGCACCGGCTTGGCCCAGCCGAACATCATCTGCACCTGCCCGATGGTCAGCAACTGCGACACCAGCAGCACCCCCGGCACCAGCAGCGTGCCCATCGGGTCGACGTGGCGCAGCGGGTTGAGGCTGAGCCGCCCCGCTTCCCGCGCCGTGGGATCGCCGAGCCACAGGGCGGCATAGCCGTGCGCCGCCTCGTGCAGTGTGATGGCGAGAACGGCGGCCAGCACCGAGGCAACCAGTTCCGGCAGCCAGTCGGGCATGGTTCGGCTCAGGCCGCCGGGCGACGGGTGGCGAGGCTGAGGGCGCGCGCTTCGGCCAGGCGCTCCGCCGCACGGTCGCTCAGCACCGGGCAGGCGGCGAGCAGGGCCGCATTCTCCGCGAAAATGCCGGGGCAATGCAGCACGAGGTCGCAGCCCGCCGCCAGCGAGGCGGCCGCGAGCGCTGCCGGCTCCCCCGTCAGAGCCTTCATGGCGAGGTCGTCCGAGACCAGCACCCCATCGAAGCCGATCTCGTCGCGGATGACTCCCTCGATCACCCGCGGCGACAGCGTGGCCGGCCGGTCCGGGTCCAGCGCCTCGTAGAGGATATGCGCGGTCATCGCCCAGAGGCTGCGGCCCGCATCGGGCAGGCACACGGCGCGGAAGGGGAAGATGTCCGCCGCCAGCTCCTCGCGGCCGGCGGCGACGCGCGGCAAGGCTTCGTGGCTGTCCAGCGTGGCGCGGCCGTGCCCGGGGACGTGCTTGATCACCGGCACGCAGCCGGCGGCCCGGAGTCCGGCGGTGAAGGCGGCGCCGATCCGCGCCACCTCTGCCGGATCGGCCGAGAAGGCGCGGTCGCCGATGATGTCGTGCGCATCGGGCAGGCGCAGGTCGAGCACCGGCGCGCAAACCACGTCCAATCCCATGGCCAGGCACACCGCCCCGAGCTGCGCGGCGACTTGCCGGGCTTGCTCGGGGCGGCCCTCGAAGCTGGCGCAGGAGGGAAAGGCCGGCCAGTGCGGCGGCTTCAGCCGGGCGACGCGCCCGCCCTCCTGGTCCACGAGGATCGGCGCCTCCTCGCCCAGTTCCTGGCGCAAGGCCGCCGTCAGCGCGAGCAGCTGCGCAGGGTCGGCGATGTTGCGGGCAAAGAGGATCGCGCCCGCGGGACGGTGCTGCCGGAACAGCGCCGCCTCCTCGGCCGACAGGGAGGTGCCGGCGATGCCAACCACGGCCGCCCGGGTGTCGGTCATCCGCCGATGGCGGCGCAGGCCGAGGCGCCCTTGGCCCGGGCGGCGTCGCAGAAGGCCTTGGCCGCCGTGGTATCCGCAAAGCCGCCGGTGCGCAGCCGGTACATGGTGGGCTTGCCGTCGCGTTCGAAGCGCAGCACCTGCGGACGGCGATCGGCCAGCAGCTCGCCCAGACGGCCCTTCAGGCGCGTCCACTCGGCCTGGGCGCTTTCCTCGCTGGACAGGGCGCCGAGCTGCACCACGGCGCGCCCGCTGGCGACGGCAGCCGGGGTTCGCGGCGCGGCCGGCGGTTCCGCCCGGGCCGCGACCGGCGGTACCGGCTCGGCGCGGGGCGCCGCGGCCGTGGCGGCGGCGCCGCCGTTCGGTGCTGCCGCGGGCGCGGCGGATGGTGCGGCCGGAGCCGGGGCGCGCGGCGCCGTGGCCTGCCGCAGGGCGGTCAGGTCCGGGCGTTCCGGTTCCGGCGCCACCTGCGGCGCGCTGGCCTGACCGGGGCGGCCGCCCGCTCGTCCGGCTGGGGCGCGCTGCGTGTCGAAGATCCGCTCTTCCTGGTTGGCCACGCGCAGCCCGCCGGGATCGTCCGGACGGATTCGGAAGGGCCGCGAATCCGCCTCGATCACCGGCACGCCGCGCGACACGGCCCGGGTCAAACCCCAGACCGCCGCGCCACCGACCCCCAACACCGCCAGGATCCCCCCCGAGACCGCCAGCATGCGCCAGGGAATGATCCCCCTCGTCTCCCGCTGCACGCGGTAAGACGGAACCGTGATATCGCTCACCGCATCTCCTCGACCGGCGTCACCCCCATGACGCGCAGGCCCGAGCGGATCACCACGGCCGTCGCGGCGACGAGGGCGAGCCTCGCGCGTGTGGCGGCCGGGTCTTCCTCCCGGATGAAGCGCAGGGTCGCATCCTCGCGCCCCCGGTTCCACAATAGGTGAAAGTCGCTCGCCAAGTCATGCAAATAAAAGGCGATCCGGTGCGGCTCCCGCGCTGCAGCAGCGGCTTCCACGGTGCGCGGCCAGGCGATGATCCGGCGCAGCAGGGCCAGTTCCGCGGGGTCGGTCAGGGTGTCCAGCGGCGCCTCGGCCAAGCCGGCGCTGTCGGGGTCCCCTGCCCCGCGCAGCACGGAGCGGCAACGGGCATGGGCGTACTGGACATAGAAGACCGGGTTGTCGCGCGACTGCTCGACCACCTTGTCCAGGTCGAACTCCATCTGGGCGTCGGCCTTGCGGGTCAGCATGGTGAAGCGCACCGCGTCCCGCCCGACCTCCTCCAGCAGGTCGCGCAGCGTGACGTAGGTGCCGGCGCGCTTGCTCATGCGCACGGGCTCGCCGCCCTTCATCACCTTGACGATCTGGGTGAGCACCACGTCCAGCGGAACCGGCGCCTTCACCGACAGCGCCTTCACCGCCGCCTGCATGCGCCGGACATAGCCGCCATGGTCGGCGCCCCAGACCTGCACCAGCTCGGCGAAGCCGCGGGCGATCTTGTCGGCATGGTTGCCGATGTCGTTGGCGAAGTAGGTGTTGGTGCCGTCGCTCTTGCGTAGCGGGCGGTCCACGTCGTCGCCGAAGCGGGTGGAGGCAAAGAGGGTCTGCGGCCGCGGCTCCCAGTCGTCGGGCGTCTTGCCCTTGGGGGGCTCCAGCACGCCCTCGTAGACCAGCCCCTCCGCCGCGAGTTCGGCGATGGCGCGGTCGGCCACGCCGGCCTTCACCAGTTCGGCCTCGCTGATGAACACATCGTGCCGGACGCCCAGGGCGGCGAGGTCCTCGCGGATCTCGTCCATCATCATCCCCACCGTGCGTTCCCGCACCGTGTCGAACCAGAGCGCGGGATCGGCCGGCAGGGCACCGGGGGCGAGGGTGTCGCCGTATTGCCGGTTCAGCGCCTCGCCCACGGCGATCAGGTACTCGCCGCGGTACTGCAGCCCGCCCGGCACGTTGGCCGAGAACTCCTCCTCCGTGAGGGCGGTGCCGAGGGCCTGGAGGTAGCGCCAGTAGGCGGCCCAAGCGAGCGCCTGCACCTGCGCGCCGGCATCGTTGACGTAGTATTCCTTGGTCACCGACCAGCCCGCCTTTTCCAGCAGGTTGGCCAGGGCATCACCCACCACGGCGCCGCGGCAATGGCCGACATGCATCGGACCGGTCGGGTTGGCGGACACGTACTCGACATCCACGGCGCGCCCGCCGCCCAGGCTGCCGTTGCCGTAATCCTCCCCTTCGCGCAGGACGGTCGGCAACTGGTCCCGCAGCACGGCCTCGCGCAGGCGCAGGTTCACGAAGCCCGGACCGGCCGGCGCCGCTTCCGACACCATGCCGGACCCGGCGAGCCGTTCCGCCAGGGAGGCGGCCAGCTTGGCGGGCGGCAGCCGGGCCGGCTTGGCCACCACCAGCGCGGCGTTGGTGGCCATGTCGCCATGGGAGGAGTCACGCGGCGGTTCCACCAGCACGCGGGCGAAGGCGTCCTCGGGCAGGTCCGGCAGCAGCCCGCGGAGTTGCGCGACCACGGCGTCGCGCATGATCTGGAAAACGTCCTGGGACATGCTCTCTTCTAGCCGGGAATGTTCGGGTCCGTCAGGCGACGGTGTTCCTCGAGGGCGAAGCGGTCCGTCATGCCCGCGATCCAGTCGCATACCACGGCGGCGGCCTGGGCGCTGCCCGCCGCCCCGGCGCGCTGGCACCAATCGGTGGGCAGCATCTCCGGCCCGCCATGCAGCAGGCTGAACACCACCTGCAGCGCCCGCTTGGTTTTCTGCGCCGTGCGGTTGACCCGCCAGTGGCGGTACATGCGGTCATGGAGGAAGTCGCGGGTTTCCTGGTTCAGCGCCGTCATGCGGGTGCTGAACACCACCACCGGGGCGGAGGCGGCCCGGATGTCGTCCACGCTGCTCGGCTTGAGGATGGCGATGCGGCGCTCCGCCTCGGCCACCACGTCGTTGATCATCCGATTGATGACGCGCCGGATGGTTTCGCTGGCTAGGCGTTCCCGGGTGGCGCCGGGATTGGCGCCGCGGGCCGCTTCCAGCGCTTCGCCGAACAGCGGCAGGCTGGCCGCCTCGTCCAGGGTGAAGATGCCGGCGCGCAGGCCGTCGTCCAGGTCGTGGTTGTTGTAGGCGATGTCGTCGGCGATGGCCGCCGCCTGCGCCTCGGCCGAGGCGTGGGTGGTCAGGTCCAGCGGGTGGCGCTTATTGTATTCGGCGATATAGGGCGGTGGCCGGCGCAGCGGGCCGTTGTGCTTGGCCAGCCCTTCCAGGGTTTCCCAGGTCAGGTTCAAACCGTCGAAGCCGGCATAGCGGTGCTCCAGCAGCGTCACGGCCTTGAGGCTCTGGGCATTGTGGTCGAAGCCGCCGAAGGGCCGCATGGCGCCGTTCAACGCTTCCTCCCCGGCATGGCCGAAGGGCGGGTGGCCGAGGTCGTGCGCCAGGGCCAGGGCTTCCGCCAGGTCCTCGTCCAGCCGCAGCTGCCGGGCCAGGGAACGCGCGATCTGGGCGACCTCGATGGAATGGGTCAGCCGGGTCCGGAAGGCATCGCCCTCGTGGTAGATGAAGACCTGGGTCTTGTATTGCAGCCGCCGGAAGGCCGCGCTGTGGATGATGCGGTCGCGGTCGCGCTGGTAGGGCGAGCGGGCGTCGCCGCCCTCCGGCACCAGCCGGCCGCGCGAGGTTTCCGGCCGCACGGCCCAGGCCGCCAGCGGCGACACCGGCGTTGCGGTATCCGGCGCGCCCGGCGCCGGGGACTGCGCGGTCATGGGCGGGGCACGGGCTGCATGGGGCTTTCGGCCCTAGCACCGGGCGAGCGGCGACCGCAACCCCGCCTCATCGGACACCCCGATTGGAATCCCGGCCGGCGACACCCTATCTTCCCGGTGACGGAGTTTCACGCACCATGCCCGACGGTTCGCAGACGGCCCTTCCCGAGTTCCGCGCCACGGAGCGCGCCCAGCAGCAGGTGGTGGAAATCGCCGCCCGCGAGGGCCGCCCCGGCGCCGGGCTGCGCGTCGCGGTGGAGGCGGGCGGCTGTTCCGGCTTCCAGTACAGGTTCGAGCTGGCCGATGCGCCGGACGCCGAGGATTATGTCCAGGAGGGCATCGCCCGCGTTTTCGTGGACCCCGTGTCGCTGGACCTGCTGCGCGGCGCCGAGCTGGACTGGACGGATGAGCTGATCGGCGCCCATTTCGCCGTGCGCAACCCGCAGGCCGTGTCGGGCTGCGGCTGCGGCGTGTCCTTCTCGGTCGGCTGAGCGCGTCCCCTCCCCTTGCGCCTCTGCACCTTCAACGTGAACTCGGTGCGCAAGCGCGCGCCGCATCTGCGCCGGTTGCTGGAACGCCATCGGCCCGACCTCATGTTCCTTCAGGAACTGAAGTGCAGGACGGAGGAGTTCCCCGATCTCGGCCTGGATGAGCTCGGCTATCGCGCGGAAGCCTTCGGGCAGCCCGGCGGGCGCAACGGCGTGGCGGTGATCGGCCGCATCCCCTTCGAGGTGGTGGCGAATACCCTGCCCGGCGCCCCGGACGACACCCATGCCCGCTACGTCGAGGTGCGCGCGGCCGGGGCCCACCTGGCCGGCATTTACCTGCCCAACGGCAACTCCGGCGGTGAGGACGGCTTCGCCTACAAGATTCGCTGGATGGAACGGCTGCGGGCCGTGGCTGCTGCCCGGCTGGACAGGTTCCAGCCCCTGGCCATCCTGGGCGACTTCAACGTGTGCCCGACGGATGCGGACTTCCCGCCCGGCGGCATGCCTCCCACCGACGCGCTGGTGCGCCCGGAAAGCCGTGCCGCCTTCCGGGCGCTGCTCAACCTCGGGCTGACGGATGCGCTGCGGGCGCTGCACCCGGCCGATGCGCCCTATACCTATTGGGACTACGGCCCGGCCTTCGAGGCCAATCGTGGCCTGCGCATCGACCACGGGCTATTCTCGGCCGAGCTGGCCGAGCGGCTGTCCGGCGCGGTCGTCGATCTCGATGCCCGGTCGGAGGAAACACCCTCCGACCACGCCCCGGTTCTGTTCGACCTGGCGGACTGACGCGGCGCGGGGACGGGGCGGCCCGTTCCCGGCATCACACGGTCAGGCCGCGATGCGGCCCAGCGCGGCGGTCAGCCGCGCGACCTCCGCTTCCGCCGCGCTGAGGCGTTCGCGGTTTTCCTCCACCACCTCCGGCTTGGCGCGGGCCACGAACTCCGCGTTGTCCAGCTTTTGGGCGATCTTGCGTGCTTCACCCTCCGCCTTGCCACGCTCCTTGGTCAGCCGGGCACGCTCGGCGTCGAGGTCGATGATGCCGGCGAGCGGCAGCATGATGGTGACATCGCCCAGCACTGCCTGCGCGACGCCCTTGGGCGGCTCCCCGACCAGCGGCTGCAGCTCGCTCAGCTTGGCAATGCGGCGGATCGTGTCCATCCAGCGCGCGCCCCTCTCCAGGGTCGCCGCCGGCGCGTCCTGCAGCAGCAGCGGCACGGCGGTGCCGGGCGGGACATTCATTTCCGCCCGCACGCCACGCACGGTGGAGATCAGCGCCACCAGCCAGTCCAGCTCCTCGCGCGCTTCGGCAGCATCGCGCACCTCGGCGGCGGTGGGCCAGCTGGCGCGAATCAGGCTGCCCTCCTCGCCGTAGCCGAGCTGGTGCCAGAGCTCCTCCGTCATGAAGGGGGCGACGGGGTGCATCAGCCGCAGAAGCACGCCCAGCACGTGCTGGGCGGCACCACGCGCTTCCCGGGCCTCGGGCGTGTCGCCGGAGGCCAGGGCGGGCTTGGAGAACTCCAGGAACCAGTCGCAGAACCCGTCCCAGGCGAAGCGGCGCAGCGCGGCCGCGTATTCGTCGAAGCGGAAGTTCTCCAGCGCCGCGGTGCATTCGGCGACCGCCGAGTTGGCCGCATCCAGCACCCAGCGCGCCAGCGGCGTGGTGCAGGCCGCCGGGTCGAAGCCCCCGTCGGGCGCGATGCCGTTCATCTCGCAGTAGCGCGCGGCGTTCCACAGCTTGGTGATAAAGGAGCGCCCGTTCTCCACCCGCGAGCGGCCCAGCTTCACGTCGCGCCCCGGACCGGCCAGCGAGGCGATGGTGAAGCGCATGGCGTCGGCGCCGAAGCTGTCGATCAGCTCCAGGGGATCGATCACGTTCCCCTTGGACTTCGACATCTTCTGGCCCTTCTCGTCGCGGACCAGGCCGTGGATGTAGACGGTGCGGAAGGGCACGTCGCCCATGAGGTGCAGCCCCATCATCATCATCCGGGCCACCCAGAAGAAGATGATGTCGAAGCCCGTCACCAGCACGTCGGTGGGGTAGTACTTGTGCAGCTCCGCCGTCTTCTCCGGCCATCCCAGGGTGGAGAAGGGCCAGAGGGCGGAGCTGAACCAGGTGTCCAGCACGTCCTCGTCCTGGGTCAGCGCCTCGTCGCGGCCGTAATGCGCCCGTGCCGCCTCCTGCGCGGCGGCGGCGTCGCGGGCGACGAAGTTGTGCCCGTCCGGCCCGTACCAGACGGGGATGCGATGGCCCCACCAGAGCTGGCGCGAGATGCACCAGGGCTCGATGTTGCGCATCCAGGCGAAGAAGGTGTTCTCCCATTGCTTCGGCACGAAGCGGGTGCGGCCGCTCTCCACCGCCGCCACCGCCGGCTTCGCCAGAGTGGCGGCGTCGCAGTACCATTGCAGCGTCAGCCGCGGCTCGATCGGCACGCCGGAACGGTCGCCATGCGGCACGGCGTTGGTGTGCGGCTCCACCTTCTCCAGCAGGCCAAGCCGGTCCAGTTCGGCGACGATGCTCTCGCGCGCCGCGAAGCGGTCCTGCCCCGCCAGGGCGCGCACGAAGCCCGGTTCCGCCACGCCGTCGACGGCGGTGAGGTCGCCCTCGATCTCGTCCAGGGCGACGCGCGCCTCGGCATCCAGCACGTTGGGCATGGGCAGGCCGTGCCGGCGGCCGAGGGCGTTGTCGTTGAAGTCGTGCGCGGGGGTGATCTTCACCGCACCCGTCCCCTTCTCGGGGTCGGAATACTCGTCGGCGATGATGGGGATGCGGCGGCCCACCAGCGGCAGCACGGCGAAGCGGCCCACCAGATCGGCGAAGCGCGGGTCCGTGGGATGCACGGCCACGGCCACGTCGCCCAGCAGGGTTTCCGGCCGGGTGGTGGCCACGGTGATGAAGCGGTCCGGCTCCACCGCGCCGTCCGGCCCGGCCACGGGGTAGCGCAGGTACCAGAGGCTGCCGTTCACCTCGCGGCTCTCCACCTCCAGGTCGGAGATGGCGCTCTGGAACACCGGATCCCAGTTCACCAGACGCCGGTCGCGGTAGATCAGCCCCTGTTCGTGCAGGGTGACGAAGACTTCCCGCACGGCGGCAGACAGGCCCTCGTCCATGGTAAAGCGCTCGCGCGGCCAGTCCAGGCTGGCGCCAAGGCGGCGGAGCTGGCGGGTGATGGTGCCGCCCGACTGCGCCTTCCATTCCCAGACATGCTGCAGGAAGGCCTCGCGGCCGATCTCCCGCCGCTTGACGCCCTGGCCGGCCAGCAGGCGCTCCACCACCATCTGGGTGGCGATGCCGGCATGGTCGCTGCCGGGCTGCCACAGCGTGTCCCGGCCCTGCATCCGGCGCCAGCGGATCAGCAGGTCCTGCACCGTGAAGGTCAGGGCATGGCCGACATGCAGGCTGCCCGTGACGTTGGGCGGCGGGATCATGATGGTGAAGGGCTCGGCCGAGCTTTCCGGCCGCGCCGAAAAGGCGCCGCCGGCTTCCCAGCCTTCGTAGAGCCGCGCCTCGAAGGCGGCGGGCGTCAGGACCTTGTCGAGCATGGCGCATCCCTGTGCCGGGAGGCGCCCGGGCGTCAAGTGCGCCGGTGTCGCGGGCGCCCGAGGGTGCGGCGGCTCAGCTCAGGGCGCGGCCCACCACGCGCTCGATCTCGGCGCGCACCAGCCGCTCCACCAGCCCGGGCAGGTGGGCGTCCAGCCATTCCTTGAGCATCGGCCGCAGCTCCTCCCGCACCACATCCTCGATGGAGGGGCCGCCGCGGTGCACGGGGCTGCCACGTTCCGCCGCCACGGTGCGCGCCAGGTGGCCCAGCGCGGCAGCGGTGGCCGCGGCGGCGACGGAGCCGATCAGCCCCTCCTCGCCCACCACGGGTGGAGGCGGCGGCGGGGCGGGCGGCGGCTCGGGCGCCGGGACCATCATGGCTTCCGTCAGGTCCAGCGGCGGCTCCTCCGCCGGCTGTGCCGGGGGCGGGCCAGGGGGCGCTGCCGCGGCGGGTGCCGCGGGCGCGGCGCCTTCCGGGCCGACCGGCACCGCCTCGTCCTCGTTCAGGATACGGCGGATGGAGGCGAGGATGTCCTCCATGGTCGGGTCCTGGCCGGGCGGGCCGGCATTGTTGCCCGGAGGGGTGTTGCCCGACATGCTCAGGGCGTCGTCGCGGTGGCGGTCGGGGTGGAATAATCGCCCAGGCCCACCCAGCGGTTCCGCACCTCGCGGTAGTACTGGCCCATGTCGTAGAGCTGCACCGGCAGGGCGAGGTCGCGCGCCGTCAGCCGACCGACGGCGGCGGCCACCGCGTGGCTGGTGGTCACCACGTTGGCTAGGGCGCGCACCAGGGTGACGCGGGCGTTCAGCAGCTCCTGCTCGGCGTTCAGCACGTCCAGCGTGGTACGGCTGCCCACGACGGCCTCGCGCTGCACGCCGTCCAGGGCGACCTCGGCCGCGCGGATCTGCGAGCGGGTGGAGTCGACCTGCGCGCGGTTGCTCTGCGCCACCTCCCAGGCGGCCACGGCCTGCTGCACGGCGACGCGGCGCTGGTCGTCCACGATCTGCCGCAGGCGGTTGGCGTCCTGCCGCGCCTGGCGCACCTGCGAATGCTCGCCGCCGCCCTGGTAGAGCGGCACGGACAGCGTGGCGGTGATCGACTCGCCGGTGCCGCGGGTGCCGCGCACGGTGCTGTTGTCGCTGCGGAAGGCCTGGGCCTGCAGGCTGGCCTGCGGCAGCAGCGTGGACTGCTGCACGTCGATGAAGTCGCGCCCGGCGGCCTCGTCGAACAGGGCGGCCACCACGTTGGGATTGTTGATGGCGGCGAGCTGGGCCGCGTCCTGGGCCGAGCGCACCGGCAGGCGCAGCGGCTGCGGCGCCGTCAGCCGCTCCGGCGCGATGCCGGTGGTGCGCAGAAACGTCGCCCGTGCCTGCTGTAGCTGCCCTTCGGCATCGGCGCGGGTGGCGCGGGCGCCGGCGATGCGCGACTCCGCCTGCGCCACGTCCGTGCGGGTGATCTCACCGACCCGGAAGCGCTCGTTGGTGGCGTCGAGCTGGCGCTGCAGCACCTGCACGTTGTTGATATTGAGGCGGACTTCCTCCTGGTACCGGATCAGCCCGACATAGGCGTTCACCGTGTCCTGCAGCACCTGCTGCTCGGTGGCCAGCAGCCGCGCCCGCTGCGCCAGCACCTGGTTCTCCGCCCGGCGAGTGGAGGCCACGGTGCGCCCGCCGCGATAGAGCGGCTGCGTCACCGTGCCGGACAGGTTCAGGGTCTGCCGGTCCAGGTTACGGTAGGCCGAGATGCTCTCGCCTTCCGGGTTGATCGCCTGGGCGCGGGACCGGGCATCGGCGTAGCCGGGCGCCGCGGTCACCACGACGCTGGGTCGCCAGCCGGACAGCGCCTGGGGCACGTTCTCGTCCACCACGCGGAGCTGGGCCCGCGCGGTCTGCAGGGTCGGGTTGTTGGCGTAGGCCTGGGCGAGCGCTTCCTGAAGCGTCTGCGCCCGCGCCGCCGTCCCCCCGCCGAAGCCGGCAAGGGCGACGGACAGGAACAGGGCAGCACGTGGGGAGGTCATGGTCACGGTTATCCTCCGCGGCCATCTGGAACCGGCCGCGACTGCGGAAAAGGGTTGCTCCGACCCTAGCCCGGCCCGGCAGCGCAGCGCCAGGAGCAATCCCGGGGACCCGGCCGCCGCGGGCGGCCGGAACGCGTCAGGCGAAGACGAAGCCCGGCTCGGGCGCGAAGCCCGGCAGCAGCGCCGTCCGGCAGTCGAACACATCGGCCGTGGCGAAGGCGCCGCCGGTCCGGGTGCCCAGCACCGCGGCACCGGGGCGCACGGCATCCTGGAGCACCGTCACCAGGCGGCCACCCTCGGCCAGCTGCTCCGACAGGGCGGCGGGCACGGCGGGGATCGCCCCCTCGATCACGATCACCTCGTAAGGTGCGCCGGCCGGCCAGCCCGCCGCCAGCGGGCCACGCTCCTGCCGCACGCCGCGGGTGCGCGGCGCCGCGGCAGCCAGGGCCAGCAGGCGCTCATCCTCTTCCAGGGCCACCACCTGGGCACCCACCGTGGCCAGCACGGCGGCGCCGTAGCCGCTGCCGCTGCCCACCACCAGCGCCCGGTCGCCCGGCCGCACGGCGGCGAGCTGCAGCAGGCGGGCCAGCATCATCGGCTGCATCAGCACCCGGCCGCCGCCCAGCGGCAGGTCGCCATCCGCCATGGCGCGGGATGCCTGCGCCGCGGGAGCGTAGCTTTCGCGCGGCAAGTGCAGCATGGCATCCACCAGGCGCGGATCGGTGATGCGGTTGGGGCGGAGCTGTCCATCCACCATGTGCCGGCGTGCCTCGGCGAAATCCATGCCGTTTCGGGTCCCTGCGATGGCTGCGGCGCTTATAGGACCGGGGGGACGCAGGGCCAAGCGCACTGGACTTCCCGCCTCCCGATCCGTAAGGAGGCCCGGCGGCTCCGTGCCCGAGTGGTCAGGGAGCGGTCTGCAAAACCGTCTACGGCGGTTCGATTCCGCCCGGAGCCTCCAATCGCTTACCCGGATCGCACTTCATCCGGGACCAGGACTTGTCGGCGTCCCCGCCCTCCGCTATTGGGCCGCCGAGCGTTCCCCGATAGCTCAGCTGGTAGAGCATGCGACTGTTAATCGCCAGGTCGTTGGTTCGAGTCCAACTCGGGGAGCCATCCTTCTCATCATCCGCGGGATAGCACCGGCCGCCGTGCCGGCGCCCTCCCGCGCGTGCCGTGCCGGGACCCGATGATCCGCGAGACCATCCTCACCGACGCGACCCTGGTACTTCCCGACCGCGTCATGCCTGGCACCGTGGTGCTGCGAGACGGCCTGATCGCCGCCGTGGACACCGGGCGCAGCCATGCCCCGGGCGCGACCGAGCTCGGCGGCGACTACCTCCTCCCCGGCATCGTCGATCTGCACACGGACAATCTGGAACGGCAGGCGCAGCCGCGGATCAACGCTCGCTGGCCCTCGCGTTCCGCCATGCTGGTGCACGACGCCCAGACGGCGGCGGCCGGGGTCACCACGGTGCTGGATGCGCTCTGCGTCGGCGACATCAATTCCGGCGGCGGCCGCGACCGCACATTCCGCGAAGGCGTGGCCGACCTGGACGCGCTGGATGCGGTGGGCGCGCTGAAATGCGACCACTTCTTGCACCTGCGCTGCGAGCTGCCGGCGCCGGAGATGCTGGACCTCCTCGCAGGCGTGGCCGAGCACCCACGCCTGCGGCTGGTCAGCCTGATGGACCACTGCCCCGGTGTCGGGCAGTTCACCGACATGGCGCGCTACCGGGCCATGCTGGCGCGAGACGGCTTCTCCCCCGAGGCAGCCGAGCGCCGGATCGAGGAGCTGCTTTCCCTTCGGGAGCGCTTCGCAGCACCTAACCGCGCAGCCCTGCTGGCGCGCCTCTCCGGCCGCCACATCCCGCTGGCCGCGCATGATGACTGGTCGGCCGAGGCGGTGGCGCGCAACGCCGCCGACGGCGTGCGGATCAGCGAGTTCCCCGTGAATCCCGAAGCGGCCCGCGCCGCCCGGGTGCAGGAGATGAGCGTCATCGTGGGCGCGCCCAACCTCGTGCGTGGCGGCAGCCATTCCGGCAATGTTTCGGCCCTGGCGCTGTGGAGGGAGGGCCTCGCCGACGCCATCGCCAGCGACTACGTCCCCGCCGCGATGCTGGAAGCTGCCTGGCGCCTGGCGACCGAACCCGGCACGGATCTCACGGCGGCTGTGCGCAGCATCACCGACACCCCCGCCCGCATGGTGGGGCTGCAGGATCGCGGCCGCATCGCCGCGGGGCTGCGGGCCGACCTGCTGCGCGTCCGGCCGCTGCCCGACTCGGTGGGTGGCCTGCCGGTGGTGCGGGCCGTGTGGCGCGGCGGGGAGCGCATCGCGTGAACGGACCGGCCCGGGTAGCGCTGTACTGGGCACCGAGCCTGGACGACCCGCTGCACGCCCGAGGCTCCGCCTGGCTCGGGCGCGACGCGGAGAGTGGGGCCACCCTGCCCCAACCCGAAATTCCCGGCTTCGACCTGCCGGCTGCAACGGCGGAGGCCCGGGGCTACGGGCTGCACGCCACGCTGAAACCGCCCTTCCGCTTCACCGGCCCCTTTCCCCTGCTGCGGGACGCTACGGCGGCGCTGGCGGCTCGCACGATGCCCTTCGCGCTGCCGCCGCTGGAACTGCACGACCTCGACGGCTTCCTGGCCCTGCGCGAGAGCGAGCCCTGCCCGGCCCTGCAAGGCTGGGCCGACCGTTGCGTCGAGGCGCTGGACCCGTTCCGGGCCCCGCTTACCCCGGCAGAGGTCGCGCGGCGCCGGCCGGAGCGGCTGAGCGAGCGCGAGCGCGAGCACCTGTCGCGCTGGGGCTACCCCTACGTCTTCGACCATTGGCGCTTCCACGTGACCCTGTCGCGCCGTCTCACGCCCGCCGAGAAGGAGGTCGTGCTGCCCGTGCTGCGGGCGCATCTCGGCGATGTGCCGGCCCGGCCGCGCGAGGTGCGGGAGCTGTGCCTCTTCACCCAGCGCGAACCGGGGGCGCCGTTCCTGCTCGCGGAGCGCTTACCGCTCGGCGGCTGACGCCGCGGCCTCGGCGCCCTATGCTGGGCGCCATGTTCACCACGCGCCCCGAGATCGCCGGCACCTTCGGGTGCGTATCCAGCACCCATTGGATCGCCAGCCAGGTCGGCATGGCCGTGCTGGAGCGCGGCGGCAATGCCTTCGACGCCGCCGCCGCCGCGGGCTTCACCCTGCAGGTGGCTGAGCCGCACCTCAACGGCCCGCTGGGCGACTGCCCGATCATCGTGCACGACGCCGCCACCGGGGCGCAGCGGGTGATCTGCGGCCAGGGCGTGGCGCCAGCCGCGCTGACGGTGGAACACGTCCGCGGCTCCCTCGGCCTGGAGCTGATCCCCGGCACCGGGCTGCTGCCGGCGATGGTGCCCGGCGCCTTCGATGCCTGGGCCACGCTGCTGCGCGACGGCGGCACCTGGACGCTGGGCGAGGTGCTGGAATTCGCCATCGGCTACGCCGCCCGCGGCATACACTACGTGCCGCGCATCTGCGCCACGGTGCAGACCATGCGGCCGCTGTTCGAGGCGGAATGGCCCACCAGCGCCGCGCTGTGGCTGCGCGACGGCGGGCCGCAGCCGAACCGGCTCTGGGCCAACCCGGCCCTGGCGGACACTTACCGTAGGGTGGTGCGGGAGGCCGAGGCGGCCGGTTCCGACCGCGTGGCGCAGATCGATGCCGCCCGCCGCGCCTGGTATGGCGGCTTCGTGGCCGAGGCGATCGGCCGCTTCGTCGCCGAAAACGAGGTGATGGACGCCTCCGGCGAGCGGCACCGTGGCGTGCTGACGGCACAGGACATGGCGAACTGGCGGGCGCCGGTGGAGGCGCCGGTGTTCCTGGACTACGGCAACACCCGCATCCTGAAATGCGGCACCTGGAGCCAGGGTCCGGCGATGCTGCAGACCCTGGCGCTGCTGCGCGGCTTCGACCTCGGCGCCCTGGACCCGATGGGCGAGCGCTTCGTGCACTTGGTGGTGGAAGCGATGAAGCTGGCCTTCGCCGATCGCGAAGCCTTCTACGGCGACCCCGACCACGTCGCGGTTCCGCTGCAAACCCTGCTGTCGGACGGCTACACCGACGCGCGGCGCGCGCTGATCGGCGAGGAAGCCTCGCTGGAGTTCCGGCCCGGCAGCCCCGACGGCATCGCCCCCCGCACCGACTACGCCGCCGCGGTGGAACGCGCCCGCGCTGCGCACGAAGCGGCCGGCAGCGGCGAGCCCACCGTGTCGCGGCTGGGCGCTTCCGGTGGCGACACCTGCCACGTGGACGTCGTGGACCGCTGGGGCAACATGGTGTCCGCCACGCCCTCCGGCGGCTGGCTGCAATCCTCCCCCGCCATTCCCGAACTGGGCTTCTGCCTCGGCACCCGCGGGCAGATGTTCTGGCTGGACGAGACGCTGCCCAACGGCCTGCGCCCCGGCCGGCGGCCGCGCACCACGCTGTCCCCCGCCATGGCGCTGCGCGACGGCGTACCCTGGATGGCCTTCGGCACGCCCGGCGGCGAGCAGCAAGACCAGTGGCAGCCGATCATGCTGCTGCGCATGCTGCATCACGGCTTCAACACCCAGCAGGCGATCGACGCGCCGGCCTTCCATACGGAACACTGGGTGTCGTCCTTCTGGCCGCGCGGCGCGCGTCCCGGGAAGGTGGTGCTGGAAGGACGCTACGACCTCGGCGTGGCCAAGGCGCTGCAGGCGCGCGGCCACCTCGTGGAGATGGGCGGCGACTGGACCGAGGGCCGGCTCTGCGCCATCCGGCGCGAAGCGGATGGGCAGATCCTGGCGGGGGCGAACCCCCGCGGCATGCAGGGCTACGCGGTGGGGCGCTGAACCCACCCCGCGGCGGACCGGGCGCCCTGCCCGGCCCCGCGCGGCATGGGCGTCCGGCCCCCGTCGCGCGGTGACTCGGCGTCAGCCCGCGGCGGGACTGCTCAGCGCCCGCTTGGCGGCCTCGACCAGGAAGTTCGCGGCCACCGGCAGGACGCGGTCGTCGAAGTCGTAGTGGGAATTGTGCAGCTCGCGCCCGCCCTCGGTGGCGCCGTTGCCGATCCACACGAAGGCGCCGGGCACCTCGTGCAGGTATCGGCTGAAATCCTCCCCCGTCATTGCCGGGCCGATGTCGCGGCGCAGCGTGCCCACCGCGGCGGCGGCCTCCGCCGCCATGTCGCGTTCCTCCGGGGAATTGCGGGTGGCGTCCACGCCGCTCAGGGTCCGCGCCGCGGCCTGCACCCCGAAGGTGGCCGACACGCCCGCCGCCACCCGGTCCAGCCCGTCGCGGATCTGCTGGCCGACCTCGGGGCGGAAATAACGGTAGGTGCCGTTGATGATGACCTCCCCCGCGATCTGGTTGGTGGCCTCGCCGCCATGCACCGTGGTCAGGCTGACCACGCCGGTGTCCATCGGGTCCAGGCTGCGCGACACGATGGATTGCGCCGCCACGATGGCGTGGCCCGCCGCGACGATGGGGTCGCGCGCCAGGTGCGGCAGGGCGGCATGGCCGGCATGGCCGCGGATCGCCAGCTCGAAGCGGTTGCCAGCCGCCATCACGGCGTGGTCGTGCACGGCCACCGTGCCGATCGGCAGGCCCGGCCAATTGTGCCAGCCGAAGATGCGCTCCATCGGGAAGCGTTGGAACAAGCCGTCCTCGACCATGCGGTTGGCGCCGCCGCCGCCTTCCTCGGCGGGCTGGAACACCAGCTGCACGGTGCCCGACCAGCTGTCGTCCCGCAGCAGCAGGGCGGCGGCGCCGAGCAGCGCGGCGGTGTGGCCGTCATGGCCGCAGGCGTGCATCACGCCGGGCCGGGTGCTGCGCCAGGGCAGGTCAACCGAGCTTTCCTGGATCGGCAGAGCGTCCATGTCCGCCCGCAACCCGACGGAACGGTTACCGCCGCCTCGCCGCAGGGTTGCCACGATTCCGTGCCCCCCTACGCCCTCGACGATCTCTTCCACGCCCAATTCACGCAGACGTGAGGCGACGAATTCCGCCGTCGGGCCTTCTTCCAGTGTCGGTGCGGGGTGGGCGTGCAAGTAACGCCGCCAGCGGGTCAGCGTCTCCGCAAGGTTCTGATCCATGACGAGGGGATAGCCTTTCCTTTGCCCAGGCTCCACAGCAACTTACCGCTCGCTCTCGTCCTCGTCGCGCTTGCCGTCCTTGCCGCTCCCCGCCTTCCCGCCTCGGCGCAGGAAACGCCGCGGAACGCGCCCGAGGGTCCGGCCCTGCCCTCGCCGGCCGACACGCTGGAAGAGGCCGGGCTGCCCTACGAGACCACGCTGCGTCCCACCGGCGACGGCGGGCTCGACACGGCCCTGGGCAACGTGTCCGCCCTGCGCCGGCTGCAGCGGGCGGCCCCCACCACGGCCGAGGGGCTGGTGGCCCGCGCCCTGCAGGACCGCGACCAGCTGGTGCGGGCGCTGCGGGCGGAAGGCTACTACGACGGCACGCCCGTGGTGCTGCTGGCGGACGAGCCGCCGGACGCGCCGCAGCTGGCCCTGCGCCTGGCGCAGCGGGGCGGCACGGTTCCGGTGGTGATCGGGGCGAACCCCGGCACCCGCTACACCATCGGCACCCTGCGCGTGACGCCCGAGGTGCCGGAGGCCGACATCACCTCCGCCGGGACGCTGACCGGCCTGGACCCCGGCGACCCCGCGCGGGCGCAGGGCGTGATCGACGCGGGCGAGCGCCTGCTGACCGGCATGCGCGAGACCGGCCACCCCTTCGCCGCCGTGGCCCGGCGCGAGGTGACGGTGGACCACGACACCCGGCTGATGGACGTCACCTATGTCCTGCAGCCCGGCCCCCGCGCCCGCTTCGCCACGCCGGAGGTGGAGGGCGCCACCCGTGTGGACCCGAAGATGCTGCGCGCCGTGGCGGGGCAGCTGACCGACCGGGAGTACGACCCGCGGCAGCTCGACCGCGTGCGGCGGGACTTCGTGGCGCTGGGCGTCTTTTCCACCGCGCGCACCCGCACGGGCGAGCAGCTGGACGCCAGTGGCCGCCTGCCCGTCACCTTCCTGGTGGCGGAGCGGCCGCGGCGCGCCCTGGGCATCACCGGCGCCTACGAGACCCGCAACGGTCCCACCGTCACCGCCTACTGGGAGCACCGCAACCTGTTCGGCGGCGCCGAGCGGCTGCGGCTAGAGGCCCAGGTCGGCCGCACCAGCCAGAGCAGCGCCGGCAACGACCTCAACGCCCGGGTGTCCGCCAACCTGCGCACCCCCTGGGTGGGCGGCCGCAACCTCACCTTGGTGAACGAGGTGGCGGTGCTGCGTGAGCGGCTGCTGGCCTATGACCGCGACGCGATCACGGCCAATGCCTCGGTGGAAACCAAGCCCGACCCGCGGCTGACGGTGTCCGGCGGGCTGCTGGGCGAGTTCGGGCGCACCCAGGAGTTCGAAACGGCGCGGCAGAACTACCAGCTGGTCGGGCTGCTCGGCACGGCGGTGTGGGACGACACGGACAGCCTGCTGGACGCCACCCGCGGCTACCGCGCCAACGCCCTGGTGTCCCCGATCTATGCCATCGACGGCGGCAGCGTCTTCACCCGGCTGCGGATCGGCGGCAGCGCCTATTACGACGTGACCAGGGACAAGGGCACGGTGCTGGCCGGCCGCGTTTCCGTGGGCAGCATCGTCGGCGCCAGCACGCTGGAGGTGCCGCCCCATCTGCGCTTCTTCGCCGGCGGCGGCGGCTCCGTGCGCGGCTACGACTTCCAGCGCATCGGGCCGCGGCGGGCCAACGACACGCCGCGCGGCGGGCGGTCGCTGGTGGAGGCCAGCGTGGAACTACGCCAGCGCATTTCCGGCCCGATCGGCATGGTGGCCTTCGTGGACGGCGGCAGCGTGGAGGACAGCCCCACCCCCGGCTTCAGCGAGCTGCACTTCGGCGCCGGCCTGGGCGTGCGCTACGCCACCGCCATCGGGCCGATCCGCGCCGACGTGGCGCTGCCGCTGAGCAAGGTGCCCGGGAATTCCGGCTACGGGCTGTATATCGGCATCGGCCAGGCGTTCTGAGGGTGCGCCGCTGGATCGTCGGGGGGCTGCTGGTCCTCCTGCTGTTGCCGGTGCTGCTGGTGGGCGGCGCGCTGGTGTTTCTCAATGTCGGGCCGGGGCAGGCGGTGCTGGTGCGGCTGGCCGCGTCCTTCATGCCGGGGCTGACGATCGAGGGGCTGCACGGCCGCCTGCCGGACGGGCCGCGGATTTCCCGCATCGTGCTGTCGGACGCCCAGGGCCCCTACTTGGTCGCCGAGGACGCGGCGCTGGATCTGGACCTCGGCGCGCTGCTGCACCGGGAGGTCCGGGTGCGGCGGCTCTCGGCCGGCCACGTCGTGCTGAGCCGCCTGCCAGTCTCCGAGCCGGAGCCGGAGCCCGCGCCGCGCGAGCCCGGCAGCCTGCTGCCCTCCCTGCCCCAGCTGCCGGTCGGGCTGGCGCTGGAAGCGCTGGAGGCCGAGCGGCTGGAGATCGGCGAGGCCGTGGCTGGCCGCGCCGCCGTGCTGAACGTCCAGGGCGGCGGGCGCCTGGGGCAGGACGGTGCCTTCGTGGGCCTGCGGGCGCGCCGCCTGGACGCCCCGGGGTCCCTCGATGCCGACCTGGCCCTGGCACCGGGGCAGCGGGTGAAGCTGGCCCTGTCCTACGATGAGCCCGCGGGCGGCATGGTGGCCGGGCTGCTGGGCGTGCCGCCCGGACCGGGTCAGGCCCGCATCGCGTTGGACGGCCCCGCGGAAGGCGCGGCCCTGACGCTGTCCTTCCAGGTCGGCGACGGGCTCTCGGCCGAGGCCAACGGCACTCTCGCCCTGCCCGCCGATGGCGGACTCGGCCTGCAGGCGCGCGGCACGGTGCGCGCCCCGGCCTTGCTGCCCGCCCCGCTGACCGGTGGCGACTTCGCCGTGGACCTCCGGCCGGAGGGCAGCGGGCACCGCCTCAACGCCCTGACCGTCACGGCCGCGCCCGGACAGGTGGACGCTTCCGGGCTGGTGGGCGACGCTCTGGACCTGCGCCTGCGCGCCCGGCTCGGCGATGCCGCGGCCCTGGGGGCGCTGCTGCCGGCGGGGCTGGGCTGGTCGGCGCTGGAACTGGACGGCAGCGTGACGGGCAGCACGAGCGCCCCGGCGGTGGACGCGCGCGCGGTGGTCCGCGCGCCCCGCATTCCCAACGCCCCGCCCAACCTGGTGGGCGAGGCCCTGACCGTCAGCCTGCGCGGCGACCTGCAACGGATCGAGGCGCTGGAGCTGAGCGGCGCCGGCATCAGCCTCAGCGCCTCCGGCCAGTACCGCGATCCGCTGGACCTGCGCCTGCGAGCACGCATGGGCGATGCGGCGGCGCTGGGGGACCTGCTTCCGGACGGGATCGGCTGGGCCGGGCTGGAGGTGGAAGGCACCGTTTCCGGCACCACGGCCGCGCCGGCGGTGGATGCCCGCGCCACGCTGCGCGGCCCCCGCCTGCCCGGTCCCTTGCCCGGCCTGCTGGGCGAGGCGCCGACCCTGGCGTTGCGCGGCGACCTGAACCGGATCGAGCACCTGGAACTGACCGGGGCGGGCATCACCGCCACGGCCTCGGGCAGCTTTCGCGACCCGCTGGATCTTTCGGCCCGACTGACACTGGCCAACACGGAGTCCCTGGGCCAACCCGTGCGCGGCCAGTTGCAGGCCGAGCTGCGCGTCGCGGGCACGATGGCCAATCCCTCCGTGCAGGCCACGGTGACCAGCCCGGTGCTGGAGGTGCAGGGCCGCAAGCTGGAACAGGCACGGCTGGAAGCCGCCCTGTCGCAGGTCAACCCGCCCACCGGCCGCGCCACCCTGCGCGGGCGCCTGGAAGGGCAGCCGCTGAGTCTGGATGCCGCCTCGGCCCTGGACGGTACGACGCTGCGGATCGAAACGCTGACGGCAGCCCTGGGCCCGGTGGCCCTGCGCGGCAACGGCGCCTTCGACACTGCCCGCACGGTGTTCGACGGCGAGGCGACGCTGGAAGCGCGCGACCTCGCGCCGCTCTCCTCCCTCGCCGGCACGCCGCTGGGCGGCGGGCTGCGCCTGGAAGCCCGGATGGCGCCGGATGCGCGCGGCGTGCAGGGGCTTCGGGCCAACCTGCGCCTGAACCGGCTCAGCGCCGCCGGCACGCCGGTGGACGGCACGGTGCAGGCGGAGGGCACGCTGGCCGCGCTGAACCTGCAGGCCCAGGTCACGGCGGCCGAGGCGCGGCTCAACACCCGCGCCCGGCTGGCCCTGCTGGGGCCGGAGCGCCGGGTGGAACTGGCGGCGCTGGACGTGACGCGGGGCCAGCTCGGGGTCCGGTTGACCGCGCCGGCCGCGGTGGTGCTGGGCGCCGATGGTGGCATCCGCCTGCCCGGCCTGTCCCTGGCCACCCGTCCCGGCGGCAGCCTGCGCCTCGCCGGCCAGTGGGGGCCCGAGCGGGCCGACCTGCGTGCCACGATCGCCAGCCTGCCTGCGTCCATCGTCAACATCTTCGCGCCCGACCCGCCGCTGGCCGGCAGCATTTCCGGCGACGTGCGCGTGGCCGGCACCACCGCCGCACCGGCCGTGGAGGGCGAGTTGCGCGCGACCGGGCTGCGGGCCCAGGCACCCTGGGCGCAGGGCCTGCCGGCCGCCAACCTCACCGTGAACGCCCGCACGCGCGGCCAGGCCATCGAGGCGCAGGCCGAGCTGCGCGCCGGCACCGCCGTGTCCGCCACACTGGCGGCGCAGCTGCCGCGCGGTGCCGCGGCGGATGCCCCGTTGCAGGCGACGCTGCGCGGCAATGCCGATCTCGGCGTGCTGGCCAGCCCCTTCCTGGCCGCCGGGGCCAACCGCGCCACGGGGCGGCTGAGCATCGACGCCCAGGCGAGCGGCACGGTGTCGGCACCGCGGCTGTCGGGCGGCGCCACCCTGGCGGGGGGCAGCTTCCGCAACCTGGAATACGGCATCGCCCTGCGCGACATCGCCGCCCGGCTGCGGGCCGAGGGCGACCGCGTGGTGTTGGAAAGCCTGACCGCCCGCGGCGGCCAGGGCACGCTGAGCGGCCAGGGGCAGTTCCAGCCCTTCGCCGCCGGGCAACCGGTGGACCTGACGGTCACCGCGCGCGGCCTGCAGCCGGCGGCCAGCGACCTGTTCACCGGCGTGCTGGATGCCGGGCTGCGCCTGGATGGCGGGCTGGGTTCGGGCATGCGCCTGTCCGGGCAGGTGGAGGTGCAGAGCGCCACCCTCGGCATCCCCGAGAACCTGCCGGGCAGCGTCGCCGACCTGGGCGAGGTGCGCGAGCGCGGCCGCGGCGTCACCCCCGCCCGGCGCAACACGCGCGCCGCAGCGGCGCGAGGCAACGCCGCGCCGCCGGCCGCCGCACCGCCGATGAACCTGGACCTGTCGCTGAACGTGCCGGGCCGCTTCTATGTCCGCGGTCGCGGCCTGGATGCGGAGATGGCCGGACGGCTGCGGGTGGGCGGCACCATCTCCGCCCCGGATATCGAGGGCGCGCTGCGCATGGTGCGCGGCACCTTCACCGTGCTGGACCGGCGGCTGACCTTTGGGCGCGGCAACCTGACCTTTTCCGGCCCGGTGCTGCCAGAGCTGGACTTCCTGGCCAGCAGCAATGTCAGCAACACCACGGTCAGCATCGCCATCACGGGGTCGCCAACCGCCCCGAAGATTGAGTTCACCTCCTCGCCCGAGTTGCCGCAGGACGAGGTGCTGGCGCGGCTGCTGTTCCGCCGCTCCACCAGCCAGCTCTCGCCCTTCCAGATCGCGCAGATCGCTCAGGTGCTGGCGGGGGCGACGGGGCTGCTCAGCGCCGATCCCGGCGGCGGGCTGGTCAGCCGCGTGGCGCGCAGCCTGGGGCTGGACCGGCTGGGCGTCGGCACCGGCAGCACCGGAGCGCTGGGCGTCGAGGCGGGCGGCTATCTCGGCAGCGGCATCTACCTGAACGTCGATCCCGGTGCGACCACGGGCCAGCCCCGGGTAGGGGTGGAGGTGGAGCTGACGCCGCGGCTGAAGCTGGAAAGCAGCACCGGCACCGATGGCCAGAGCGCCGGCCTGTCCTACGAGTACGAGTACTGACCCGCGGGGACTTCCCCGCGCGGCCCGAGGCGGCCTATGCCGGTCCCGACCGGCGGACTAGCTTCTCCGCCGGGAGAAGGGGATGAACCATGCGTTCCTATGACGGCCAGTTCAGCGACAACAAGCCGATCCATCGCACCCGCGACGAGAAGCGCAAGCTGCTGCGTGAATTGGAGGAAACCCTGGCCGGGCTGAAGTCGCACGCTTCGCCCAGCCTGCGCGAAAGCCTGAAGACGCGGATCGCCGGCCTGAAGGCCGACCTGGCGCCGCCCCGCCCGGGCAGCTGAACCTCGGCCCCCGGCGACGCGCGGATCGCGCGTCGCCGGGGCACGGCCGCGTTTCAGCTCACGCGGCCGAGGGCGCCCAGCAGGCGCGCATGCGACCGGGCGCCGTGGACGAGGCAGTTCCAGTCGAACTTCTCGTTGGGGCTGTGCACCTGGTCGTCGTTCAGGCCGAAGCCCATCAGCAGCGCGTCCATGCCCAGGATGCGGCGGAAGCTTTCCACCACCGGGATGGAGCCGCCGCAGCCGATCAGCGCCGGGGCGCGGCCGAACTCCTCCGACAGCACCGTGGTCGCCGCGGCGACGTAGGGGCTGTCGCTGGACACCTCGATCGGCGAGGCGGTGCTGAAGATCTGCACCTCGGCCGTCACATCCTTGGGCAGCCGCTCCGCCACGAAGCGGCGCAGCCCTTCCGCCACGGCCTGCGGGTCCTGCTGGCCCACCAGGCGGCAGCTCAGCTTGGCGTGCGCCTCGGCAGCGATCACCGTCTTGCTGCCCTCCCCCGTGTAGCCGCCCCAAATGCCGTTCACGTCGCAGGTCGGCCGGGCCCAGAGGCGTTCCAGCGCGCCCAGCCCGCGCTCGCCGGCGGGAACGGACAGGCCGACATCGCCCAGGAAGGCGGCCTCATCGAAGCGCAGCGCGTCCCATTGCGCGGCCTGCGCGTTGGAGACCAGCGTCACGCCGTCGTAGAAGCCGGGGATCTGCACGCGGCCGTCATCATCGTGCAGGTCGGCCAGGATGCGCGACAGCAGGTTCAGCGGGTTGCGCGCCGCGCCGCCATACATGCCGGAATGCAGGTCGCGCGAGGCGGCGCGCAGGTCGATCTGGGCGTAGACCATGCCGCGCAGCCGGGTAGAAACGGCGGGGGTCTGTGGGTCCCACTGGTTGGTGTCGCTGACGATGGCGATCGCCGCGCGCAGTTCCTCCGCATTCGCCTGCAGAAAGGCGTCGAGGCTGGGGCTGCCGACCTCTTCCTCGCCTTCGATCAGCGCGGTGATCCGGGCGGGCGGGCCGCCCGCCACGGCCTGCCAGGCGCGCAGGGCGGCCAGCCAGGTCATCACCTGCCCCTTGTCGTCCACCGCGCCGCGCGCCACCACGCGCTCGCCGTTCGGGCCCGGCACCACCGTCGGCTCGAAGGGCGGGCTGGTCCAGAGCTCCAGCGGCTCAGCCGGCTGCACGTCGTAGTGGCCGTAGTAGAGCAGGTGCGGCGCGTCGCCGCCCGGCCCAGGGTGATGCGCCACCACCACGGGATGGCCGGCCGTATCGCGCACCGAGGCCTGGAAGCCGAGTTCCGTAAGTTCCCGCACCAGCCAGTCCGCCGCCAGGCGGCAATCCGCGGCGTGGCGGGGCTGGGCGCTGACGCTGGGGATGCGCAGGAAGTCGAAGTAGCGGGCGCGCGTCGCGGGCTCCTGCTCGTCGAGGTGGCGCAGGACGTCGTCGATGGCGGTCATCGGGAAACTCCGGCAGGCGAAGGGTGAAGGGCGCAAGGTCGGCAGCGGGACGCGGCGCAGGGTGGCCAGCACCGCGGCGCGGCGAAACGGGCGGCGGCGGGACGCGGCGGTCCGGCGGGGTCGCGTCCCGCACCCGGGTCAGTCGCCGGTGTCGGGGCTCAGCCCGGCGGCGTTGATGCCGGCCACGGCCGCCGCCTCATCCTTGTCGGAAGCGTCCCCCGACACGCCCACAGCGCCGAGGATGCCGCCCTTGCTGTCGCGCACCAGCACGCCGCCGGGCACCGGCACGGCGGAACCGCCGGCGAGATCGGAAAAGGCGTTCATGAAGCCCGGCATGGTCTGGGAACGCCGTGCCAGTTCGCGCCCACCGAAGCCCAGCCCGATGGCACCGAAGGCTTTGCCGTGGGCGATGGTGGGCCGCATCAGGGAGCAGCCATCCTCCCGCAGCACGGCCTTGAGCTGGGCGGCCTGGTCCAGCACCACCACGGTCAGCGGCGCCAGCCCGAGGCGTCGGCCCTCCGCCAGGGTTTCCCGCGCGATGGTGTGCGCGGCGTCCAGGGTCAGGCCATGGTCGAAGCCGGTGGGCGGGTTGGGCATGGGTTCAGCTCCAGCGCGTGATCGCCGCGGTAAACCACGGCCTGCGGGCCGCGGCCAGTGTTCCGGCCACAGTGCTGCTCAAGGGGAGTGGTGGCGGCAAGGCCGGGCAGGTTATCGGCCGTTGGAGCGCACCAAACGGCCACCCGGAGCCTACTTTCCGGATTCTGCTTTATTCGTATGCAGAAAGTCGCTGCAGGCCGCCAGTTGCATACAATCCGCTCACGGCCTTGGCACCGGTTTGGGGGCCAGCCTCGTTCCGTCGGCGCGGAACACCGTTCCGGCCGCGTGGCACCGGCATTGCAACGCTCCGCCGCGAAGGCCGCCCGCGCGGCCATCCGTCGCGTCGGACCTTCCTGCCGCACGACCCGCCCCGTTTCCGGAAAGGACCTCCCATGTCCGACACCCCTTCCAACCTGGGCCGGCGTCGGCTCGGCCTGCTCGGCGCCGCCCTGGCCACCACCGCGGGGCTGCGCGGTTTCCCCGCCATCATCGGCTCCGCCCGGGCGCAGGGTGCGCCGGCCGGTGCGCCGATCAAGATCGGCGTCCTGCATTCCCTGTCCGGCACCATGGCGATCAGCGAGACCACGCTGAAGGATGTCATGCTCATGCTGGTCGAGGAGCAGAACAAGAAGGGCGGCGTGCTCGGCCGCAAGCTGGAAGCGGTGGTGGTGGACCCCGCTTCCAACTGGCCGCTCTTCGCCGAGAAGGCGCGGCAGCTGATCTCGCAGGACAAGGTGGCGGCGAGCTTCGGTTGCTGGACCTCCGTGTCGCGCAAGTCCGTGCTGCCGGTGTTCGAGGAGCTGAACAGCATCCTCTTCTACCCCGTCCAGTACGAGGGCGAGGAGAGCAGCAAGAACGTCTTCTACACCGGCGCCGCCCCGAACCAGCAGGCGGTTCCCGCCGTCGACTACCTGGCCAAGGAGGAAGGCGTGCAGCGCTGGGTGCTGGCGGGCACGGACTACGTGTATCCCCGCACCACCAACCGCATCCTGGAAGCCTACCTGAAGTCCAAGGGCGTCGCCGAGAGCGACATCCTGATCAACTACACGCCCTTCGGCCACAGCGACTGGCAGAACATCGTCAGCCAGATCAAGCAGTTCGGCTCCTCCGGCAAGAAGACCGCCGTGGTGTCCACCATCAACGGCGACGCCAACGTGCCCTTCTACAAGGAGCTCGGGAACCAGGGCATCAAGTCCACCGACATTCCCGTGGTCGCCTTCTCGGTGGGCGAGGAAGAGCTGGCCGGGCTGGATACCGCACCGCTGGTCGGGCACCTCGCGGCCTGGAACTACTTCATGTCCGTCGATGACCCGTCCAACAAGGCGTTCATCGAGAAGTGGCAGGCCTTCACCCGGAACCCCCGCCGCGTCACCAACGACCCGATGGAGGCCCATTACATTGGCTTCAACATGTGGGTGCAGGCGGTGGAAAAGGCCGGCACCACCCACGCCGACCCGGTGATCGACGCGATGATCGGCGTGTCCGCACCCAACCTGTCCGGCAGCACCTCGACCATGATGCCCAATCACCACATCACCAAGCCCGTGCTGATCGGTGAGATCCAGAACAACGGCCAGTTCAACATCGTGTCGCAGACGCCGACCATCGTGGCACAGGAATGGTCGCCCTACCTGGAAGGCTCGCGCGACCTGATCGCGGATTGGCGCAAGCCGATGAGCTGCGGGAACTTCAACGTCCGCACCGGCAAGTGCGGTGGCGCCAGCAGCACGAACTGATCCGAGCGGCGGGGCCTGTTCCGGCCTCGCCCGCCGTGTTCCCACGGGCAGGTTCCGCTTCCCCGGCCCTTTCCTGGCCGGGAGAGCCCTGCCCCTTCCGGACGTGAAGGAACGGCATGGTCCGGCTCGCTGGCTTCCTGCTTCTTGTTCTGCTGGCACTCTCGCCGGCCGCGCTGCGGGCGCAGCCGGCCGGCACGGAGCTGCTCGCCTCCAGCTCCTTCGACGATGTCCGGCGCGGGGTGGAATCCCTGGCCGCCTCGGGCGATGGGCGGGCCATCCCCATCCTGGCGGCCTATGCGGAAGGCCGGCTCTTCGTGCGGCCCGACCGGACCCTGCTGATCCGGGACGGTGCCGCCTATCGCGACGCGATCACCGGCGAGCCGGCGGCTGCCTCCGGTAATCCTCGCGCCGTGCGGGTCAACAACGCGCTCCGCCGCAGCGTCGAGGCGGCATTGGGGGCGCTGCGCCTGTTCGCCAGTGACCCCGCAGCGCGCGGCGCGGCGGCGGCGGCCGTGTTTCGCGCCCGCGATCCCGCCATGCTGCCGGCACTCGACCGCGCCATCGCCGCCGAGCGCGACGCCGGCGTGAGGCGCGCCATGGCGGAAGCGCGCGCCGCGGCGCTGCTGTCCTCCACCGAGGCGGCCGAACCCGACCGCCTGGCCGCGGTGGGCGTGCTGCGGGCGCGGGGCGATATCGATGCACGGGCGCTGCTGTCCTCCCTTTCGGCGCAGCCCCCGGCGGTGGCTGCGGCGGCTGCGGCGGCGGTGGAGGGAATCGACTTCAACCTGCAGCTCTGGTCGGCGGCGCAGAATGTTTATTACGGCCTCAGCCTCGGCTCGGTGCTGCTGCTGGCGGCGGCCGGCCTCGCCATCACCTTCGGGGTGATGGGCGTGATCAACATGGCCCATGGCGAGCTGGTGATGCTGGGCGCCTATGCCACCTTCCTGGTGCAGGAGGTGATCCGCAGCCATGCGCCGGAGCTCTTCGGCGCCAGCCTGTTCATCGCCATTCCCGTGGCCTTCCTGGTGACGGGTGCGGCGGGCGTGCTGATCGAGCGCTGCATGATCCGCTTCCTGTATGGCCGGCCACTGGAAACATTGCTGGCGACCTTCGGCCTGTCGCTGGTGCTGCAGCAGGCCGTGCGCTCCGTCTTCGGCCCCACCAACCGCGAGGTCGGCACCCCCGCCTGGATGAGCGGCGCGACGCAGTTGGGCGGGCTGACGCTCACCTGGAACCGGCTGACCATCATCGTCTTCGCGGCGCTGGTGCTGGCGGCGCTGATGCTGGCGTTGCGCTACACGGCGCTGGGCCTACAGATGCGGGCGGTGACGCAGAACCGGCGCATGGCGTCCGCCATGGGCATCCGCACGCCCTGGGTGGACGCGCTGACCTTCGGCCTGGGCTCCGGCGTGGCGGGTCTGGCCGGGGTGGCGCTGAGCCAGATCGACAATGTCAGCCCCAATCTCGGCCAGGGCTACATCATCGACAGCTTCATGGTCGTGGTGTTCGGCGGCGTCGGCAACCTGTGGGGGACGATCATCAGCGCGATGACGCTGGGGGTCGTGAACAAGTTCCTGGAACCTTTGGCGGGCGCGGTGCTGGGCAAGATCGTGGTGCTGGTGCTTCTGATCCTGTTCATCCAGCGCCGGCCGCGCGGCCTGTTCCCGGTCAAGGGAAGGTTCATCGACGCATGAGCAACCGTGCCGCCACCCTCACCCTGGTGCTCGTCCTCGGCGGCGTGCTGCTGCTGGCCGCGCTGAACCAGCTGATGCCGCCGGGCAGTGCCCTGCACGTACCGACCTTCGTGGTCTCCATCGCCGGCAAGTACCTGTGCTTCGCCATGCTGGCCCTGGCGGTGGACCTGGTCTGGGGCTTCGCGGGCATCCTGACGCTGGGCCATGCCGCCTTCTTCGCGCTGGGCGGCTACGCCATGGGCATGTACCTCATGCGGCAGATCGGCGCCCGCGGGGTCTACGCCAATCCGGTGCTGCCGGACTTCATGGTATTCCTGAACTGGCGGGAACTGCCCTGGTACTGGTGGGGCTTCGACCATTTCCCCTTCGCGCTGGTGATGGCACTGGTCGTGCCCGGCGTGCTGGCGCTGGTGTTCGGCTGGCTGGCCTTCCGCTCGCGCGTGACGGGCGTCTACCTGAGCATCATCACCCAGGCGCTGACCTACGCGCTACTACTGGCCTTTTTCCGCAACGACATGGGCTTCGGCGGCAACAACGGCCTCACCGACTTCAAGGAGCTGCTGGGCTTTCCCCTGCAGAGCGACGCGACGCGCTGCGCCCTGCTGGTCGCCACGGGCGTGGCGCTCTGCGGCTGTTTCCTGCTGGCCCGCGCCCTGGTGCTGTCGCGCTTCGGCAAGGTGCTGGTCGCCGTGCGCGACACGGAGAGCCGGACCCGGTTCCTCGGCTACCGGCCCGAGCACTACAAGCTAGTGGCCTGGGTGGTGTCGGCGCTAATGGCCGGGCTGGGCGGCGCGCTCTACGTGCCGCAGGTCGGCATCATCAACCCCGGCGAGTTTTCCCCCGCCAACTCCATCGAGGCCGTGGTCTGGGCCGCGGTGGGCGGGCGCGGCACCCTGGCCGGGCCCATCCTGGGCGCGGTGCTGGTGAACCTTCTCAAGACGGTGTTCACCGGCGCCCTGCCGGAACTGTGGCTCTTCGCGCTGGGCGGGTTGTTTATCGGCGTGACCCTGTTCCTGCCCAAGGGACTGGTGGGCAGCCTGCCCTCGCTCGCCTCGCGCCGCATGCCGGCGCCGGTGCCGCCGCCGAGCCCCGCCGACGCCGCGGCCCGGGAGGCCACCTCGTGACCGGCACGGCGGGAACCCTGCTCTACGTGGACGGCGTCACCGTCACCTTCGATGGCTTCCGGGCGCTGAACGAGCTTTCCCTGGTGCTGGAGCCCGGCGAGATGCGGGCGGTGATCGGTCCCAATGGCGCGGGCAAGACCACGATGATGGACGTGATCACCGGCAAGACCCGCCCCGACAAGGGCCAGGTGGTGTTCGGCGCCGATGTCGACCTGACCCGGCTGGACGAGCCGGCGATCGCGCGCCTCGGCATCGGGCGGAAGTTCCAGAAGCCCACGGTGTTCGAGCCGCACACCGTGCGCGACAACCTGCTGCTGTCGCTGGCCGGCAACCGCCGCGCCCGCTTCGCGCTGTTCGCGCGGGAAAGCGTGGCCGAGGGGCGGCGGATCGAGGAAATCCTGACCACGATCCGCTTGGTCGAGCACGCGCATCGCCGCGCCGGCGACCTCAGCCACGGGCAGAAGCAATGGCTGGAGATCGGCATGCTGCTGGCGCAGGACCCGCAGCTCCTGCTGGTGGACGAGCCCGTGGCCGGCATGACCGATGCCGAAACGGCGCAAACGGCGGAACTGCTGCGCGAGATCAACCGCACCCGCTCCGTGGTGGTGGTGGAGCATGACATGGAGTTCGTCCGCGCCCTGGGCGTGAAGGTGACCGTGCTGCACGAGGGCAGCGTCCTGTCGGAAGGGCAGCTGTCGCATGTCAGCGCCGATCCCCGGGTGGTCGAGGTGTATCTTGGCCGCTGAAGCCGCGGGCAGCGTGCTGCCGGACGCTACGGCGCGGCCGGCGGGCGTGGCGCCGGCCACCGCGGCGGCCGCGGCCCTGGAGGTGTCCGGCGTGGAGCTGCACTACGGCGCCGCGGTCGCCCTGCGCGGCGTGTCCCTGCAGGCCAGGATGGGTGAGGTGACCTGCCTGCTCGGGCGCAACGGCGTCGGCAAGACCTCCCTGCTGCGGGCGGTCACCGGGGCGCATCCGGTGACCCGCGGCACGGTGCGGTGGGAAGGCCAGGACATCACGCGCCTGCCGCTCTATGAGCGGGCGCGGCGCGGCATCGCCTGGGTGCCGCAGGGGCGCGACATCTTTCCGCTGCTGACCGTGCGCGAGAACCTGGAAACCGGCTTCGCCGTCCTGCCGCGCAAGCAGCGACGCGTGTCGGATGAGATCTTCGAGTTGTTTCCCGTGCTGAAGACCATGCTGCACCGGCGCGGCGGCGACCTGTCCGGCGGACAGCAGCAGCAGCTTTCGCTCGCCCGCGCCCTGGTGATGAAGCCGCGGCTGCTGGTGCTGGACGAGCCCACCGAGGGCATCCAGCCCTCCATCATCAAGGATATCGGCCGCGTCATCGCCCTGCTGCGGGCGCGAGGCGAGATGGCGATCCTGCTGGTGGAACAGTATTTCGACTTCGCCTTCGAACTCGGCCAGAGCCTGGCCGTGATGGAGCGCGGCGAGGTGGTGATCGCCGGGCGCAAGGAAGCGCTGGACCGGGCGGAGGTGCTGCGTCGCGTGTCCGTGTGATCGGCGAGTTCTGCCCTAACCGCTCACCATCGCATGTCCTTTTCGCCAGCCCCGGCGCAGGCCGAGGCCGGGCGGGGAAGGCGCGCCGAACCGAGCACTTGCGCGGCTGGTAGCGGGCGCACCCACTCCTGGTCGGCCGCGCCTCAGCCCCTCAGCGACGCCACGTAGTTCCGCCAGCCGCCGAAGCGCGACACGTCCTCCGCCCCGCCCAGCCCTTCCGGCTCCACGATGAAGCCCTTGGGCCGGGTGCCGTCGGCCAGCACCGCCGTGCCGATGCCCAGCGGCGCCGGAATGCCGGCCACGAAGCTGCCGAAGCCCTCGGGCGAGATCGCCCAGACCTCCGTGGCGATGCGGTGCCCCTGCCCCGGCGCCACCCGCAACAGGCCGGGGCGGGCCGGCGGGCCGCCGGGAAGGGCGAAGAGCCGGTAGTCCGGCGCGGTGTCCACGGCCCGCAGGAAGCGTGCGCCACGGCTGGTCAGCTCGTCGTTCAACGGCATCCCCGACAGGTGGGCGCCGACCACCACCAGCTCGATCTCGCCCGGTAGGGCCGCGGCGGCGGCGGAGGGTGCGGGCGGCACCGGGGCGGTGCTGGCGCCGAGCCGCTCGCCCGCGGCGGCGTGCAGGGCCGCGCCCGCGGCCGCCAGCAGCGCGTCCCGGCCGGATGGCGCGATCAGGGTGATGCCGGCGGGCAGGCCGTCCGGCCGGAAAGCACCCGGAACCGCCAGGGCGCAAAGGTCCAGCAGGTTCACGAAGTTGGTGTAGGTGCCCAGTTCGCTGTTGGGGCCGATCGGATCGGCGGCGAGGTCGGCGGTGGTGCGCGGTCGGGGGATGGTCGGCACCACCAGGATGTCGGTTCCCGTCCATAACGTCTCCGTGGCGCGGCGCAGTTCGGCCAGCCGGTACAGACCGGCAAAGGCATCGGCGGCGGAGAAACGGGTGGCACCCTCGATGATGCCGCGGGTGGTGGGGTGCAGGACCTCCGGGCAGGTCTCGATCAGCTCGCGGACGGCCTGGTAGCGCTCGGCCACCCAGGGACCGCTGTAGAGCAGCTCGGCCACCGCGAAGAACTCCGCGAGCGAGGTTTCGGCCACCGTCGCGCCCGGCAGGGCGGCGGGCAGGCCCTCGACGGCCGCCGCGAAGGCAGCCTCGGCCAGTGGGTCGCCGCCGAAGCGGCGGCCAGCGGCGTCCGGCACGGCCAGGCGCAGCCCCGTCGGCAGCGCCGCCGCGCGGCCCGGCACGGGCAGGCGGCGCGACCAGGGATCGGCCGCGTCAAAGCCCGCCGCCGCGGCATAGGCGGCGTAGGCATCCTCCACCGTGCCGGCGAAGACGGAGATGGTGTCCAGCGTGCGGCAGGCCGGCACCATCCCGGTGCCGGACACCATGCCCAGGCTGGGCTTGAGGCCGACGATGTTGTTCAGCGCCGCCGGCACCCGTCCGGAGCCGGCGGTATCCGTGCCCAGGGCGAAGCTGGCGATGCCGTGCGCCACCGCCACCGCGGAGCCGGAGGAGGACCCACCCGGCACGATGGCGGGATTGATGGCGTTGCGCGGCACGGCATAGGGGGTCCGTACGCCCACCAGCCCGGTCGCGAACTGGTCCAGGTTGGTCTTGCCGAGCAGCACCGCCCCGGCATCGAGCAGCCGCTGCACGGCGGGGGCGGTGCGCTCGGGCAGGTAGGTGAAGTCCGGGCAGCCCGCGGTGGTGGGCATGCCGGCGACGTCGATGTTGTCCTTCACCGCGAAGGGCACGCCCCAGAGCGGCTTGGCGATGGGATCGAACGGGCCCAGGGCGGCGGCCGCAGCCTGGGTGTCCTCCTCCGGCAGCAGGAACAGGAAGATGCCGGGGTCGTCGGCCAGCATGATGCGGCCATAGGCCGCGGCCAGCACCTCGGCGGGGGTCAGGTCGCCCGTGGCGTAGCCAGCGTGCAGGGCCGCGATGGTGGGGAATTCGGGCAAGGGCTGCGACGCCATCAGGCGGGCTCAATCATCAGCAGCGTGTCGCCGGCGGCGACCTGGCGGCCGGGTCGGCAGCGCAGGGCGGCCACGGTGCCGGACACGGGGGCGCGCACGGTCAGTTCCATCTTCATGGCTTCCAGGATCACGATCGGCTCTCCAGCCTCGACGGACTGGCCGGATTCCACCAGCACTTTCCACACGCTGCCCTGGATGTCGGAGGCGACGGGATGCCCCTCCCCGGCCTCGTCCTCGGGCGGCGGTTCGGCGGCCGGTTCGGCCGTGATCAGTGAGTCGGCCTGCCACAGCGCGACCTCCTCCGTGAAGGCGGCCTGCTGGCGGGCGCGGAAGGCGGCGATGCTGTCCGCCTCGCGGTCCAGGAAGGCCTCGTACTCGCCGAGGTCGAAGACCTCCTCCTCGATGCGGATGCCGGCCCGGCCCTCGCGGAAGGCGTCGCGCTGCGCGGAGAGTTCCTCCTCCGACACCGGGAAGAAACGGACCTGGTCGAAGAAGCGCAGCAGCCAGGGCTCGCCGGGTGCGAAGACCGGGTTGCGGTTGAACTTGTTCCAGATCGGCAGGGTGCGGCCGACCAGCTGATAACCGCCGGGCGAATCCATGCCGTAAATGCACATGTAGACGCCGCCGATCCCCACCGTGCCCTCGGCGGTGAAGGTACGGGCGGGGTTGTACTTGGAGGTCAGCAGCCGGTGCCGGGGGTCCACCGGCACGGCGCAGGGGGCGCCCAGGTACACGTCGCCCAGGCCGAGTACCATGTAGGAGGTGCGGAACACGATGTCCCGCACGGCCTCGCGGCTTTCCAGCCCGTTGATGCGCTGAATGAAGTCGACGTTGTTGGGCAGCCAGGGAGCGCTGCTCTTCACCGTTTCGCGGTAGCGCGTCACGGCGTCGAGGGTCGCGCTGTCCTCGAAGGCCATGGGCAGGTGGACGACGCGGGTGGTGACACGCATGCGGTCCACCGGCGGCAGGCGCTCCTCGGCGGCCAGCAGGGCGGCCAGCAGGTCGCGCTGGTGGATCACGCGGCCATCGAAGTTGACCTGCAGCGAGCGGACCCCGGGCGAGAGTTCCAGGATGCCGGGGATCGGGTTGGCCTTCAGCTCCTCCATCAGGGCGTGGATGCGGAAGCGGAAGCGCAGGTCCAGAAGGTTCGGCCCGTATTCGATCAGCAGGTAGCGGTCCCCAGCCTGGCGGTAGGCGACCTGCGGCCGGTCCGGGCGCGCGGGAAGTTCGGCCAGCACGGTGGCGGAAACGGTGGTGCCCGGCTCCAGCGCGGGCGGCGTGGCCTGCGCGAGCGGCGCCATCGGGGCGAGTGCCGCGATGGCGGCGTCCTGGGCGCGTTCCAACGCCAGCGCATCGTCGAAGCCCATGGGACGGAAGCGGATGCGGTCACCGGGCTTCACCTGGCCGATCTTCCACAGTTCGGCCTTGGCGATGGTCACGGGGCAGACGAAGCCCCCCAGGCTCGGGCCGTCGCGGGTGAGGATCACCGGCAGGTCGCCGGTGAAGTTCACGCTGCCCACCGCGTATTCGCAGTCATGGATGTTGGAGGGGTGCAGCCCGGCCTCGCCGCCGTCGGTGCGGGTCCAGCTGGGCTTGGGGCCGAGCAGCCGGATGCCGAGGCGGTTGGAGTTGTAGTGCACCTCCCAGGCCGTATCGAAGAAGCTGGCGATGGCGTCGGGGGTGAAGAAGTCCGGGGCACCGTGCGGGCCGTAAAGGACGCCGACTTCCCACGCCCCCTTCGGGTATTCGGGCACCAGCGCGGCGGGCGCGGGAGCGGGCGAGGTGTCGCCGGGGGTGCCGAGGGGCAGCATGTCGCCGGGGCGCAGGGTACGGCCGGCATGGCCACCGAACTGGCCGAGCACGAAGGTCGCGCGGCTGCCGAGATAGAGCGGCACGTCGAAGCCGCCGCGCACGGCGAGATAGGCCCGGCAGCCGGCGGTGGCGCGGCCGATGGCCAGCACCTGCCCCGCACGGACGGCCACGGGTTCCCAGCCCGGCACGAGGATGCCGTCCAGCGTGGCGCCGCTGGGAGCGCCGGTCAGGGCAATGGTGGTATCCGCGTGGAAGCGCAGGGTCGGGCCCAGCAGCGTGCATTCCAGCCCGGCCGCTTCTGCGCCATTGCCGACGATCCGGTTGCCCAGGCGGAAGGCGTAGTCGTCCATCGGCCCCGAGGGCGGCACGCCGATGTGCCACAGGCCGGTGCGGCCGGGTTCATCCTGCACGGTGGTGAAGGTGCCGGGCTCCAGCACCTCCACGGCGGAGGGCTGGTAATGGAGGTGCGACAGGGCCTGGGTGGACACCTTGCCGGCCGCGAAGTCCGGCGAGGCGAGCACCTGCCGGAGGTAGTCGAGATTGGTCGCGATGCCGCCCAGCCGTGTTTCGTCCAGCGCGCGGCGCATCGCGGCGATGGCGGCGCCGCGCGTGTCCGCATGGACGATCAGCTTGGCCAGCATCGGATCGTAGAAGGGCGAGACTTCGGTGCCGGTGGACACCCAGCCGTCCACCCGCACTCCTTCGGGGAAGCGCACCTCCGTCAGCACGCCGGGCGAGGGCTGGAAGTTGCGGGCCGGGTCCTCGGCGTAGAGGCGGACCTCGATGGCGTGGCCCTCGGGCGCGGGAAGGTCGCGCAGCGCCGGCGGATCGCCGGCAGCGGTGCGAATCATCCATTCCACGAGGTCGAGACCGGTGACGCATTCGGTGACGGGGTGCTCGACCTGCAGCCGGCTGTTCACCTCCAGGAAGTAGAATTCGTCGCGGGCCTGGTCATAGATAAACTCCACCGTGCCGGCGGAGCGGTAGCCGACCGCCTCACCCAGGCGGCGCGCGGCGTCGAGCAGCTTCATGCGGGTCGTTGCGGGGAGAAGGGGCGCGGGGGTTTCCTCCACGACCTTCTGGTTGCGGCGCTGGAGCGAACAGTCGCGCTCGCCCAGGGCGGCCACGGTGCCCCGGCCGTCGCCGAAAATCTGCACCTCCACGTGGCGGCCGTTGTCGACGTAGCGTTCCAGGAAGACGCCACTGTCCTTGAAGAAGCTGCCCGCGAGGCGCTGCACCGCCTCGAAGGCAGCCACCAGCCCGGCTTCCTCGTCGCAGCGAGTCAGGCCGATGCCGCCGCCGCCGGCCGTGCTCTTGAGCATCACGGGGTAGCCGAGGTGGGCGGCCGCGGCGCGCGCCTCTTCCAGGCTGCCGAGCAGGCCGGTGCCGGGCACCAGCGGCACGCCCGCCGCCGCGGCGATCTCGCGCGAAGCGTGCTTCAGGCCGAACTGCCGGATCTGCTCGGAAGTTGGGCCGACAAAGGCGAGACCCGCAGCCTCGCAGGCTGCGGCGAAATCGGCGTTCTCCGACAGGAAGCCGTAGCCGGGAATGACCGCCTGGGCGCCGTGCTCGAGCGCTGCGGCAATAATGCGGTCGCCGCGCAGGTAGGTGTCCGCGGCAGCATCGCCGGGCAGTGCGACCGCGACGTCGGCGGCGGAAACGTGGGCGCTGTTGCGGTCGGCGTCGGAATGCACGGCAACGCTGCGGATGCCCATGCTGCGCAGGGTGCGCGCGATGCGCAGGGCAATCTCGCCACGGTTGGCGATCAGGACGGTGGTGAACACGGCAGCCGCTATCCCCCTCGGCAATCCGGGAGGCCTTCCGTGTTTCGAGGCGCCCTGGTGGACGCTCGAATCAGGTGCTGATCCGGAGCTTAGGCGAGGTGAGACGCAACAAGCATGCCTACGCCGGGGGAGCTTTCAGAGTGGCCGCTGGATGGAGTGAAAAGACCCCGTGCGGGGGCTGTGAAGATACGACCGGGTCGTCGCGGTGCCGTCCTCCGCTACAGGACATCGAACCACGAAATGATTACGAATTAGGCACTCTACCCTGCCATGTATGCAATGGTGCCCGACGCTGGTGGCCCGCCAAGCCTGGGCAACGTCATCAAGGTCTTCCACTAACCCCCGAACCTGCTTCGCTCCGGACAATCCGGAGTACGAACGTTCCGTTGCCCTACTCGGCCGCCTGGGCAGTTGGGGCGTGGTGCGTCTGCTGGGTGCCCGCGAGCTGGGTGTGCACCAGCTCGGCAAAGCGACCACCCTGGGCCACCAACTCTTCGAAGCTGCCGCGCTCCGCCACCACGCCGGACTCGAACACCATGATCTCGTCAGCGTCGCGAACCGTGCTGAGTCGGTGGGCGATGATGAAGGTGGTGCGGCCAGCCATCAGGGCCTTCAGTGCCTTTTGCACCCGGGCCTCGGTGGCGGTGTCCAGGGCGCTGGTGGCCTCGTCCAAGATCAGCACCGGCGGGTCCTTCAACAGGGCGCGCGCGATGCTCAGGCGCTGCTTCTGCCCGCCCGAGAGCGTGCTGCCGCGCTCGCCGATCAGGGTGTCGTAGCCACTGGGCTGGCGGACGATGAAGTCGTGCGCCTCGGCCATGCGGCAGGCGTACTCGATCTGCTCCTGCGTGGCGTCGGGGCGACCCACCAGCAGGTTCTCGCGAATGGTGCGGCGGAACAGCATGGAGTCCTGGAACACCACGCCGATGTTGGACCGCAGGCTGTCCAGGGTCACGTCGCGCAGGTCATGCCCGTCCAGGGTGACGCGCCCTTCCACCGGGTCCCAGAGGCGCTGGAGCAGCGACATGGCCGTGGACTTGCCCGCGCCGGTCTGCCCCACCAGCGCCAGGGAGCGGCCGGGGGCGGCGGTGAAGGACACGTCGCGCAGGATGCGCGGGCCGCCCGGATAGCCGAAGGCCACGTTCTCGAACCGCACCTCGCCGCGGGCGCGGCCGAGATCCACCGCATCGGGCTTCTCCGGCACGTTGGAGCGGACGTCCAGGACCTCGAACATCTCCTTCAACGCCGGCATCTGCAGCACGAGCTGGGAAGAAAAGGCGACCGCCCCTTCCATCTTGGCGATCAGCATCCCCGCGAAACCCATGAAGGACACGATCTCACCCACCGTGGCCTGGCCGCGCATATGCAGCCAGGTACCGAGCACGAAGATAGAAATGACGCAGATGGTCGAGGAGCCGCGCGTCAGCACGGACACCACGGCCCACCAGTTCAGCACGGGGAACTGGTGGTCCAGCACCTGCCGGATGACGTTGCCGAACATGCGCGACTCCGCGCTCATGCGGGTGAAGGCCTGCACCACCACCACGTTGCTCAGCGCATCCTGGACGTTGCCGGCCAGTTCCGACTGCAGCCCTTCCACCGAGCGCTGGGCGTCCTGTGTCTTGCCGATCACGAAGGTCGCTACCGCGGCGAACACGATCACGAGCGCGATCAGCAGCATCGACAGGCGCCAGTTCAGCAGCACCGTCAGCGGCAGCAGCACCAGGGCGGAGATCAGCGTCACCAGGTGTTCGCGGAAAAAGGACAGCCATACGGAGAAGAGGTGGTCCGTGCCCACCAGCATCACCTTCATCACCCGCCCCGACTGGGTGTCGCCGTGAAAGCTCAGCGGCAGGGCCAGGACGTGTTGGAAGAAGCGGTGCATCGAGGTCAGGCGGTTGCGGTGCGCCATGCGGTCCGCGAGCAGCGAGGTCGCCACGTTGGCGGCGATGCCCGTCAGCCCCACCGCGCCCCAGACGGTCAGCAGCGCCACCGCCTGGCGCCAGATTTCGCTGTCCGGCAGGCGGCCGGTGGAAGACAGCACGTCCACGACGCGCCCGAACAGCACGGGTTCCAGGAATTGCAGACCGGCCAGGGCCAGCGATGCCAAGGCGAGGCCGATGGCGACCCAGCGATCCGGCGCCAGCAGCCCCAGCACCCGGGAATAAAGGCGGACGAAACCCATGCGGCTATCGTGTCCCGCGACCATGAGATGAGGGAGGAGGTGGCTCTTGCAGAAGGCGACTTCTCTGCGGCAGGACTAAGGCAACCGGCGCCTTCGCGCCACGACGCCGGAACCGGAGGATCGTCATGCCTGTTCCACGCCGTCTGCTTCCCAGCTTGCTGGCCGGGCTCGCCGCCCTGCCGGACACCCGAACCGCCTGGGCGCAGCAGCCTGCATCCTGGCCGACGCGCCCCGTGCGGATGGTGGTGCCCTTCCCGCCGGCGGGCACGACCGACCTCGTAGCGCGCGTCCTGGCAGAACGGTTGCAGCAGCGGCTGGGCCATCCCTTCCCGGTCGAGAACCGCGCCGGCGCCGGTGGCAATATCGGCTCCGACCTGGTGGCCAAGGGCGAGGCCGATGGGAGCGCGCTGCTGCTGACCACCATCGGCACGGGCGCGATCAACTACGCGCTCTACGGCGCCCGGATGCCCTACAAGCCGGAGGAGCTGACCAACGTCGCCCTGGCGACGCGGGTGCCCAACGTGATCTTCGTGACCCCTTCCCTGCCCGTGCGGTCGCTGCCCGAATTCGTGGCCTATGCCAGGGAGCGGCCGGGCAAGCTGAACATCGGCTCCGCCGGCGCCGGCACCTCGCTGCATCTGACAGGGGAACTGCTGAAGCTGCGCGCCGGGCTGGACATGACGCACGTACCCTTCCGCGGCGCCGGGCCGATGCTGGCCGAGGTGATGGCGGGGCGGGTGGAATGCGGCGTGGACAACCTCCCTTCCGCCATCGGCCACATCAAGGACGGGCGGCTACGGGCGCTGGCGGTGACCACGGCGACGCGCAGCCCCGCGCTGCCGGAGGTGCCCACGACCGCGGAGGGCGGGCAGCCCGGGGTGGAGGCCACGGCCTGGTTCGGCATCCAGGTGTCCGCGCGCACGCCGGCGCCGCTGGTGGCGCGCATCGCCGAGGCGGTATCGACGGTGCTGCGGGAGCCGGAAACGGCGGCGAAGCTGGCCGATCTCGGCGGCCTGCCGCCGGGGCTGACGCCGGATGGCGGCACCAGCCCGGACAGTTTCGACGCATTCGTGAAAACCGAGATCACCCGCTGGGCGGAGATCGTCCGGCAATCCGGCGCCACGGCGGAATAGGCCGCCGCGCGTCAATCCTCCGGCAGGCCGGCGCGGCGCAGGCCCTCGGCGTAAAGCTCCAGGTCGTCCGGGCGCAGTGGCGCCCGGCGCAGGGCGGCGCGGATGGACAGGCCCGGCTCCAGCGCCAGCAGGTGGTTCCGCACGGCCTCGGCTTCTGCGGCCCGGCCCAGCCAGCCCAGGCAGGCCAGCCAGGGTCGCAGCGGAAAGGAGAAGGCAGGGTTCAGCGCCGATACCGCCCGCGCGGCGGCGATCGCCTCGTCGTAGCGGCCCAGCAGCATCAGCGGCACCAGCCGGGCGCCGTCGAAGAAGAAGGCCATGGGGTGCAGCGGCGCCAGCCGGGCGTAGCGCTCCAGCCGGGCCAGCGCTTCCTCGTGCCGGCCGCAATAGCTCTGGGCCAGACCGGAAAAGACCCAGGCCATGGCGAGGTTGGGGTTCAGCGCCAGCGCCCGGTCGTGCAGGGCAGAGCCTTCTTCCGGCCGGTGGTGCAGATAGGCCAGCACGTGGCCGCGCACGGTGAGCGCCAGCGCATCGGCCGGGTCCAGCAGCGCGGCGCGGGCGGCGAGGCTCTCCGCCTGGCTCAGCGCCGCTTCCCGGTCGGCCGCCCAGCCCTGGCCCACGGCGAAGACGTGCCAGCAGGCCGCCCAGGCATGCGCCGCCGCGAATCCGGGATCGCGCCGCACGGCTTCCGCCAGGGTGGCGCCCGCTGCCTCGAAGCTGTCGCGCTGCAGGCCGTGCAGCGCCGACATGCCGCGCAGCAGGAGTTCGTGCGCGGTGGGATCGGTGGGCGGGCGGGCGGAAACGCGCCGCGCCTCGATCAGCAGCAACTCCGGGTCCAGCCGGGCCACCACGGCGGCGGCGACCTCGTCCTGCAGGGTGAAGGTGTCGCCCTCCCCGTCGAAGCGGGCGGACCACAGCACGTCGCCGCCAGGCGTGCGCGGGTCCACCAGCCGTAGCCCCACCCGGACCCGGGTGCCGGCCCGCTGCACGGAACCCAGCAGTACCCCGTCCAGTCCCATGGCGGCGGCGGTGGCCACCGGGTCCGCGGCGACGGCGAGGGTGGCGGGATCGGCCAGGAACAGCCAGCGGAACCGCGCCAGCCCGGCGGTGATCTCCTCCGCCAGTCCCACCGCGAGATGCGCGTCGTCGCCGCTGCCCAGCACGGCCAGCGGCGGCACGCCGAGGCGGCAGCCGCGCCGCGCCGCAACGATCGGCGGTGCCCCTGGCGGGTCGGTGTCGCTTTTCGGTGGTGCTTCGACCGTCCCCACGGCGTCCGGGTCCGCGGGGGCCAGCCGGCGCAGCCGTGCCGCCGCCGCGTCCCGCTCCGCCTCGGGCGCTTCGCGCAACAGTCGCCGCGCCAGCGCCACCGCGGCATCGAGCACGCGCCGCCGCTGCACTGCCAGCCAGCCGTCGAAGCTGGGCGACAATCCATCGAGGTCGCGCATCAGCGGTTCGGCCGCGAGGTCGAGCGCTTCCGGACGGTCCGCCTCGGCATCCAGCACGGCCAGGGCATCCACCCAGGTGCGGGCAGCATCCAGCGCCACTCCTTCCCGCTCGGCCAGCACCAACCTGGTGCCGGCGGGCGCGAGGTCCAGCGCCAGCTCGTGCAACGCTTGGCGCAGGCTGCCGCGCGCCTGTTCCGCGGCGGAGCGTGGCCACAACAGCGTGGCCAGCTGCGTGCGCGATACCGGCTGCCCCGCCGCCATGGCCAGCACGCCCAGCAACGCGCGCCCCTTGCGGCTGCGCGGCAGCACCCGGTCACTGGTCAGGCTCCAGGCGTCAACCGATCCCAGCAAGGTGAGGCGGAGTCGCAGGTCAGTAGGGGTTGCAAGCATTCGCGCGCAGCCTAGGGCAGCGTGTGCAGGAGGGTAGCCCCCATGCATCCGCCCCTGGGCAGGGCGGGCATCCCTGCGTCATGCCAGCGGCGGCGCGACCCGGACCCGGAAGGGAACCCCGCGAAACTCGGCCGCGCCTTCTAGTCCTGCATTTCCATGACCCTCACCCTGTCAGGGGTGGCAGCGGTCGCGGGCGGCTCAGGGGCCCGGATGAGAACCTGCAGCGCGTACCGGGCGTCGTACCACTCGAAGAGCAGATCGAAGCGCTCCATGGCTTCCGCCCTGGTCGCGGGAAACTGCAGCGCCGCCATGCGGTCTTCCACCTCGCCCAAGCGGCGAAATGCTGCAGCGAGCATACCGGCCGAGAAGAAGGCTTCGCCGGACTCGTCAGCACGAATCGACATACAGTTCTCCTTGAACACCTGAAGTGTGTTGGAGACGCCCTGCCGATGCGCGTCAGAAGTCACGCGGGCACTGTGAAAAGGATGTCAAGGACAAGTTTCCGTCGCTAGGTCTAAGTTCTTCCGGAGAAGCGCAAATCTTGGACTCTCGCGCTCTGACATCCATCTCCGTGGCCGGTTCCGGTGACCGCAACTGTTGCGTTCAACGGGACAAAGGCATCGACACCGGTTCGTAGCGCTCGTCGAGGATGCTTTCGCCAGTTCCCAGGAGGGCGAGGCTTCAATTCCGCCGTCGGAGATGGGGGAGCCCGCCAATCCACAACGGACAACCGTCCTAAGCACACTACCAAGAGATCGCGGCTCGGGAGGCACAAGGGTCGTCGGAACAACTCGCGGAGGTTTGGCGCTCCGGATTTCACAGCGGACGGTCGTAGCGACGGTGAGCGGATCACCGGTGATGCAGCAGGCTTCCGTTCGGGTTCACCGTTTGAGGTGCCACGCAGGCACGACCTAACCCCAAGGAGTGACTCCTTGGTCGAACTGTAAGCGGATGCCGAGTCCATCACGCCAGGCCGAAACCGGCCCGAAGGGCAGCCAGGAGCCCGGATGGTCGCCCGGTCTCCGTCAGCTACCTGGGCGGAAGCTCGGCGGAGATTTCGGGAGCGTGCATCGCCGCGCGCAGCGCGCGCCGGGCATCGTGCAAGTCGAACAGGAGAAAGTCGCGTTCGATGGCCTCGGCCAGCGTGGCGGGGGCGGTCAGCGCCGCCATGCGCTCCTGCACCCGATTCAGCCGCTGCGCCGCCGCGAGGACGTCGGGCGGGAAGGATTCGTTGACGGACCGGGCGGCACGAGACGGCATGGCGACTCTCCTCGAACACGGGGAGTGTGCCGGTGCCGCCGGCTCGGTACGCGTCAGAAGCTGCACCGAATCCGTGAAAAGACTGTCAAGGACAACTTCCTTCACAATAGGCAGACATTCTGATTGACCGGATCAAAATCCTAATACTACGCTCTGTTCCGTTGAGGCCGAGTCATCAAGGCCCCGACGGTTGCAACGGCCGCATCCCGCGCCCCCATCCGGAGTTCCGATCATGCAGCGTTCTTCCCTCCTCCGCTCCACCGCCTCCGTCGCTGATGCCGGCCGTGTCCGCGTCGGTGCCGGGCTGAAGCGTGCGCCGTCCACCGTGGCGGATCCGAGCCGCGTGCGCGTCGGGGCCGGCCTGCGGCTCGCCCCTGCTTTCGTGGCGGACAAGGGTGCGGTGCGCGTCGGCGCCGGGCTGAAGCTGATGCCGGCCAGCGTGTCCGACAGCGGGCGCGTGCGCGTCGGTGCCGGCCTGAAGCGCCGCTGAGCCTCACTGCCGGGCGCGCCGCCTCCCCCGCCGCGCCCGGCCCCCGTGTGCCCGACCGAGGACCTGCCACCATGAACGCCACGCCGCCCGTCCGCTTCCGAGCCCTGATCGAGGGCATGCCGCAACCGGTCCGCGCCGGCCGGGACGCGATGGGAACGCTGCCCGTGCGCGCCGCGCGATGGTGCGACGCCGTGGCTACGGCGAGCGGCTACGGCTGGTGGCTCTACCCGCCCACGGATTTCGAGCTGCTGTTCGACGGCCAACGGATCTGGTGGTCCTGTGCCGAGGCCTTCGAGGGCTGGCTGCCGCTGGAAGCCGCGCAGTTCCCGCACTTCGCCACCGCTTTCGACGCCGCCGCCCCGGAAAGCGCGCAGGGCTACTCGCCGCCCTTCCTCACCGTGCTGCCGGAGCCGGGCATGGTGCAGGTCTGGACCGGGCTGCTCGCCCGCACCGCGCCGGGCTGGGGGCTGCTGCTGCGGCCGCCGGCAAACCTGCCCGTCCCCGCAGGCTTGGCCGGGTTCGAGGGCGTGGTGGAAGCGGATCTCTGGGGCGGCCCGATCTTCGCCAATTTCCGCCTGACCCGGACGGACGAGCCCGTATCCTTCCGCCGCCACCTGCCCTTCGTGCAGGCCGTGCCAGTGCCGCAGGCGGCCTATGCCGACGCCGTGCTGGACGCGGTCACGGTGGAAAGTGGGCTCGGCGGCATGGAGGAGGAGGAATGGCAGGGCTGGATGCGCGACGTGGTCGCGCCCAGCCAGGACCCGGAGCACCGCCCCGGGCGCTATGCCGCCGCGGTGCGACGCCGGCGCAAGGCCGGCGGTTGCCCCTACGCGGCGATGGCGGCAGCAGGCGCCGCCACAGGCGTCACTTCGGCGCCAACACCATGATCATCTGGCGGTTTTCCAGCCGCGGCATGGACTCCACCTTGACGGTCTCGCCCAGCTCGTTGCGGATCCGCTCCAGCACCTTGGCGCCGAGATCCTGGTGCGCCATCTCGCGGCCACGGAAGCGCAGGGTCACCTTGACCTTGTCGCCTTCCTCGATGAAGGACCGCGCGGCGCGCATCTTCACGTCGTAGTCGTGGTCGTCGATATTGGGACGAACCTTGATTTCCTTGATCTCGACGACCTTCTGGCGCTTGCGCGCCTCGTTGGCCTTCTTCTGCTGCTCGTACTTGAACTTCCCGAAATCCGTGATCTTGCAGACGGGCGGCTCGGCGTTGGGGCTGATTTCCAGCAGGTCCATGCCGGCCTCGTAGGCCCGCAGCATCGCGTCGCGCGTGCTCATCACGCCGATCATCTCGCCGGCCTCGTCGATCAGACGGACCTGCGGCACGCGGATGTCCTCGTTCACCCGGGGGCCGTCGCGGGTGGGGAGCTGGTTCGGGATAGGGCCTCGGGCCAGGGGTCTCTCCTGTTTCGGTTTCGATAGTTTGGGAAGTTATGGTGCGCGGCTCAGGCCGCTGCAACCACGATCTGCTGCCGGATATCGGGTGGCGCGGCCTCGTTTGCCAGACGCGACACGGCTTCGGCGAGGGTCACGGTTTCCTGCTCGCGTCCGGGAAGGCGGCGCAGGACCAGGCTGCCCTCCTCGGCCTCGCGCCGGCCGACCACGGCCAGCACGGGGACCCGGGCGGCAATGTGGTCGGCCACCTTGCGGTTGATCTTCTCGTTGCGCAGGTCGAGCTCGGCGCGGATGCCGGCGGCGCGCAGGGCTTCCACCGCCTTCCGGGCGAAATCGTCGGCATCGCCCACGATGGTGGCCACCACCACCTGCACGGGCGCCAGCCAGAGCGGGAAGCGGCCGGCGTGTTCCTCGATCAGGATACCCAGAAAGCGTTCGAAGCTGCCGAGGATGGCGCGGTGCAGCATGACCGGGCGCTTGCGGGACCCGTCCTCGGCCACGTACTCGGCATCCAGCCGCTCGGGCAGGACATAGTCCACCTGCAGGGTGCCGCACTGCCAATCGCGGCCGATGGCGTCGCGCAGCACGAATTCCAGCTTGGGGCCGTAAAAGGCGCCCTCCCCCGCGTTCCACTCGTATTCCACCCCGGCGAGGCGGCAGGCTTCCTTCAGCGCTTCCTCCGCCTTGTCCCAGGATTCGTCCGTGCCGGCCCGGCTGGCGGGACGGTCGGCGAACTTCACCCGAAAGCTCTCGAAACCGAGGTCGCGGTACACCGAGGCCAGCAGCGCCACGAAGCGCGCCGTTTCGGGGGCGACCTGCTCCTCCGTGCAGAAGATGTGCGCGTCGTCCTGGGTGAAGGCGCGCACCCGCATGATGCCGTGCAACGCGCCCGAGGGCTCGTAGCGGTGGCAGGCGCCGAACTCGGCCATCCGCAGCGGCAGCTCGCGGTAGGAACGCAGGCCGTGGTTGAAGATCTGCACGTGGCAGGGGCAGTTCATCGGCTTCAACGCCAGGACGCGGTCCTTCTCGGACTCGTCCTCGACGGTGGCGATGAACATGTGCTCCCGGTACTTGTCCCAGTGGCCGGATTCGACCCAGAGCTTCCGGTCCACGAGCTGCGGGGTGCGGACCTCCTGGTAGTCGGCCGAGTCCAGCCGGCGACGCATGTAGTCCTGCACGGTCTGGTAGAGCTTCCAGCCCTTCGGATGCCAGAAGATGGAGCCGGCCGCCTCCTCCTGGAGGTGGAACAGGTCCATCTCCTTTCCGATGCGGCGGTGGTCGCGGCGCTCCGCCTCCTCCAGGCGATGGAGATAGGCTTCCAGTTCCTTCCCGTCGCGCCAAGCGGTGCCGTAGATGCGGGAGAGCATGGCGTTGCGGTGGTCGCCGCGCCAATAGGCGCCGGCCACCTTCATCAGCTTGAAGGCGGTCCCGACGTCGCCGGTGCCGCGCATATGCGGGCCGCGGCACAGGTCCAGCCACTCGCCCTGCCGGTAGATCGAGATCGGCACGTCTTCCGGCAGGTCGCGGATCAGCTCGGCCTTGTAGCGCTCGCCCCGCTCCTCGAAGAAGCGGATCGCCTCGGCGCGCGGCCAGACCTCACGCACGAAACCGCTGTTGCGCGCCACGATCTCGCGCATCCGCGCCTCGATGGCGGCGAAGTCCTCGGGGGTGAAGGGCTCGTTGCGGGCGAAGTCGTAGTAGAAGCCGTCCTCGATCGGCGGGCCGATGGTGACCTGGGTGCCGGGAAACAGGTCCTGCACCGCCTCGGCCAGCACGTGGGCCGTGTCGTGGCGGATCATCTCCAGCGCCTCGGGGTCGCGGCGGGTGACGAAGCGCACGGCGGCGTCGCGGTCGATGCGGGTGGACAGGTCCACCAGCTCGCCGTCCAGGCGCATGGCCAGCGCGGCCTTGGCGAGGCCGGGGCCGATCGCGGCCGCGACTTCGGTGCCCGTCACCGTCCCGGGAAACGACCGGGAGGAACCGTCGGGCAGGGAAATCGCGGGCATCGGGCGGGGTGCAGTCCTGTTCGGGAAACGGGGTCGCGACCTTTGCGGCCGGGCGCCGGGGGCGTCAACCGCGAGATGGGGATTCGGCCGGCAGGGCGTCCATGCCGCGCAGGGCTGTCATGACCTCCGCGGGTTGCAGCGCGTCGATGGGGACGCGCCGCAGGATGGCGGTACGGGGGCCGCGCGGCGCCGCCAGGGCGGGATCGCTGTCCGCGCCGAAGATCGCCAGGGTCGGGCGGCCCACCGCGGCGGCCAGGTGGGTGGGGCCGGTGTCGTTGCCCACCACCAGGGCGGCACGGCGGGCCAGGGCGCCCAGTTCGAACAGGGTGGTGCGGCCGGCGAGGTCGAGCGCGTCCGGCCGGGCCGCCTGGATCGCCCGGACCAGCGGTGCCTCTGCCGGCCCGCCGGCCACCGCCACGGGAATCGGCAGGACGGCGGCGAGTTCCGGGAAATGCGGCCAGCGCTTGCCGGGACGGCCGGGGCTGGCACCGGGGATCAGCAGGGCGAAGCGGTCCGGCAGGTCGAGGCGGTGCAGGTCGGCATCCAGCCAGCCCAGCTCCGGCGCGGGGAAGTGGTGCAGCCCCGCCATTTCCAGCTGCTCGCGCTGCCGTTCCACCGTGTGCAGCCGGTCACGGCCCGGGTTGCTGTGCGGGTGGCTGGCACCCGGCGCAATGCCGGACCATTCCGCGCCGCGTCCCACCAGCCAGCGGTAGCGCGAGGACCGTCCGGAGGTTTGCAGGTCGTAGACCCGGCGGAAGCGCCCGCCGCGCAGCTGCCGCGCCAGGTGCAGCAGGCCGCGCCAGTCGGCACCGTGCGGGCGGCCGAACCCCCAGACCGCGTCGAACCAGGGGGCCCGACGGGCCAGTTCCGCGAAGGGCGGCGTGGTCAGCAGCGTGATCCGGGCGTCGGGATGGTGGGCGCGGATGGCGGCGAAGGGGCCGAAGGCCTGCACGACGTCACCCAGCGCCGCCAGCTTGATCACCAGGATCCGGTCGGGGTCGGTCACAGCAACTCCCGGTACACGTCCAGCGTGGCGGCCTGCATGGCAGCGGTGGTGTAGCGCCGCAGCACGGCATCCCGGGCCTGCCGACCCAGGGCCGCGCGGGCGTCTGGCGGCAGGTCGAGGGCGCGGCGAATGGCGGCGGCCAGCGCGGCGGCATCGCCGGGCGGCACGCGCCAGCCGGTGACGCCCTCCTCCACGGTTTCGCGTGGGGCGCCGAGGTCGGAGGCGATCACCGGCCGCAGCATCGCCTGGGCCTCGATCACCGTGCGGCCGAACGGTTCCGGCTTGGTGCTGGCATGCACCACGAGGTCGGCCAGCAGCAGCGCGGCGGGCATGTCGCGACACACGCCCGGCAGCGCCACGTCGGCCTCCAGCCCAAGTGCCGCGACTTCCGATTCCAGCTCGGCCCGGAAACCGCCCTCCCCCAGCAGCACGGCGAAAGGCGGGGTGGGCCGCAGCTGGGCCAGGGCCTGCAGCAGCACGGCGGCGCCTTTCCAGCGGGTCAGCCGGGCCGGCAGCATCACCACCGGGCGTCCGGACGGCAGCTTCCAGTCGGTGCGCAGATCCTCCAGGCGTTCGGGCGACACGGCGTCGGGGTCGAAGGCCACCGTGTCCACGCCGCGCGGAATGATGCGCAGCCGGTCCAGGCCCAGCGCGTAGCGATCCCGGATCACCGCAGCGACGTGCTCGCTGATGGCGATCACCCGGTCGCCACGCACCATCACCGAGTTGTACAGGCGCTTGCCCGGCAGGTCCTCGCTGTACACGCCGTGAAAGGTGGTGACGAAGCGGGCGCCGCTGCGGCGCGCGGCGCGCAGGGCGGACCAGCCCGGAAAGCGCGAGCGGGCGTGCAGGATGGCGATCCCCTCGGCGGCCACCAGCCCGGCCAGGGCACGGCTGTTGCGCCACAGCGCCAGCGGCGACTTGCGGTCCAGCGGCAGGGTGACGTGGCGCGCGCCGACGGCTTCCAGCTCCGCCACCATGGGGCCGCCGGCGGAGGCCACCAGGGCGCGGAAGCCCGCCTCGTGCAGGGCCTGGGCGATCTCGATGGTGCCGCGCTCCACGCCGCCGGAGATCAGCGCGGGCAACACCTGCAGCACGGCGGGGGGCTGGGGCATGGGTGGGGCGGGGATAGCCGCCACGCGGGGCGGCGTCACCTGCGCGCGTCGGGACGGAGCCGGGTTGGCCGCGGGAGGCAGCCCATCCGGCATTCAAGCCCTGGCGGAACACCGCTAGCATCGGCCCGGAGCCGGGGAGACAGGGTGGATGACGGTTGTGCTGCCAGGGACCGCCGAGGGCACCACCCCGCCCGCACGGTGTGCGGCCGGGGAGGATGACGCGCGCCGCCGGCGCGGGGGCAGGACGGGAACCGCCACCCACGCCGCGGCGACCGCGGGAGGCCGGGCGTGAACGAGGAGCGCGGCGTCCTTGACCGCGGCGACGGCGCGCCGCTGGCCTGGGCAGCGCTGTCCGGACGCGGGCCGAGGGTGGTGTTCCTGGGCGGCTTCCGTTCGGACATGGAAGGCAGCAAGGCGCTGTTCCTGCGCGACCGCTGCGCGGAGTCCGGCCACGCTTTCCTGCGGCTCGACTATTCCGGCCACGGCGTCAGCGGCGGCATGTTCGAGGACGGCACGGTCGGCCGCTGGGCCGAGGACGCGGCGGCCATCATCGAGGCGCGGGCCCCCGGGCCGGTGGTGCTGGTGGGCTCCTCCATGGGCGGCTGGATCGCGCTGCTGCTGGCGCGGCGCTGGGGCGAGAGCCGCGTGCGCGCGGTGGTGGGGCTGGCCGCGGCGCCCGACTTCACCGAGGACCTGATGCCGGCCGATCTGTCCGCTGCCGAGCGCGAGGCCCTGGCGCGGGACGGGGTGGTGCGGCGCCCTTCCCCCTACGGCGAGCCGCTGCCCATCACCGCCCGGCTGCTGGAGGAAGGGCGCAACCACCTGCTGCTGCGCGGCCCCATCCCCTTCACCAACCCGGTGCGGCTGCTGCAGGGCATGGCGGACCCGGACGTGCCCTGGCGCCATGCGTTGCGGATCGTGGAAGCCCTGGCCGGGGCAGATGTGGCGCTGACCCTGATCAAGGATGGCGACCACCGGCTGTCACGGCCGGAGGACCTCACCCTGCTGTGGCGCAAATTGCTGCCGCTCCTCGGCCAGGATGGCGGCTAGGCCCTCGCGGAACGAGGGATAGCGCCAGCGCAGGCCCAGCGCTGCCTTGGTACGGGCATTGTCCACCCGTCGGTTCTCCGCCCAGAAGGAGCGGGCCATGGGCGACATGGCGCGCTCGGCTTCGGCGAAGGGTATGGCAGGGGGCGGGGTGATCCCCAACAGTGCCGCGGCGTATTCGGTGACGGCGGCGCTTTCCGCAGGCTCGTCGTCCACCAAGTGCAGCACGCGGGTGCCGGACGGCGGCGGGGCCAGGGCAGCGGCCAGGACGGCCTGCGCGATGTCGTCGCGGTAGATGCGGGAGAAGGCGTGGCCGGGGCGCGACACCCGGCGGGCGGTCCCGGCGCGCAGGTCGTCCAGCGCGGAGCGGCCGGGGCCGTAGATGCCGCCGGCGCGCAGGAGGTCCAGCGCAGCGCGGCCGGCCAGGACCGCTTCCCAGGCCAGTTCGGCGTCGCGCCGCCGGCGGGAGCGGGGTTGGCCAGGGGTGGGCGGGGTGGTCTCGTCGACCGCGGCGCCGCCGTGGTCGCCGTAGACGCCCGTGGTGGAGATGTAGCCGACCCAGCGCAGCGATGTCGCATCCCGGACAGCCGCCGCATGGGCGAGCAGAACGGGATCGCCCGCCTCGCCCGGCGGGGCGGTGACCACGAGGTGGGTGGCAGCCGCGATCGCCTCGCCCGCCGCGTCGAAGGGAACCACGGAAGGGCCCGGCCGCGGCGGGCCGGGATCGCGCGACGTGGCGGTCACGGCGACGCCGTGGCGCAACGCCTCGGCCGCGATGGCCCCGCCGCTGAACCCCAGGCCGATCACCAGCATCCGCATCGTCATGGCCGCGCATGTGGCATCGCCCGCCGGGCGCCGCTAGATTGCGGATTCGATGCGGCTCACCACCCGACACGCGCTGATGGGCGCCTTTGCGGCCGTGCTGCTGGCCGCGGTGGCCGGCGGTGCCTTGCACACGCTGCGGGCGCCAACCGTGCCGGAGATGCCGGGAGCCGCGGAGGAAGCCCTGCCGCTGCCACCGGAGTCGCCGCGCGTGGCGGATAGCCCGGACTACGCCCGCTGCCTGGACCAGCTGCGCGACGACGCCGCCGGCGCCCTGGCCTTCGCCGAGAGCTGGCGCAACACCAACGGTGGCGATGGCGCCCGCCACTGCGAGGCGCTGGCCATGCTGGCCCTGGGCGATGCCGAGCGTGCCGCGCCGCGGCTCCAGGCCCTGGGGGCGGAGGAGCGCATCGGCATCGCCGCCCGTGCTGCCGTGTTCGGCCAGGCCGGGCAGGCCTGGATGGCGGCCGGGCAGCCCGCCCGCGCCTATGCCGCCGTGACGCTGGGGCTCGGGCTGGCACCCGCCGACCCCGACCTGCTGGTAGACCGCGCCGCCATTGCCGGTGCGCTGGGCCGCTTCAACGAGGCCCTGGCCGATGCCGCCCGGGCCGCCGAACTGGACCCGGACCGTCCGGATGCCTGGGTGTTCCGCGCTGCGGCGCTGCGGCATCTCGACCGCGCGCAGGAAGCGATGCGCGACGTGGAGCGGGCCCTGGCGGTGGAAGCGGATAATCCCGAGGCGCTGCTGGAACGCGGCATCCTGCGACAGCTCAACGGCGACCTGGACGGGGCGCGCAAGGATTGGGAGCGGGCTGTGGAGGTTGCGCCCGAGAGTGCCGCGGGCGACCTGGCGCAGCAGAACCTGGAACTGAGCGACGCCGGCGCCGCCGGGCGGTAAGCCTTCGGTGAGGGAACGGGGCGCCGTTCCGCGCGTTGCCTGCTGGCCGGCTCGCCCGCATCGGAGGACCCGCGCGACCCGTCCTTTGCAGGTCCATCCCTTCCGGTCCGCGCTGCTGGCGGTACTTCTTCGACTCGTCAGGCAACGAGGTCGGTGGCAACATCAGGCCGCAACTACCTGCGGCGCGATCCGGGCAAGCAGCACGGGGCACCCTGCCCCGAGCACGGCGCGTCAGAAGTCGAGGTCGTCGTAATGCGCGGGCGGCGTGACGCCGCTGATGCGCTCGTTCAGCAAGGGACGGAAGGAGGGGCGCGACTTGATGCGGGCATACCAGTCCTTGGCGCCCTCGCTCTGCGACCAGTCCACGTCGCCGATATAGTCCAGCGACGATAGGTGGGCGGCGGCGGCGAGGTCAGCCAGGGACAAGGAATTGCCGGCGAGCCAGGAGCGCGTTTCTGCCAGCCAGCCCAGGTATTCCAGGTGCGACTTGATGTTGGCGTAGCCGGCCCGCAGCGCGCTGCCGTCCGGGTTGCCGCGGTTGAGCATGCGCTTGAACTGCTTCTCGTGCAGCAGGTTGCGCGTCACCTCGTCGTTGAACTTGCCGTCGAACCAGGCCACGAGGCGGCGCACCTCGGCCCGCTCGGCATGGGTGCGGCCCAGCAGCGGGGTGTCGGGATAGGCCTCGTCCAGGTATTCGCAGATCACGTAGGAATCGGCGAGCACGAGGCCGCTTTCCTCCGTCAGCACGGGCACCGTGCCGGCCGGGTTCAGGGCCAGGAACTCCTGCCGGCGCTCCCAGATCCGCTCCGCCCGCAGGTCGAAGGGGATGCGTTTCTCCTGCAGCGCCAGGCGGACCTTGCGGCAGTGAGGGGAAAGGGGATGGTGATACAGGACGCGCACGGCGGTGGATTACAGGGTGGCCGGGCGCGCGCCAACCACCCTCGGTGAGAGTTGCGCGACCTTAACGCGCCAGGGAAAATCTTCCGGCAGCCGGGCGGGAAAGCGCCGGCGAAACCGCCCCTTCCCGCCCTCGTCCAGGACCTTATTCCGCTGCGACGGCCATGTCCTGCATCGGCCGCGGCAGCAGCTTGGCGTAGTCCTTGGGCACGACGTGCCAGAAGGCGCCGCGCTCGCCCTCCCAGTCGTTCAGCAGCCGGGCCGCGAGTTGTGAGCCCGTCTCCTTGGCGTGACGCGCGACGAGGCCGCGCAGCACCCCTTCCCAGTGCGCCGAGGCCAAGCGCGACCACAGCAGCGTGTCGGGGTTCAGGCGGCGCTCGAAGGTGCCGTCCGCATCCCAGACGAAGGCCATGCCGCCGGTGAAGCCGGCGCCGAAATTGTCGCCCACGCTGCCCAGGATCACCACCGTGCCGCCGGTCATGTATTCGCAGCCATTGGCGCCGACGCCCTCCACCACGGAGATGGCGCCGGAGTTGCGGACGGCGAAGCGCTCCCCGGCCTGGCCCGCGGCGAAGAGCTCGCCGGAGGTCGCGCCGTAGAGGCAGGTGTTTCCGACGATGGTGTTCTCGCTCCAGGTGATGGCTGCGTTGTTGGCCGGTCGCACCACGATGGAACCGCCCGACAATCCCTTGCCGACGTAGTCGTTGGCGTCGCCGCGCACTTCCAGCTTCATGCCCTGCACGGTGAAGGCGCCCAGCGACTGGCCGGCGCTGCCGCGCAGCCGGACATTGAGGTGCCCGGGCTGCAATCCGGTCATGCCGAACTGTCGCACGATGCGCGAGGCGGTCTTGGTGCCGATGGCGCGGTGCGTGTTCCGGATGTTGTATTGCAGCTGCATCTTCTCGCCGCGCTCGAAGAGCGGGGCACCGTCGCGCAGCATGTCCGCGTCCAGCGTCTCGGGGACTTCGTTGCGGCCCTCGATGGTACAGTAGGGCTTCTGGCCGCCACTGTCGGCCTGCACCAGCAGCGGATTCAGGTCGAGGTCGTCCAAATCCTCCGAGCCGCGGCCGACCTGCTTGAGCAGGTCGGTGCGGCCGATGGCGTCGGCCAGCCGGCGGATGCCGAGGGAGGCGAGGATTTCCCGCACCTCCTCCGCCACAAAGGAGAAGAGGTTGATCACCTTCTCCGGCGTGCCGACGAACTTCTCGCGCAGCGCCTCGTCCTGGGTGCAGACGCCCACCGGGCAGGTGTTGGAATGGCACTGCCGCACCATGATGCAGCCCATCGCCACCAGCGACGCCGTGCCGATGCCGAACTCCTCGGCGCCCAACATGGCGGCGATCACCACGTCGCGCCCGGTCTTCAGCCCGCCATCGGTGCGTAGCCGCACGCGGTGCCGCAGGCGGTTGAGCTGGAGGACTTGGTGCGTTTCGGTCAGCCCCATTTCCCAGGGCAGGCCGGCATACTTGATGGAGGTTTGCGGGCTGGCGCCGGTGCCGCCGGAATGCCCGGAAACCAGGATGGCATCGGCCTTGGCCTTGGCCACCCCCGCCGCGATGGTGCCGATGCCCGAGCGCGCCACCAGCTTCACGCAGACCGTGGCGTCCGGGTTGATCTGCTTCAGGTCGTAGATGAGCTGCGCCAGATCCTCGATCGAGTAGATGTCGTGGTGCGGCGGCGGCGAGATCAGCGTCACCCCCGGGGTGGAATGCCGCAGCTTGGCGATCAGCCCGGTGACCTTGAAGCCCGGCAGCTGCCCGCCCTCGCCGGGCTTGGCGCCCTGGGCGACCTTGATCTCGATCTCCCGGCAGTCGTTCAGGTACTGCGCCGTGACGCCGAAGCGACCGGAGGCCACCTGCTTGATCGCGGAGGAAGCGTTGTCGCCGTTGGGGCGCGGCTTGGCGCGTTCCGGGTCCTCGCCGCCCTCGCCGCTGTCGGAACGGGCGCCGATGCGGTTCATGGCGATGGACAGCGTCTCATGCGCTTCGGGGCTGAGTGCACCGAGCGAGATGCCGGGCGCGATCAGGCGCTTGCGGATTTCCGTGACGCTCTCGACCTCCTCCAGGGAAATCTCCTTGGCGGCTTCGAAGCGGAAATCCAGCAGGTCGCGCAGCGCCACGGGGGGCTGGCGGCGTACGGCCTCGGAGTAGCGCTTGAAAGTCTGATAGCTCTCCGTGTCCACCGCCTTCTGCAGCGTGTGGATCAGCGTGCCCTCGAAGGCGTGCGCCTCGCCGCGACGGCGCAGCTTGTAGAGGCCACCCACGGGCAGGGTCACGGCATCGGCATCCCAGGCCTTGGCGTGCAGCGCCAGCAGGCGCCGGGCGATGCCCTGCAACCCAATGCCCGAAATGCGCGAGGGCGTACCGGGAAAGAATTCCGCCATCAGGGCGCGGCTGAGGCCGATCGCCTCGAAGTTCATGCCGCCGCGATAGGAAGACAGCACGCCGATGCCCATCTTGGACATGATCTTCAGCAGACCCTTGTCCACGGCCTTGCGGAAGCGGTCCACGCACTGCCCAATGGACAGGTCACCGAACAACCCGCGGCGGTGGCGATCGGCGATGCTGTCCTGCGCCAGGTAGGCGTTCACCGTGGTCGCACCCGCGCCAATCAGCACGGCGAAGGTGTGCGTGTCCACGCATTCCGAAGCGCGGATGTTCAGGCTGGTGAAGGTGCGCAGCGAGTGCTTGGTCAGGTGCGTGTGCACCGCGCCCACCGCCAGGATGGCGGGGATCACGCAGCGGTCGGGACCCTGCGCCTCGTCGGTCAGGATAACGTGGGCGCAGCCGGAGCGCACGCCCTCCTCCGCCTCGCGCCGGATGCGGTCCAGGCCGCGGCGCAGCCCGGCCTCGCCTTCCGACACCGGGAAGGTGCAGTCCACCTCGCAGGCGGTGGCGCCCATATAGGCGCGCATGGCCGCGAACTCGCCGTTGCTCAGCACGGGGCTGTCCAGCATCAGCATGTCGCACTGGGTCGGGTCCTCGTCGAGGATGTTCCCGAGATTGCCCAGGCGGGTCTTGATGGTCATCACCCGCGTTTCGCGCAGGGAGTCGATCGGCGGGTTGGTGACCTGGGAGAAGGTCTGCCGGAAATAGTGGTGCAGCCCGCGATAATGTTCGGAGAGCACGGCCACCGGCGTGTCGTCGCCCATGGAACCGATGGCCTCGGCCGCATCCTCCACCATCGGGTGCAGGATCTGCTCCAGCTCCTCCAGCGTCATGCCGACCGAGAGCTGGCGGCGGCGGAGGGATTCTACATCCGGCGCCGCGGGCTCGGCATGGTCGGCGCGCACGATGCCATCGATGCGGGTGGTGCGGCGGATCCACTGGCCGAAGGGCTTACGCGCCGCCAACTCGTCCTTCAACGCCTCGTCGGTCAGGAAGCGTGCCTCGTCGAGGTCGACGCCGATGCACTGGCCGGGGCCGACGCGGCCCTTGGCGATCACGTCCTCCTCGTTGGTCTTCACCATACCCGTCTCGGAGCCGACGAAGAGCAGCTTGTCGGCGGTGACGGTGTAGCGCAGCGGGCGCAGGCCGTTGCGGTCCAGCCCGGCTACCACCCAGCGGCCGTCGGTGGCGGCAATGGCGGCGGGGCCGTCCCAGGGCTCCATCACCGCGTTACAGTAGAGGAAGAGGTCGCGATGCGCCTCGGGCATGGTGGCGTTGCTGCCCACGCTCTCGGGGATCAGCATGGCCTTGGCCATAGGGGCGTCGCGGTCGGCCCGCACCAGCAGCTCGAAAACGTTGTCCAGCGTGGCAGTGTCGGAACCGCCCGCCTGCACGATCGGCTTCACGTCCTCCATGAAAGGATCGAGCAGCGGATGCGCGAGACGCGTCTCGTGGCTCTTCATCCAGTTGATGTTGCCGTGGACGGTGTTGATCTCGCCGTTATGGGCGAGCATCCGGAAGGGCTGCGCCAGGCGCCAGGTCGGGAAGGTGTTGGTGGAATAGCGCTGGTGGAAGATGGCGAAGCGCGAGATGAATCGCTCGTCCAGCAAGTCCGGATAGAACTCGGTCAGGCTCTCCGCCAGGAACATGCCCTTGTAGATGATCGAGCGGCAGCTCAGCGAGCAGAGGTACAGCTCCGGCACCTGGGCGGCGATGGCCTCTTTCTCGATCCGGCGGCGGATCACAAAGAGGTCGCGCTCGAAGGTGGCGGCGTCGTGCTGCTCGGGGTCCCAGATCAGGATCTGCTCGATCTCGGGGCGGGTGGCATTGGCCTTCTCGCCGATGCAGGACACGTCGATCGGCACCTGTCGCCAGCCGTAGATGTTGTAGCCGGCGTTGAGGATTTCCGTCTCGACGATCTGGCGGCAGCGTTCCTGCGCGCCGAGGTCGGTCTTCGGCAGGAACACCATGCCCACCGCGATGCGGCCGGGGCGCAGGCGGTCGCCGCCGCGCTCCACGGTGGCGGCGAAGAAATCCTGCGGAATTTCCACGTGGATGCCGGCGCCATCGCCGGTCTTGCCGTCGGCATCCACCGCACCGCGGTGCCACACCGCCTTGAGCGCGTCGATGCCGGCCTGCACCACCGCGCGCCGCGCCACGCCGTCCAGCGCGGCGACGAGGCCGACGCCGCAGGCATCATGTTCGGTCAGGTCGAGATGCGCTTCGCGCGCCAGGCGATCGGCCTCGGCGCGGAAGGAGGCGGCGAATTCGGAACCGGTCTCGGGCATGGGGGCGGTTCTCCTCAGTTCGTGCCGCGGCGGGGGCCGCTGGTGACGCAGGGGTGGCGCCACATGTTCTGTCCGCCGATCCAGGCGACGTTGCCGACGTTCCAGGACTCGTCGGAACGGTAGAAGGACATCTCGATCAGCAGCGGGGCGTTGCGGAACTTGGCGAAGTAGCAAAGCACTCGAACGGAGGGTGCGCCTTCCAGATAGCCGCCGTATTCCCAGCCGGTGGCCGTGCCAGGCGCATTGAGCTGGCGGGCCCAGGCCGGACGGTTGTCGCGCAGTGCCTGCACGCCGGGCCCCTCGCCCAGGGCGGAGTCCTTCTCCAGCATATCCAGGAAGGCTTCGCCGCGTCCATCCACCAGGGTCTGCAGCAGCTTGTCGCCGAATTCCCGCGGCTCGCGCACGTTCTGCGCCCGGGCAGGCCCAGACAGGAGCGACGCGGCGGTCAGCAAGCCCAGCGCCAGGAGGGCAGCGCGCATCACTCGGCCGCCGCGGGCAGCGCCTCGCGCGCCTCGACCCAGCGCTCGATGCGGTCGGCGGCGTCGCGGCCGTCGCGGATGCCCCAGACCACCAGCGAGGCGCCGCGCACGATGTCACCCGCGGCGAAGACACCGGGCAGGTTGGTCATCATGGTGCGGTGGTCCACCTTCAGCGTGCCCCAGCGGGTGACGCCCAGGGCGGGCTCGCCGAACAGGCCGGGCAGGTCCTCGGGATCGAAGCCCAGCGCCTTGATCACCAGGTCGGCGCGCGCGACGTGCTCGCTGCCGGGGACGCGCTCCACCTGCTGGCGGCCGGTGGCATCCGGCAGGCCGAGATGCATCCGCACCGCGCGAACGCCGGTGACGGCGCCGTTCTCGCCCTCGAAGGCGTCGGGGGCGGAGAGCCAAGCGAAATGGACGCCCTCCTCCTCCGCGTTCTTCACCTCGCGCATGGAGCCGGGCATGTTGTTCTTGTCGCGCCGGTACAGGCAGGTGACGGAAGCGGCGCCCTGGCGGACGGAGGTGCGGACGCAGTCCATGGCGGTGTCGCCGCCGCCCACCACCACCACGTGCTTGCCGGCGGCGTTCATGGCACCGCTGTCGAATTCCGGCACCTCGTCGCCCAGCCCCTTGCGGTTGGAGGCGATCAGGAAGTCCAGCGCCGGCACCACGCCGTTCAGCTCGTTGCCGGGAACTTCCACGTCGCGGGCGCGGTACACGCCGGTGGCCACCAGCACGGCGTCGTGGCGGGCGCGGAGATCCGCGAAACTGAGGTCGCGCCCGATCTCCACGCCCATCTCGAAGCGGATGCCGCCCTCCTCGAACTGCTGGCGGCGGCGGAGCACGATGTCCTTTTCCAGCTTGAAGCTGGGAATGCCGTAGATCAGCAACCCGCCGGCGCGGTCGTGGCGGTCATAGATCGTGACCTGCCAGCCGCGGCGGCGCAGGCGCTCGCCCGCGGCCATGCCGGCCGGCCCGGCGCCGATGATGCCGATGGAGCGGTCGACCTCGCGCGCGGGGGTGGGCGGCTTGACCCAGCCGCGCTCCCAGGCGGTGTCGGTGATGTACTTCTCGACCGCACCGATGGTGACGGAATCGAAGCCCGCCTCGATCACGCAGTTGCCTTCGCAGAGGCGGTCCTGCGGGCAGATGCGGCCGCAGACCTCGGGAAAGGTGTTGTTGGCGGCGGCGACCTCGTAGGCCTCTTCCAGCCGGTTCTCCGCGGTCAGCTTCAGCCAGTCCGGGATGTTGTGGTTCACCGGGCAGTGAATCTGGCAGAAGGGCACGCCGCACTGCGAGCAGCGGCTGGCCTGCTGCGAAGCCCGGGCCGGGTCGAAGCGGTTATAAATGTCCGCGAAGTCCTGGCGACGCTGTTCAGCATCGCGCTTGTCCGGCTGCCGCTGCTCGAGGCGCACGAATTGCAGCATGCGTTCAGCCATGATGAGACCCCTGGCGTTCGGGCAAGCACGATCTGCCCTGAAACAGTTTCGGCGCTCCATTGGCATGCCTGGCCGCACAACGCGAGGGCAAAATTCAGCCAAAAGTCAGTAAAGCTGCCATTTTCCTGCAGTGACGTTGTAGGTAGCCGAGGAACTCCGGCTCGACACAACCTTATTAGGACCGGATCGGGCTCATTCCGTCCGGGTCCGCCGCCGCCCGCCGCCGGGCCGGAACCGATTGAGGTAGCCGGGCAGAATGCTTTCCAGGGAGTGGGGAACGATGCCGAGTTCCTGCAGACCCGGCACCCGCCCGGACGGCACATTGTCGTGCTGCAACAGCAGGATCTGGTCGCGGGTCAGGGGCGGGTTCGGCAGAAACTCGCCGAGGCGGGCCTGTAGCCGTGCCAGTCCGGCAGGAACTTCCACCACCCGACGCCGACGGCCGACGATGTCCAGCATCATCTCCATCAGTTCCCGGAAGGTGGCGACGCGTGGCCCGGCCAGTTCATAGGTCTTGCCCGGCGTGTCCTCCCGGGTGATGGCGGCGATCACGGCATCGGCCACGTCGCCCACGTAGACCGGCTGGAAGCGAGTGGCAGCACCGACCACCGGCAGCACGGGTAATACCCGGGACAGGCCGGCGAAGCGGTTGAAGAACTGATCCTCCGGTCCGAACACGATGGAGGGGCGCAGGATGGTGGCGCCGGGAAAACCTGCCCGCACGGCATCCTCACCTGCCGCCTTGCTGCGAGCGTAGAGGCTGTCGCTGCCATTCTCGGCGCCGATGGCGGACAGTTGCACCAGGCGCGACACCCCGGCCGCAGCCGCGGCGCGGGCGATGCGGCCGGCAGCCTCGGCCTGCAGGCGCTGGAAGTCGCCGGGGCGGCGTTCCGCCAGGATGCCGACGAGGTTGATCACCACCTCCGCCCCCTGCACGGTCCGGGCGATCTCCGCATCGTCGCCCAGGTCCAGGCCGAGCGGCACGATCTGCCCGACGCGACCCTGGGTGATCAGCGGGCGGACGCGGTCGGGGATGCGGGTGGGCACCCGCACGACGTAGTCCAGCCGCGCCAGCCGCTGGACGACATACCGCCCGATAAAGCCGGAGCCCCCGAAAACCGTCACCACGCGCCGCGTCGCCATGCTGCATCAGTCCTGTTGCGGAATGCTGGCGGACCATATGGGCGGCGCTTCCCGGCGCCAAGGCGCAGCGGCCATGCCGTGGCGCGGGTGCCGCCGCGAGGGCCGATGGCAGGCTTTCGGAAGCGACGGCCGACGCGAGCCGGCGGGAGCAGGTTGGAGCACGTTCGGGAACCCGTTTGGGGTGGCTTGACGGCGTCGCGGCACGACCGTAATACCCGCCCCACACAGTGCCTGTTTGCCCAGGTGGTGGAATTGGTAGACGCGCTGGCTTCAGGTGCCAGTGACCGCAAGGTCGTGAAGGTTCGAGTCCTTTCCTGGGCATAACTCCTCCCCCTCCTGCCGGTGTGCAGCGCCAAGCGCGACGGGAACCACTTTGGGGAGCACAGTGTTCATGCCCAACGCCGCGATCCGCCTGTACCGGCATGACCTGCCCGACGATCTCGACCTCGGCCCGGTGGTGGCCGTGGATACGGAAACGATGGGCCTCAACCCGCATCGCGACCGTCTCTGTCTCGTGCAGCTTTCTGCCGGCGACGGTAGCGCGCATCTCGTGCAGATCGTGCCGCGGGAACTGGGTGGGCGAGGCGACGATTGCCCGAACCTGAAGCGGCTGCTGGCCGACCCTGCACGCATCAAGCTGTTCCATTTTGCGCGATTCGACGTGGCGGTGCTGCGGCACGCGCTGGGCGTGCACACCGCGCCGGTGCGCTGCACCAAGGTGGCGTCGCGGCTGGTGCGGACCTTCACCGATCGGCACGGACTGAAGGAACTGTGCCGGGAATTGCTGGGCGTGGATATTTCCAAGCAGCAGCAGAGCAGCGACTGGGGCGCGGCCGAGCTGAGCGCCGAGCAACTGAGCTATGCGGCGTCCGACGTGCTGCACCTGCATGCGCTGTGGAACCGCCTGGAAGGCATGCTGCGCCGCGAGGGACGCCTGGAACTGGCGGAAGCCTGCTGCCATTTCCTGCCCTTCCGGGGGCAGCTGGATCTCCTGGGCTACGGCGATCCCGACATCTTCGCCCATTGATGGTGTTCCAGCAGGGGATTTGGCATGGTTCTTGTCCAGCAGGATGCCGCGCGCGTTGACCCGCTGCCCGCCGCGCCGCATAACGCGGGCGTGAACGCACCCTTTCCCGATCCCGACCTGCTGGTCGGCCGACGCGTGCTGGAGATCGAGGCCGCGGGGCTCTCGGCCCTGGCGGCGTCGCTGGACGGGCGCTTCCGGCAGGCGGTGTCGCTGCTGGGTTCGGCCACCGGCCGCGTGGTGGTGTCGGGCATGGGCAAGTCCGGCCACGTCGCGCGCAAGGTCGCGGCGACCCTGGCCTCCACCGGCACGCCGGCGCAGTTCGTGCACCCCGCCGAAGCCTCGCATGGCGACCTCGGGATGATCGTGGCGGGGGATGCCGTGCTGGCCATCTCCAACAGCGGCGAAACCAGCGAGTTGGCGGATCTGGTGGGGCATGCCCGTCGCTTCGCCTTGCCGCTGGTGGCCATGGTGGGACGGGCGGACAGCACGCTGGGCCGCACCGCCGACGTGGCGCTGGTGCTGCCGCAGGCGCCGGAAGCCTGCCCGATGGGGCTGGCGCCCACCACCTCCACCACCATGCAGCTGGCGCTGGGCGATGCGCTGGCGGTGGCCCTGCTGGAACGCCGCGGCTTCACCGCCGCCGATTTCCGTGTCTTCCACCCCGGCGGCAAGCTGGGCGCCCGGCTGATGCGGGTGCGCGAGCTGATGCATGCCGGCGACTCCGTGCCACTCGTGCCCCCGGACATGCGCATGGACGCGGCTCTGGTGGCCATGACGCGCAAGAGCCTGGGCTGCCTGGGCATCGTGGAGCACGGCCGCCTGGCCGGGGTGATCACCGACGGCGACCTGCGCCGCGCCCTGGATGCCGGGATCGACGACCTGCTCGGGCGGGAGGTGCGGGAGGTGATGACGCGCGAGCCGCGCACCACGGCGCCCGACGCGTTGGCAGTGGAAGCGCTGCGCGTGATGAACGAACGCAGCATCACCGCCCTGTTCGTGACCGATGCGGACGGCGTGCCGGTGGGGCTGCTGCACATCCACGACCTTTTGCGCGCGGGGGTCGCATGAGCGGCGCGTCCGGCCCGCAGGGCGGCGGCGTCGCCCCCCTGCCCTTTCCCGCCCGGGACGCCGCGTCGCGCGATCTGCCGCTGCCGTCGCGCGCGCGCCGGCGGCCGACGCGCGGTTCGCTTCTGCGCCGGCGCTGGTTGTTGCGGGCCGCCAAGGTGCTGCTGCCGGTGGGCGCGCTGGGGCTGCTCGCGGCCGTGGCGCTGTGGCCGGAGCTGGACCGCGCGGAAGACCGGGCGCGGCTGTCGTTTCGCCGGGTGACCCAGGGCATGGCGGACGCCATCCGGGTGGTGTCGCCGCGCTACCAGGGCATCGACGAGCAGAACCGGCCCTTCGACGTCACCGCCGCCTCGGCCACGCAGCCCGCCAGCGACGCCCCGATCGCGCTGGATGCGCCCCGGGCTGACATGACCCTGGCCAACGGCGCCTGGGTGCTGCTGGAAAGCGAGCGCGGGCTGTACAACAGGCCGGCCGACCTGCTGGATCTGGAAGGCAACGTGACGGTTTGGCACGACAACGGCACCACCATGCGGACGGCGGCGGCGCGCATCGAATCCAGGCTCGGCCGTGCCGAGGGCGACAGGCCGGTGGCAGCGCAGGGTCCGTTCGGCACGCTGACGGCGGATGGCTTCCGGTTGGAGAACAGCGGGCAGGTGGTTTTCTTCACCGGCAACACCCACGCCATGCTGGAGGGCAGCCGGTGACCCGCGCCATCTCCCCCCGTCGCAACGCGGCCGCCGGCCTGCTGCTGCTGGTCGCGGCGGCGCTGCCGGGGCCGGTGCTGGCTCAGGGCCTGGACATGACCCAGGGCGGGCCGGTCGAGGTCACCTCCACCAATGGCATCGAGTGGCGGCAGGGTGAGCAGGTGGTGATTGCCCGCGGCAATGCCCGCGCGATCCGCGACGGCGTGACGCTGGAAGCCGACCGGCTGATCGCGCGCTACCGCAACCGCGGCGGCCAGGCGGCCCCGGCCGCTCCGGCAGCGAGCGGGGCGCCGGCGGCGGCCGACACGCCGCTCTCGGGCGGCGAGATCTGGCGCATGGAGGCGGAGGGCAGTGTGCGCATCAGCACCGCCACCGACCGCGCCCAGGGCGACCGCGCCGTGTACGACATGGATCAGGCAGTGATGGTGCTGACGGGCCGCGACCTGAAGCTGACCACGCCGCAGGACACCATCACGGCCCGCGACAGCCTGGAATACTGGTCCGGCCGGCGGATGGCCGTGGCGCGTGGCGCCGCCGCCGTGGTCACCGAGGACAACCGGCGCATCAACGCCGACACGCTGGTGGGCTACTTCCTGGAACAGGCGCCCCCGCCGCGGCCCCAACCGGTGGCCGCGCGTCCCCCGGCCCGCCCGGGACAGCCGGCGCCTGCCGCGCAGCGCCCGGTGCCGGGCGAAGGCTCCAAGCTCGACCGCGTGGAAGTGTTCGGCAACGTGGAGATCCGTACCGAGGCCGAGGTCGTGCGTGGCGACCGCGCCGTGTACAGCCCGGTGAACGGCACCGCCCGCGTGCTGGGCAATGTCCGGATCACCCGTGGCGACAACCAGCTCAACGGCGCCGAGGCTATCGTGAACCTGCGCTCCGGCGTGGCGCGGCTGGTGGCTGCCCCCGGCAGCCGGGTGCAGGGGCTGGTGCTGCCCGGCAGCGGCAGCAACCTCGCCGCCGGCGCCGCGCCGGGACGCAACCGCCCGGCGGCGCAGACCCCGCCGGCCGGCGGCAACGCCCCCGCCCGGGGCACCCCGAACCGCAACGCTCCCGCCGGCAACGCCCCGGCCCCGGGGGCCGCGCGATGAGCGCCGCGCGCGAGGACCGGCTGAGGCCGGTGGAAGGCTCCGGCGGGCTGGTCGCCAAGGGGCTGGGCAAGCGCTTCAAGAAGCGCTCGGTGGTGAAGAACGTGTCCATCAGCCTGCGCCGCGGCGAGGCGGTGGGGCTGCTCGGGCCGAATGGCGCGGGCAAGACCACCACCTTCTACATGATGACCGGGCTGGTGCGGCCGGACGAGGGTCAGGTCTTCCTCGACGGTCACGACGTCACCATGCTGCCCATGTACCGCCGCGCGCGCCTCGGGCTGGGTTACCTGCCGCAGGAAGCCTCGATCTTCCGGGGCCTGTCCGTGGAGAACAACATCCGCGCTGCGCTCGAGGTCGTGGAGCCGCAGCGCGAGCGGCGCGAGCAGATGCTGGACGGGCTGCTGGCCGAATTCGGCATCGCCCATCTGCGCCGCTCGCCGGCGCTGGCGCTGTCGGGCGGTGAGCGGCGGCGCTGCGAGATCGCCCGCGCGCTGGCGACGCATCCCGACTACATCCTGCTGGACGAGCCACTGGCCGGCATCGACCCGATCGCGGTGGGCGAAATCCGCGACCTCGTGAAGCACCTGAAGGATCGCGGCATCGGGGTGCTGATCACCGACCACAACGTCCGCGAAACGCTGGAGATCATCGACCGCGCCTATATCCTCCACGAGGGCCAGGTGCTCATGGAGGGCAGCCCGCACGACGTCGTCGCGCATGAGGGCGTGCGCAAGGTCTACCTGGGGGAGCGCTTCGCGCTCTAGCCATGGCGTTCTCCCTCGGCCCTCGGCTGGACCTGCGGCACTCGCAATCGCTGGTGATGACGCCGCAGCTGCGGCAGGCGATCAAGCTGCTGCAATCCTCCAACCTGGAAGTCGTGGCCTTCGTGGAGGAGGAGTTGGAGCGCAACCCGCTGCTGGAGCGGGAAGAAAGCGAGCCCGCCGGTTTCGCCGAGGATGCCGGGCCGGAAGCCGGACTCGCCGTCAGTTCGATCGGCGACGATGCGCCGGTGGATGGCGAAGCCGGCACCAGCGCTTCGTCGCTGGACCTGCACGACACGCACAACCTCTACGAGGCCGCGGACGCGGCGATGCCCTCCCGTGGCGCCGGCCAGGGCTTCGAGGAGGATGAGCGCGGCATCGACGAGCTGGCGCGGGAACGGCCGCGCTCCCTGCGCGAGGAGCTGGCGGAACAGGCGCGCCTCGCCTTCGGCACGCCGCGCGAGCGGCTGATCGCCGGGCAGTTCATCGCCCTGCTCGACCCGGCCGGGCGCGTCGCCGTGACCGATGCGGTGATCGCCCCCGCGCTGGGCTGCGAGGAAGCCGAGGTCGCCGCGGTGCGCGCGCGCATGCAGCGCTTCGAGCCAGTGGGACTGTTCTGCCGCGACCTGGCGGAATGCCTCGGGGCGCAGCTGGCGGAGCGCAACCGGCTGGACCCGGCGATGCAGGCGCTGCTGGAGAACCTGGACCTGCTGGCCCGCCGCGACACCGGGGCGCTGCTGCGCGCCTGCGGCGTGGACCTCGCCGACCTGACGGAGATGGTCGCGGAGATCAAGCGGCTGGACCCCAAGCCCGGCTGTTCCTTCGACGATACCCCGGCCCCCACCATGGTGCCGGACGTGCTGATGCGCCGGGGCCCGGATGGCGGCTGGACGCTGGAGCTGAACCCCGAAACCCTGCCGCGCGTGCTGGTGAACCGCGGCTTCCACGCCCAGGTCCACACCGCTCTGCGCTCACGCGAGGAGCGGGCCTTCCTGGCGGAGCGGCTGCAAACGGCGAACTGGCTGGTGAAGTCGCTGGAACAGCGCGCCAGCACCATCCTGAAGGTCTCGGCCGAGATCGTCCGCCGGCAGGACGGCTTCTTCCAGCACGGCATCGCGCATCTGCGCCCGCTGATCCTGCGCGACGTGGCGGAGGTGGTGGAGATGCACGAGAGCACCGTGTCCCGCGTCACCGCCAACAAGTACATCGCCACCCCGCGCGGCACCTTCGAGCTGAAGTTCTTCTTCACCACGGCCATCGCCGGCACCACCGGTGAGACCTTCTCCGCCGAGGCGATCCGCTACCGCATCCGCGACATGATCGGCGCGGAACGGCCGGACGACATCCTGTCCGACGACGCCATCGTGGAGCGGCTGCGGGCAGAGGGCGTGGACATCGCCCGGCGCACGGTGGCCAAGTACCGGGAGGCGCTGCGCATCCCGAGCTCCGTGCAGCGCAAGCGCGAGAAGATGGTCTCGGCCTACTGACGCGGGGCGGGTGCGGTCCAGGGCCGCAGGGTGACCGTCGCGGAGCGCCGGGAGGCGTGAAGGATCGGGTAGGCTCCGGTTCGGCGCTGCGGGCCGATCCGTGCTAGAGCCGCCGGCATGGAGACCAGACCAGCCACCCCGCGTGCCGTTCTCGTGGGCATCCAGACACCGGACGTCGATGACGTCGCGCACGAAGCCAGCCTGGAAGAACTCGGCCGGCTGGTGAAGACGCTCGGCTACGAGGTGGTGGGCACGGTGTCGCAACGGCGCGAAGGCACAGGCGCCGGGGCGCTGCTGGGCAGCGGCAAGTTGGCGGAACTGGCGGCGCTGACCGGCGGCACCGGCGTGGTCGGCAGTATGGCGCCGCCGCCACGTTCCAAGGCGCGGCAGCGCTTCGAAGGCGCGGCGGACAGCTCGCCCGAGGCTGAGCCCGAGGAGGAAGCGGCTCCCCGGCCGGAATTCGTGATCGTGGACCACGAGCTTTCGCCCAGCCAGATCCGCAATCTGGAACGCGCCACCGGCGCGCAGGTGTTGGACCGCACGGGCGTGATCGTCGAGATCTTCCACCGTCACGCCAATACCCGCGAAGCCAAGCTGCAGGTCGAGATGGCGCGGCTGAAGTATGTCGCGCCGCGCCTGCGCGAATCCGCCACCGGGGGCGGGCGGCAGCAGGGACCGGGCGCCGGCGAAAGCAACCTCGACCTGGACCGCCGCAAGATCCGCGACCGCCTGGCCGAGTTGAAGGAACAGCTGGAAGCGGTGCAGCGCGACAGCGACAACCGTCGCGCCGCCCGGCGCGACCAGTTGCGGGTCGCCCTGGTGGGCTACACCAATGCCGGCAAGTCGTCGCTGATGCGGGCGCTGACCGGCAGCCAAGTGCTGGTGGAGGACAAGCTCTTCGCCACGCTCGACACCACCGTGCGCATCCTGCAGCCGGAAACCCGGCCGCGCATCCTGGTGTCCGACACGGTGGGCTTCATCAAGCAGCTGCCGCACGACCTCGTGGCCTCTTTCCGCTCCACCCTGACGGAAGCGCTGGAAGCGTCGCTGCTGCTCTACGTGGTGGACGCCTCGGACCCAACCTACGAGGCGCAGCTGGAGGTCAGCCGCAGCGTGCTGCGGGAGATCGGGGCGGAGGTGGTGCCGTCGCGCCTGGTGCTGAACAAGATGGACCGGGTGGATGCCGCGGCGCGCGCCGCGCTGGCGGAAAAGCACCCGGACGCCATCATGCTGTCCGCGCATGCACCCGAGGATGTCAGCGCCCTGCGCGACACCATCATCGCCTTCTTCGAGGCGGCGATGGTGGAGGACGTGCTGACCCTGCCCTACGCCAAGCAGGGCCTGATCGGCGAAGTCTACGAGAGCGCCCGGGTACTGTCGGAAGACTACAACGAGACCGGCCGGGTGTTGACGGTTCGTGGGCTGCCCGGCGCCATCGCGCGGCTGCAGCGTAGCCTCGCGGCGCAGTAAGGACCGGCCGGCGGCCGGACCGGCATGGCCGCCCCGGCCGGGCCGGCTCTCCTCAGTGGAGCCGGGCCGGCTCCATCTCGTGCTGGATGATGGCCGCCACCGCGAGGTCCAGGGTCGGGGCCGCGCCGATCGGCGTCCCGTCGGCGGAGTGGATCGCCACGGCCTGCACCCCGTCCACCACCACCGGGCGGACATAGGCGATCTGTTCCAGGCCGAAGCTGGCCCAGTCAGCCGGGGAAAGGCCGCGCAGGGGCGGCTGTTCGTTGGTCTGGTTCATGGGTCTGAAAACTCCCCCAGGGGTGCCCTCCCGCGACGCGGCAAGGTCACCCGTTCAAGGATGCAACGCCGTCCCGGCGCAGGGGTTCAGGTTTCGCCGTCCACGACCGGTCGGCCCGCGCCGTTGATCCGGATCGTGCGGACCCGGGTTTCCGGCTGCGGGCGGCGGAGGTCGACGTGCAACAACCCGTTGTCGAGCCAGGCGCCCTCGACCTCGATGCCCTCGGCCAGCACGAAGGCGCGCTGGAACTGCCGGGCGGCGATGCCGCGATGCAGGAAGATACGGCCCTCGCCCTCGTCGCGCGAACGGCCGCGGATCACGAGCTGGTTATCTTCCTGGGTGATCTGGAGATCGTCCATGGAAAACCCGGCGACCGCGAGCGTGATGCGCAACCGGTCGGATGCGATCTGCTCGATGTTGTAGGGTGGGTAGCCGTCGGCGTTCTTCTGCACCCGGTCGAGCATCTGCTCGAGATGGTCGAAGCCGAGAAACAGCGGTGAGCCGAAAACGGATGGACGCGACACGGATGGTGCCTCCTCGTGTGAGCGAGACCTGCGCCCGGCCCGAAGCACCGGAACGCCCGTCATAGGTCGGGGCCACGGCCAGCGGATGCAAGGGGTTAGACGCGAGGAGGTGCCGGCCGCACCGGCCCTTTGGTCCTCTCGGGTTTCCACGGGGCGCTGCGCCACGGCGGCCCGGCCGTACGGCAGCCGCGGTGTCCCTGACCCAACGCTTCCCTGCCCACGCCCCCGCAGGGCGGCCATGTCCGGGGCGGCGGGAGGCGCACCGTTGCCAGTGCGGGGGCCGGTACCCTAGATGCCTCCCTATGGCGACCGACGCCCCCCTGATCCCGATCCTGCTGCTGCCCGATGCCCGGTTGCGCGCCAAGGCCCGTCCCGTTGCGGAGGGCGACGGCGACGCCGTGCGCGCCCTGGCGCCGCGCATGCTGGCCGCGATGTACGAGGCCCCCGGCATCGGCCTCGCCGCGCCGCAGGTGGGCGAGCTGCTGCGGCTGGCCGTGGTGGACCTGCAGCCGGACGAGAAGCCGGAGCCGATGGTGCTGGTGAACCCCGAGATCGTGGAACGCTCGCGCGAGCTGGCCACGCGCGAGGAAGGCTGCCTGTCCATTCCCGGCCTTTACGCCGATGTGGAGCGGCCGGAGCGGGTGAAGGTGCGCTGGCGCGACCTGGAAGGCGCGAAGCACGAGCTGGTGGCGGAAGGGCTGCTGGCCACCTGCCTGCAGCACGAGATCGACCACCTCGACGGCGTGCTGTTCCTGGACCACCTGACCCCGCTGAAGCGCAACATGCTGACGCGCAAGTTCCTGAAGGACCAGAAGAACAAGGCGCGCGAGCGGGACGAGGACTGAGCGCCCCCATGCGCCTGGCCTTCATGGGAAGTCCGGATTTCGCGGTGCCGGCGCTGCAGGCGCTGGTGGCCGCGGGGCATGAGGTCGCGGCGGTGTACTGCCAGCCGCCTCGCCCGGCCGGGCGCGGGCAACGCGAAACCCCCTGCCCCGTGCATCGCGCCGCGCTGGAACTCGGCCTGCCCGTCCGCACCCCCGCCCGGGTGAAGCGCGACGAAGCCGAGCATGCCGCCTTCGCGGCGCTGGAACTGGAGGCGGCGGTGGTGGCGGCCTACGGGCTGATCCTGCCGCAGCCCATGCTGGACGCGCCGCGCCGGGGCTGCCTGAACATCCACGCCTCGCTGCTGCCGCGCTGGCGCGGGGCGGCGCCGATCCACGCCGCCGTGCTGGCCGGCGATGCCGAGACGGGCGTCACCATCATGCAGATGGAGGCCGGGCTGGACACCGGCCCGATGCTGCTGGCGGAAAGCACGCCGATCGACCCGCGCGACACCACCGCCGCGGTGCATGACCGGCTGGCCGAGATCGGCGCACGGCTGATCCTGCGGGCGCTGGACGAGGCGCCCGCCCCGGTGCCGCAGCCCGAGGCCGGCGTCACCTATGCCCCGAAGCTGAGCAAGGCCGATGCCGTCCTGGACTGGCGGAAGGACGCCGCGGCGCTGGACCGCCGCGTCCGGGCCATGACTCCCTGGCCCGGGGCGCAGTTCCGCCTGGGCGAGGACACGATCCGCCTGCTGGCCGCCATTCCCGCGGCGGGCGAGCCCGGGGCCGCGCCGGGCACGGTGCTGGACGGGACGCCGCGGGTGGCCTGCGGCAACGGCACCGCGCTGACCTTGCTGCGGCTGCAACGGGCCGGCCGCGGCGCCATGGAGGCGGCGGAGTTCCTGCGCGGCCGCCCCCTGCCCGCCGGCACCGTGCTGGGCTGAGCCGGATGCCGTCCTACGCCCTGCTGGTGGAATACGACGGCAGCCCCTTCGCGGGCTGGCAGCGGCAGGAGAACGCGCTGTCGATCCAGCAGGTGATCGAGGAAGCCGCGGGCGCGCTGAACCACGACCGCGTGGCCAGCACCACGGCGGCGGGCCGCACCGATGCCGGGGTGCACGCCGTGGGCCAGGTGGTGCAGCTGGAGGTGGCCGCCGACCTGCCGCCGGGGCGGCTGCGCGAGGCGCTGAACTTTCACCTGCTGCCGCACCCCGTGGCAGTGGTGGCCGCCGCCCGCGCGCCGGAGGGGTGGAACGCCCGCTTCTCCGCTACGGGGCGCGCCTACCGCTACCGCATCCTGAACCGGCAGGCGCGAGCGGCGCTGGATTTCGGGCGGGTCTGGCACGTGCCGCGGCCGCTGGACGCGGCGGCGATGCACGCGGCGGCGCAGACCTTGCTGGGGCGGCACGACTTCTCCTCCTTCCGGGCGAGTTCCTGCCAGGCCAAGGACGCGCTGCGCACGCTGGACCGGCTGGATGTCAGCCGCTTCGGCCCCGAGATCGAGATCATCGCGGAAGCGCGCTCCTTCCTGCACCACCAGGTACGCAACCTGGTGGGCACGCTGGCGCAGGTGGGGCTGGGGCGGCAACCGGTGGAATGGCCGCGCGCCGTGCTGGACGCGCGCGACCGCGGCCGCGCCGGGCAAACCGCGCCGGCGCAGGGGCTGTGCCTGACCGCGGTGCGCTACGAGCCCGCACCGGAGTGGTGCTGACGGCGATGCCGTCGGGTCAGCGCGGGAGGCCGCGGGCCAGCGCGTCCACGGTGCCGTTGAGCAACAGGCTGATCACGAGGTCCAGTGCCACCACGACCAGCGCCGGCCCCTTGTGCAGCCGCAGCCCGATGCGCGCCACGAACCACTCCAGCCACAGCACGTAGCCGAACACGGCGAGCTGCGCGGCATTGGCCACCGGGCCGTCGGGGATCAGGCTGATCAGCACGAGCAGTGCGTACTGGCCCAGGCTCATCCAGTTCCAGGCCGCCAGGAAGCGCGGCCAGAGCGGCGCGCGGCCCCAGGCGGCGGCGAGCCGTTGGGACGCCAGCGCGAACCCGCTCCAGGCGGCGGCGTAGGCGGCCAGTTCCGCGATCCAGCGACGGGTCGGGTCGCCCTCCGCCAGGGTGGGATCCGACAGGCGCAGCAGCACGAAAATGGGCAGGCAGATCGCCGCCGCCCAGAAGGAACGCGCCGCGCCGCTGCGCGACAAGGAGGCGAAGAGCAGCCCCTCGACCCGCCCGCGCATCAGCAGCAGCGTCGCGCGCAGGCCGCAGACCAGCTGCACCGCCAGCGTCGGTTCTGCCGGCGAAGCCGGATCGGGCGGCGCGGGAGCGTTCAGCCCAGGCACTCCGCCACCACGGCGGCGTAGAGCGTCGCCAGGGCGCGCAGTTCCGCCACGGGGGTGCGCTCGTCCAGCTGGTGCATGGTGGTGCCGACGGCGCCCAGTTCCGCCACCGGGCAGTAGCGCGCCACGAAGCGGGCATCGGAGGTGCCGCCGCCGGTGTCCAGGCGCGGCTCTTCCCCGGTGATGGCGCGCACGGCCCGGCGCAGCGCGTCCACGAAGGGACCGGGGCGGGTCAGGAAGGCCTCGCCGGAACAGTCCAGGGACAGGTCGTGCCGGGGTGCCTCCGCGGCCAGGGCTTCGCGCAGCAGGACTTCCAGGCTGGCCGCCGTGTGGAGGTCGTTGAAGCGGATGTTCAGCCCGGCCCTTGCGGCCGCGGGGATGACGTTGGTGGCGGGATTGCCGACATCGATCCCGGTCACCTGCAGCGAGGAGGGCTGGAACCATTCCGTGCCCTCGTCCAACGGCGCCGCCGTGAGCCGGCCGAGGGCGCGGATCATCCGGTGCACGGGGTTGTCGGCGCGCTGCGGGTAGGCGACGTGGCCCTGGGTGCCGTGCACGGTGATGGCGGCGTTCAGGCTGCCGCGGCGGCCAATCTTGATCGTGTCGCCCAGCCGCGCGGTGGAGGTGGGTTCGCCCACCAGGCACATGTCGGGGACGTGTCCGTGGGTGGCCATCCAGTCCAGCACGCGTACCGTGCCGTCGCGGGCAGGCCCTTCCTCGTCGCCGGTGATCAGGAAGCTGAGGCTGCCGCGCGCTTGCGGCGCCGCGGCGGCCGCCACCATGGCCGCCACGCCACCCTTCATGTCGGTGGCGCCGCGGCCAAAGAGCACCCCGTCCTCCACGGTTGCCGCGAAGGGATCGTGCCGCCAGCCGGCAAAGGAGCCGTCGGCTCGCTCCTCGCCGCCGGGCGGCACCACGTCCACATGGCCGGCGAAGCAGAGATGCGGCCCCGCCGCGCCGCGCCGGGCAAAGAGGTTCTCGGTCTCGTTGAAGCGCAGCCGGGTGCAGGCGAAGCCCAGCGGTTCCAGCGCCGCCTCCAGCACCGCCATCGCGCCGTCATCCCGCGGGGTGACGGAGCGGCAGCGGATCAGGGCCTGGGCGAGCGGCAGCGGGTCCATGCGGGGGCGCGGCTCAGTCGCGCAGCAGGTCGTTGATGGAAGTCTTCTCGCGCGTGCGGGCGTCCACCCGCTTCACGATCACGGCGCAGTACAGCGAAGGGCCAGGGGTGCCGTCCGGCAGGGCGCGGCCGGGCAGGCTGCCGGGCACCACCACGGAAAAGGGCGGTACGCGGCCGGTGAAGACCTCGCCCGTGGCGCGGTCGATGATCTTGGTGGAAGCGCCCAGGAACACACCCATGCTCAGCACGGAACCCTGGCCGACGATCACGCCCTCCGCCACCTCGGAGCGGGCGCCGACGAAGCAGTCGTCCTCGATCACCACGGGGTTGGCCTGCAGCGGCTCCAGCACGCCGCCAATGCCGACGCCGCCGGAGATGTGGCAGTTCTTCCCGATCTGGGCGCAGGAACCGATCGTAGCCCAGGTGTCCACCATGGTGCCGCTGTCCACATAGGCGCCCACGTTCACGAAGCTGGGCATCAGGATCACGTTGGGCGCGATAAAGGCGGAACGGCGCGCCACAGCGCCGGGCACCGCCCGGAAGCCGGCGGCGGTGAAATGGTCGGCGTTCCAGCCCTGCCACTTCAACGGCACCTTGTCCCAGGCCCCGGCGCCCTCGGCCGCACGCTGGGTGTTGTCTTCCAACCGGAAGCTGAGCAGCACGGCCTGCTTGAGCCACTGGTTGACCCACCAGCCGCCCTGCCCGTCCGGCTCGGCGACGCGGGCACGGCCGGAGTCGAGCAGTTCCAGCGATTCCTCCACCGCGGCGCGCTCGGCGCCGGCGGTGGCCGGGGACAGCTCGGCGCGGCGCTCCCAGAGGCCCTCAATGGTGGATCGCAGCGCGGATTGGTCCATGTCCCGGGGGTCCTGGCGGTGGCCGGCCCGTGTCACATCGCGGTCGGGATGCTGTCAACGTCGCCGGAACGCCGGCCGCGTTCACCGGACCTTCATCGGCGGCGCGGCATGAAGGCGAGGATGGACGGCACCGACCTCCTGCCCCCGAATGCCAGCCCGGCGCTGGCCCGGCCACTGCACGCGGCGCTGCTGGAATCGCGCGTCCGCTGGCGCGACCTCGCCACCCTGGCGGCCGACCTGTTGTTCGAGGCTGACGAGCTGGGGCGGCTGACCTTCCTGGCGCCCGACCCCCTGCTGGGACGCCCCGCGACCTCCCTGCTCGGGCAGCCGCTGGCGGCCTTGCTGGAAACGCCGGGGCCCCTGCCCTTCGACCGCGCCGCGCGCGGGCTGACCGCCTGGGTCCGGGGTGCGGATGGCAGCCGCCGCTGCTTCCGCGTCAATCTCGCGCCGTTGCGGGATGCGCAGGGCGAGGCGGTGGGGCTGCGCGGTGCGGGGGGCGACGTGTCCCGGGAAGAGGCGCAGGCCGAAGCCGCCGCGGCCGCGTTGCGCCGCTCGGCGGCGCTGGATCACTTGGTCCGCCGCGTGCGGGAGGAGCGCTCGCCCGGCGACCGCCTGCAGGCCGCGCTGCGTGCCATGCTGCCGGCCCTGGGGTGCCACGGCGTGGCCGTGCTGAGCATCGATCCCCGGATGTCGCCGACGGTGCTGCACGCCGCGGGGCAGCCAGGCCCCTTGCCGCCGGGGTTGGAAACGCTGCGCGAAGACCGCTTCCTGCTGCTGGACGGCCAGCCGCTGGCGCTGCTGCCGCACGGGGCCCAGAACGGCCAAGCCACGCTGCTCGCCGCGTGGCGCCCCATGGAGTCCCGCCCCTGGGACGCCGACGACGAGGACCTGCTGCGCTCCACCGGCGAGCTGCTGCGCGCCCTGCTGGCCAACGAGGCGCAGCAGCGGGAGCTGGAGCACCAGGCGCGCACCGACCCGCTGACCGGGCTGCTGAACCGCCGCGCCTTCCTGTTCGACCTCGACCGCCGCCTGGAGCGCCCGGGCCCCCTGGGAGCGGTGTTCTTCGTGGATCTCGACAACTTCAAGCCGGTCAACGACCTGCTGGGACACGAGATGGGCGACGCCGTGCTGCGTCGGGTGGGCGTGATTCTGCGCGACGGGGTTCGCCTTGGGGACCTCGCGGCGCGCTTCGGCGGCGACGAGTTCGCGCTCTGGCTGGACGGTGTGGACGCCACCGCGTCGGGCCTGCGCGCCGAGGGCCTGCTGCACGAGGTCGCGCGGGGGCTGGCCGACATCGTCGCGCCGGGCGCCCGGCCCCTATCGATGAGCATCGGCATCGCCCTGGCCGGGCCGGGTCGGGCGGACGCCCCTGCCAGCCTGCTGGCCCGGGCCGACACCGCCATGTACGCGGCCAAGCGCCGTGGCCCAGGTTGCTGGGTCATCGACCCGTCCTCGCCTTTCCCTCCGGTGCCGGAGACGGTGGGTTGAGTCTCCGGCACGGAGTTCTGCCGGGACGCGACCTCAACCCCTGCGGGGACGAGGCGTCGCGCACCGTGGTCGCCTCACGCCGGGAAACCGCGCCGGAGCTGCTGTTCTTCCTGGCCAATGACCCGGCGCGCAGCGTGCGGGTGGCGGTGGCGGCCAACCTCGCCACCCCCGCCATGGCCGACCGCATCCTGGCGCAGGACGAGGATGCCCGGGTCCGCAAGGTGCTGGCGGCCAAGATCGCCGCGATGGCGCCGGAGCTGGACGGGGAGACGCTGGACCGGCTGCGCCGGCAAACCTGGGAAACGCTGACGCTGCTGGTGAACGACCAGGCGGAATGCGTGCGTGCCACCATCGCCGAGATCGTGGCCGAGATGCCGGTGGCGCCGCGCGGGCTGATCCTGCAGCTCGCGCGCGACCTGCGGATGTCCGTGGCCGAGCCGATCCTGCGCCTGTCGCCGCTGCTGAGCGAGGCCGACCTCCTGGCGCTGGTGGCCGCGCCGCCTCAGCCGGAAACCCTCGCTGCCATCGCCCGACGTCCGGCCCTCAGCGAAGTGCTGTCGGATGCCATCGCTGCCAGCGCGGATGATGCGGCCATCGGCGCGCTGCTCGCCAACACGTCCGCGGCGATCCGGGAAGCCACGCTGGATGCGCTGGTGCTGCGCGCGGCGGAGCGTAGCACCTGGCACCTCGCCTTGGTGGAACGGCCCCGGCTGACGGCGCCCGCCGCCCGCGCCCTGGCGGGCTTCGTAGCGGAGGAACTGCTGCGCGTGCTGGCGGCCCGGACCGATCTCGGCCCGGAACTCGCGGAGGAGCTGCATCGCCGTCTGGCGGAACGGCTGCAACCGCCCGAACTGCCGGCCGCCGTCGGCGAGGACGGGTTCGTGCGGGCACTGGCGCACAACCTGGTGGATGACTGCATCACTGTGCTGGCCAGGCGCACCGGACTGAAGCCGCAGGGAGTGACACGCGCCTTCCAGCAGCGCAACAACAAGGCCCTGGTCAGCCTGTGCTGGCAGGCCGGACTGTCGCCGCAAGCCGCCGCGCGCCTGCAGGCCTCCGTGGCCGGGCAGGTCCTTGCTGGCGGCGACGGTTGGCCGATGAGCGAGGAGGAAATGCGCTGGCAGATCGACCTGCTGCGCCACGGCTGAGGCACGCTGGGCCGGGCCGCAGCGGCGTAGGCGCAACACGGCGGCGTGGCCAGCCCACCGGGCCGCGCCGGGCGTTGCCTGTCAGGGCTTGATCAGCGTACCCGGGCCGGACTCGGTGAAGAGTTCCGCCAGCACGGCATGCGGCACGCGCCCATCCAGGATCACCGCCCCTTCCACGCCGCCCTCGATCGCGGCGATGCAGGTTTCCACCTTGGGGATCATGCCGCCCGAGATCATGCCGTTCGCGATGCCGGCGCGGACCTCGGCCACCGTCATTTCCGGGATCAGCTGCTTGTCGCCGTCCAGCACGCCCGGCACGTCCGTCAGCATCAGCAGCCGCGCGGCGCGCAGGGCCCCGGCAATAGCGCCCGCCACGGTGTCGGCGTTGATGTTGTAGGTCTGACCGCGCTCGTCCACGCCCAGCGGTGCCACGACCGGCACGATGTCGGCGCCGATCAGCAGCCGCAGCACCCGCGTATCCACCCGGGCCGGCTCGCCCACGAAGCCGAGGTCGAGCACCTGTTCCAGGTTGCTGCCGGGGTCGCGCACCGTGCGCGTCGCCTTGCGGGCGGTGATCAGCCCGCCATCCTTGCCGCTGATGCCCACGGCCAGGGCGCCGGCACGGGTGATGGCGTCGGCGACCTGCTTGTTGACGCTGCCGGCCAGAACCATCTCGACCACGTCCACCATCTGGGCGTCGGTGACCCGCAGCCCCTGCACGAAGGTGGACTGCACGTTCAGCCGCTTGAGCATGGCGTTGATCTGCGGCCCGCCGCCATGCACCACCACGGGGTTGATGCCGACCTGTTCCAGCAGGGCGACATCGCGGCCGAAGCGGCCGGCGGCCTCCTCCTCGCCCATGGCGTGGCCGCCATACTTCACCACCACGATCTGGTCGTCGTAGCGCTTCAGGAAGGGCAGCGCGCCGGACAGGATCTCCATGCGGAGTTCCGATTCTGCGGGCGAGTCGTCGTTCACCGGGCGGTTCCCTGTCCGGAAGGCGGGCGGGCGGGCTGTAGGGGCGGCGGCGGGATGGGTCAACCCGCGGCGCCGCAGCGGCAGCCCGCGCGACGGGTGGTCAGGTCGCCGGCGCGGTGTCCGGCGGGGCAGCCAGGGCGGCGATCTCGGCGCGCAGCTCCGGGATGCCCAGCCCGTTCTCGCTGGAGGTGGTGATCACCGTGGGATGCGCGGCGGTGCGCTTCTTCACGAAGGCCGCCATCTCCTCCTGCCGCTTGTTCAGCCAGTAGGCCTTGGCGTCATCCGCCTTGGTTAGCACCAGCTGGAACGGCACCGCGGCCTCGCCCAGCAGGTCCATGGCGGCGAGGTCGGACGCCTTGGTCTCGATGCGGGCATCCATCAGCAGGATCACGCGGCGCAGGTTCGGGCGGCCGCGCAGGTAGTCGAACATCAGCCCCTGCCAGTCCGCCTTTACCGCCTTGGACGCCTGGGCGTAGCCGTAGCCGGGCATGTCCACCAGCACCAGCCGCCCGCCCAGGTCGAAGAAGTTCAGCTGCTTCGTGCGGCCGGGCGTGTTGGACACGCGGGCCAGGGTCTTCTGCCCGGTCAACGCGTTCACCAGCGACGACTTGCCGACGTTGGATCGGCCGCAGAACGCCACCTCCGGCAGGCTGGATGGCGGCAGCTTGTCGATCTGCTGCGCGGCGAAGAAGAATTCGCACGGCCGGGCAAAGAGCAGCCGGCCGGCTTCCAGCGCCGCCGCCTGCTCCTCGTCGGGCGTCATCGTCCCCGGCGTCACGTCGACGCCAAGGCCTTGGTCTGCTTGCGCTCTGCCCGCTCGTGACGGGAGATGTAGTACTGCTGCGCCACCGAGAGCAGGTTGTTCCAGCTCCAGTAGATCACCAGCCCGGCCGGGAAGCTCGCCAGCATGAAGGTGAAGATCAGCGGCATAAAGGCGAAGAGCTTGGCCTGCACGGGATCGGGCGGCGTCGGGTTCAGCTTGAACTGGACGAACATCGTGATGCCCATGATGATCGCCCAGGCCGGCATGTGCAGGAACTCGGGCGGCGTCCAGGGGATCAGGCCGAACAGCGTGAACAGGTTGGTCGGGTCCGGCGCGCTGAGGTCGCGGATCCAGCCGAAGAAGGGCGCCTGCCGCATCTCGATGGTGACGAACAGCACCTTGTAGAGTGCGAAGAAGACCGGGATCTGGATCAGGATGGGCAGGCAGCCGGAAGCCGGGTTGATCTTCTCCGTCTTGTACAGGCCCATCATCTCCTGCTGCGCCTTGGCCGGGTCGTCCTTGTTGCGCTCCTTGATCTCCTGCATCTTGGGCGCGAGATTCTTCATCCGCGCCATGGACTTGTAGGCCTTGCTGGCCAGCGGGAAGAACAGCGCCTTCAGCGCCACCGTGAAGATCAGGATGGCGATGCCGAAATTGCCGAACACCTGGAACAGCCAGTCGATCGCGTAGAAGAACGGCTTGGTCAGGAAGTAGAACCAGCCGAAGTCGATGGCCTTGTCGAAATTGGTGATGCCCAGCCCGTCGCGATAGGCGTCCAGCGTCCGCACTTCCTTGGCGCCGGCGAAGAGGCGCGTGGAGAAAGTGGCCGTGGCGCCGCTCGCGGCCTGGATCGGCGCGGGGGCGGCGAAATCCACCTGCCAGCGATCGGCCGCGGCGGCGGGCAGCCCGGCTTCCGCCGTGTGGCGGAAGGCGGCGCGCATGCGCACGGACTGGTCCGTCGGCGCGATGGCCGCCAGCCAGTACTTGTCGGTGAAGCCGGCCCAGCCGCCGGTGGTTTCCTGCTCCAGCGCCGTGCCGGCGGCACCGCCCTGCGCCTTGGCGGCGGCATCCTTGGCGGCGGCGTACTTCTCTTCCTGCAGGCGACCGTCGAGCACGCCGACGAAACCCTCGTGCAGGATGTAGTAGCCGGCGGTGGTGGGGGTGCGCTCGCGGCGCACGCGGCTCCAGGGCAGCACCTGCACCGGCTCGGCGGCGCTGTTGATGACGCGCTGCTCGGCGGTGAACATGTAGTTGCTGTCCACCGACAGCCCGATCTCGAAGACCTGGCCCTGTCCGTTGTCCCAGCGCAGCGTCACCGGCCGGTCCGGGCCGAGCGGACCCGCGCCCTGCACCGTCCAGTCCGTGTCACCGTCGGGCACGCGGGTGCGGCCGTCCGTCGCGGTCCAGCCCCACTGCGCGTAATAGGGCGCCAGCTCCTCGCGGGGCGCGAAGATGCGCACCAGCGGCGAGTTCGGCGCCACCGTTTCGCGGTAGTTCTTCAGCACGAGGTCGTCGAGCCGCGCACCGCGCAGGTTCAGGCTGCCGGACAGGCGCGGCGTGTCGATCGGCAGGTGTTCGGCCGCAGCACGGGCCGGCGACTCGTTGTTGGCGGTCGGCGCGGGCGAGGCGGTGCCGGGCGGCAGCGGCATGGTGGGTGCCGTCTGGGCCTGCTGCTGCGCCTGCTGCTGCTGCTGCACGCCGGGACGCTTCCACAGCTCGAAGCCCAACAGGATGGCGACGGAGATCGCGATCGCCAGGAGCAGTCGCTTGTTGTCCATGGTTCAATCATTCTCGCGGGCGGGGGGCACGGGATCCCAGCCGCCCGGGTTCCAGGGGTGGCAGCGCAGGATGCGCCGGGCCGTCAGCCAGGCGCCGCGGGCGCCGCCGTGCGTGGCCAGCGCTTCCAGTGCGAAGTCGCTGCAATGCGGGTGGAAGCGGCAATGGCTGCCGATGATCGGCCGCAGGCCGTAGCGGTAGGCATGCACGGCCACGGTGAGCGCCCCGGCAGCGGGTGTCATGCCGGCGGCTCCGCGAAGTCGCGGGCGGGCGCCGATGGCCGGGGCCGGGCATGGTCGCCGGAACCGCCGGGCAGAACGCCGGCCTGGCGCAACGCCCCACGGAGATCGGCGAGCAATAAGGCATAGGGCCGCCTGGCCGTACCGTCGCGCCCGAGAAGCACGAGGTCCCAGCCTTCGGGCGGCGCTCCGCCCAGGACATCCTGGGCAGCCGCGCGCAGCCGCCGCTTGGCGCGGTTGCGCACCACGGCATTGCCCAGCTTCTTGGTGGCGGTGAAGCCCACCCGCAGCGGCCCGCCCGTACCGGGTAGGGCCTGCAACCCCAGGCTGGACCGGGCGGCACGCTTGCCGCCGCTGCCGACGCGCAGGAACTCGCGCCGCCGCTTCAGCCGCGGCAGGGCCATGGTGCTGGAACCGCGGGTTGCCGCCGCGTCAGGCCGAAAGGCGCTTGCGGCCCTTGGCGCGACGGTTGACGATGACCTTGCGGCCACCGACCGTTTCCATGCGGCTGCGGAAGCCGTGCCGGCGCTTCCGGACGAGCTTGGAGGGCTGATAGGTACGCTTCACGGCACGTGGCTCCGATGCGAAGAAAGGCGGCCGGGGTTGTGGCCCGCACACCCCGGGGACGGCAACCGCAGGCCCTTGCCGAACGGGTTCGGACATCGGGCACGCGGGCAGCGCCCAGGGGCGTGGCCCGGCGCGGGTGGCGCTGTATAGGGAGGGCGTGTCCACGCCGTCAACCGATACCCCGCCGCACCGGGCCCTTCGCCTGCCCGCCGTGTGGCGGCCGGGCCGGTGGCGGCGGCCCTGAACCGCGCCGCCCCCGGGCGGCCACGCTGGAACGAGTATCCCGCCCCATGCCCGACACCGACATCGCCGTGATCGGCGCCGGCACGGCCGGCACCGCCGTGGCCACGCTGGCCGCCGCCCTGGGCCTGCGTGTCACGCTGTTTGAGCGCGACCGCATGGGCGGACGCCGCCTGCACGGCGGCGGGCTGGCCGGGCAGGCGCTGCTGCGCTGCGCGCAGGCCGCGCAGGCGATCCGCGATGGCGGCCGATTCGGGGTGCGGGCGGCGGATCTCGCGGTGGACTGGGACGCGGTGCGGGCGCATCTGCGGGCGGTGGCGGAGGCTGTGGCCCCGGAGGTTTCGGAAGCCCGCTTCGCCGGCATGGGCGTGGAGGTGGTGCGCGCCGCCGCCTATTTCGCCGGTCCCCGCAGCCTGCAGGCCGGGGGGCGCAGCTGGCGCTTCCGCCGCTGCGTGATCGCCGCCGGGTCCGAGCCGCTGGTGCCGGCCGATCTCATGGGGCTGGGCGAGGTGTCGGCGCTCACGCCCGACACGCTGCTGCAGCTGGAACAGCCGCCCGGACACCTGCTGATGCTGGGCAGCGGGCCGGAAGCCCTGGAACTGGCGCAGGCGCATGCCCGGCTCGGCTGCCTCGTCACGGTGGTGGCCGCGGAGCGCTTCGCGCCGGCGGAGGACCCGGACCTCGCCCTGGGGCTGCGGGACGCGCTGGAACGGGACGGCATCACCGTACTGGAAGGGCAGCCCGCAGTGCGGGTGGCGCGGCAGGAGCTGGGGCTGGAGCTGCTGCTGGCCGATGGGCGCCGGGTCACGGGCACGCACCTGGTGCTGGCGCTGGGCCGGGTGCCCCGGCTGGCGCCGCTGGACCTGCCGGTGGGCGGGGTGCGGTTTTCCGTGCTGGGGGTCGAGACGAACGCGGCGCTGCGCTCGCCCAGCAACCGGCGCGTCTGGGCTGCGGGCAGCGCGGCGAATCCGGCGGGCGCCGGCCCGCAGCATCCAGGGGCGACGGCAGCTGAGCATGCCGGGCTGCTGCTGCGCTCGCTGCTGTTCCAGCTGCCGGCGCGGCTTTCCGCCCGCCCCCTGCCCCGCACCACCTTCACCGCGCCGGCGCTGCTGCAGGTCGGGCTGACGGCCGAGGCGGCCGCGGCTGCCGGGCACGAGGTCCGCACGCAGCGCTTCCCGCTTTCCGCCACCGACCGTGCCGCGGCCGATGGGCTGGAAGGCGGGTTGGTGAAGCTGGTGGCGGATTCGCGCGGCCGGCTGCTCGGGGCCGGGGTGCTGGCGCCCGACGCAGCGGAGATGGCAGGGCTGCTGCAGAGGCTGGTGGCGCAGCGGTCGCGGCTTTCCGCCCTGGCAGCGCTGGCGCTTCCCTCCCCCACCCTGGCGGAAGGAACGAAGCGGGCGGCGGCGGAATTCTACGCCCCCCTGGTCACCGGCCCTTGGGCGCGCAAACTCGCGCGCCTCGCCCGGCTGCTGCCCTAGGCAGCGCCACCCCTCCCCCGATCGGAAGAACGGACCCCATGGAACGTACCCTGCAAGGCCGCACGGCCCTGGTCACCGGCTCCACCAGCGGCATCGGCCTCGGCATCGCGCAGGCCTTCGCCGCCGCGGGCGCCAAGGTCATGCTGCACGGCCTGGGCGCGCCCGGGCAGATCGATCAGGCGCGGGCCGAGTTGTTCAAGCTGATGGGCGAAGATGCCCCCTATTCCCCCGCCGACCTGTCCGACCCGCGCGAGGTGCGCAGGATGTGCGCCCAGGCGCAGGCCGAGCTCGGGCGCGTGGACATCCTGGTGAACAATGCCGGGATCCAGTTCACCGCCCCGGTGGAGGAGTTCCCGGAAGAAAAGTGGGACGCGATCATCGCGATCAACCTGTCCTCCGCCTTCCATGCCACGCGCGCGCTGCTGCCGGGGATGAAGGAAGCCGGCTGGGGCCGGGTGGTGAACATCGCCTCCGCGCATGGGCTGGTGGCCTCGCCCAACAAGGTGGCCTATGTCGCGGCCAAGCATGGGATCGTCGGCATGACCAAGGTGGTGGCGCTGGAAACCGCCCGCTCCGGCGTGACCTGCAACGCCATCTGCCCGGGCTTCGTGCGCACCCCGCTGGCGGAAAAGCAGGTCGACGCCATCATGCAGGCGCAAGGGCTGGATGCCGAGCACGCGCTGACGGACGTGCTGCTGCACAGCCAGCCCAGCAAGAAGTGGGTGGAGATCGAGGAGGTCGCGCAGATGGCGCTCTATATCTGCGGCCCCAACAGCGGCTCTCTTACCGGCGCGGCGCTGTCCGTGGACGGCGGCTGGACGGCGGGCTGACCACCGGGACGCCGGCGCGACCCGTCTGGCCGCTGGCCGGGCGGGTCAGCGCAGGTGCAGCAGCACACCCTTGAGATAGGCGCTCTCGGGCAGCAGCGGGTGCACGGGATGGTCCGGGCCGGCGCCGGTCAGGGCCAGGATGCGGGCCTCCCGCCGGGCGCGAAACACGCCGGACAGCACCACGTCGGTGAACTCGCCCGAGCCGACATGGTGCGAGCAGGAGGCGATGAACAGGATGCCGCCCGGCTCCACCAGCACGGCGGAGCGGCGGGCCAGCTGCTCATAGGCGCGCAGCGCCGCCGGGTGGTCCTTGCGCGACTTGGCGAAGGCGGGCGGGTCCGACACCACCACGCCGAAGCGACGGCCCTCGGTTCCCAGCCGGGCCAGGGTGTCCATGGCTTCCCCGCGCAGCAGTTCCACCCGGTCGCCCAGGCCGTTGCGCTCGGCGGTGTCGCGCGCCGTGGCCAGGGCGTGCTCGGAACGGTCGAGCAGGGTGACCCGGCTGGCGCCGGCGCGCGCCGCCTGCAGGCCGAAGCCGCCGGTGTGGCAGAAAGCGTCCAGCACGCTCTGCCCGCGGCTGAGGGCGGCGACGCGGGCGCGGTTCTCCCGCTGGTCGAAGAACCAGCCGGTTTTCTGTCCGCCCAGCGGGTCCACGGTGAAGGTGACGCCGCCTTCCTCGATCGTGGTGGCGGCCTCCGTGCCGTGCAGCAACCGGCTTTCCAGCGGCAATCCTTCCAAGGCGCGCACCCCGGCATCGTTGCGGGCCAGCACGGCGCGCAACGGCAGCAGGTCCAGCAGGGCTTCCAGCAGCGCGGGGGTGGCAGCCTCCATGCCGGCGGTGTTGGCCTGCAGCGCCACCACGTCGCCGTAGCGGTCCAGCACCAGGCCCGGCAGCCCATCCGCCTCGGCGTGGGCGAGGCGGTAATAGGGCACGTCGCGCAGGCGCTCCCGCAGGCTCAGCGCTTCGGCCAGGCGGGCGCGCCAGAAGCCGGCGTCGAGGCTGGCCCGCGGCTCACGCGACAGCAGCCGGGCAGCGATCAGGCTGTGCGGGTTGAAGTGGAAGGAGCCGAAGCGCGTGCCGTCGGCCGCTTCCACCGTGACGGCGCTGCCGGGCGGCAGCGCCTTGGCCGCCGGCGTCATCGCGATCTCGTTGGAGAAGACCCAGGGATGCCCCGTGCGGGCGCGGCGGTCGCGCCCGGGTAGCAGACGCAGCACCGGCCGCTCGGCCGGAAACGCCTCGGTGGAGGTGATGGGGGAAGCCGTCATGAGGCGCCGGACCATGCCGATGGGGCGGCACGCTGTCCATGCGGGGCGACCAGGCGCCCGCCTCGCCGCAGCCGGGAAGGATCGTTGAGGAGGACCGCAGGTCTCACCCGAACGGGTGATGGACGGGAATGCCCCGCCGAAATACCACGCTGCCCTCATTCATTGCCGATCATCAACATCCTTGAAGGCGTGCCATGCAGAAGGCTGCGATCCCCGGCTCCAACGGCGTCCACGTGCAATCGCTGCAGCGGGCGTTGAACGCGTCCATGAATGCCGGGCTGCTCGCCACCGGCTTCTACTGCCCCCAGACCATGCGGGCCGTGCAGGCCTGGCAGGCCAAGGTCGGGCTGCCCGCCACCGGTGCCTTCCAGTTCCCCGCCGGCGGCGGCATGCAGGGCCGCGACACGCCGCTCCGTCTGACCGCGGCCGACGGCAAGGTGCCGCTCTGGTTCGACATCGCCACCGCCGAGATCGGGGTGGAGGAGATCAAGGGCAACGGCAGCAGCCCGCGTGTCCTGGAGTACCTTCAGTCGCTGGCCAGCCACTTCAAGCGCTTCCAGTGGGAGGCCGGCATGGAGTCGGACTCCACCGCCTGGTGCGCCTGCTTCGTGAACTGGTGCCTGACCCAGGCCGGCTGCCCGGCCGGGCGCGATGCCCGGGCCTACCATTGGAAGGACTACGGCATCGGGCTGAAGGAAACCTCGCGGCGGCTGGGCGCCATCACGGTGATCAAGCTGAACAATGCCGATCCCGGGGTCACCACCTCCGGCTGCCATGTCGGCTTCCTGGCGGGATGGGGACCCACCACCATCAAGCTGCTGGGCGGCAACCAGGGCGTCGCCAACAAGGACAAGGCGAAGAGGACGGAGGGCGTCACCGTCAGCACCTTCAAGGTGCCGGCCAACGCGCAGGTGCTCGCTTATCGCTGGCCCGCCACGATCCGCCACTGAGGGTTCCGCGGCCGGAAAGGGGCTTCCGCCCACCGGCCGCCGGGGCGACCCTGCGAGCCGGTTTCGCAGGAACAAACGCCATGATCCGCGTCCATCATCTCGAGAGTTCCCGCTCCCAACGCGTGCTGTGGCTGCTGGAGGAGCTGGGCATCCCCGACTACGAGGTGGTGCGCTACGAGCGGAACCCGGCGACCATGCTGGCCCCGCCGGAGCTGCGGCAGGTGCATCCCCTCGGCAAGTCGCCGCTGATCCAGGAGGATGACGGGCCGGCCCTGGCCGAAACCGGGGCGATCATCGAGGACCTGCTGCAACGCTTCGACACCGCGGGCCGGCTGGTGCCGCTGCGCGGCACGCCGGAACATCGGCGCTACCTGCACTGGCTGCACTTCGCCGAGGGCACGGCGATGACGCCGCTGCTGCTGAAGCTCTACCTCGGCCGGCTGGGCGAGGCCGCGGGTCCGATCCTGCCGCGGGTCGAGGAGCAGATCCGCGCCCATCTCGACTACATGGAAGCTTCCCTGGCGGACGGTGGGCACTTTGCCGGCGACGCCTTCAGCGCAGCGGACGTGCAGATGAGCTTCCCCGTGGAGGTGTCCGTGGCACGGGGCGGACTGGGGCCGGACCGGCCGAAGCTGTGGAACTGGCTCGGGCGCATGCAGGCCCGCCCGGCCTACCGGCGGGCGCTGGAGCGCGGCGGGCCCTACGCCTTCGCCCGCTGAACCCCGGCGAGTCCGCCCGGGCATGACGCCGGTGCGCGCTGCCCTTCCGGCGCGCTTGCCTGCAACCCCAGGCCGGGCATCATCGCGGAACGGCGCAGCGGCAGGAGGCAGGGTGTCCGGCACCAACCAGCGGATCGACGGGCGGCGGCTCTGGACCAGCCTCATGGACATGGCGGCGATCGGTGCCACCCCCAAGGGCGGCGTGCGGCGCCTGACGCTCACGGCGGTGGACAAGGCGGGGCGCGACCGTTTCCGGGCGGAGTGCGAGGCGATCGGGCTGACCGTCCGGGTGGACGCCATCGGCAACATGTTCGCCCGGCGCGAAGGGCGGGACCCCTCGCGCCTGCCGGTGCTGTTCGGCTCGCACCTGGACAGCCAGCCCTCGGGCGGCAAGTTCGATGGTGCGCTGGGCGTGCTCGCGGGGCTGGAGGTGATGCGCACCCTGCACGCGCTGGACATCAGCACCGAGGCGCCGCTGGAACTGGTGAACTGGACGGATGAGGAAGGCAGCCGCTTCGGCCACTCGCTGATGGGCAGCGGCGTCTGGGCCGGCGTTTTTCCCCAGGACAAAGCCTACGGGTTACGCGACACCGAAGGGGTGAGCGTGGCCGAGGCGCTGGACGGGATCGGCTACCGGGGCGAGCACCCCGCCGCGCCTTTCCCCGCCGACAGCTATTTCGAGCTGCATATCGAGCAGGGCCCGATCCTGGAGCGGGAAGGCAAAGCCATCGGGATCGTCACGGGCGCCCAGGCCATGGTGTGGTGGGACGCGCGCATCCTGGGCCAGGACGCCCATGCCGGCACCACGCCCCCTTCCGCCCGGCGCGACGCGCTGGTGGGCGCGGCGGAGGTGATCGCCCTGGTGAACCGGCTGATGCGGGAGCGCGGCGAGGATGGCCGCGGCACGGTGGGCGAGCTGCACGTGCTGCCCAACAGCCGCAACGTCATCCCCGGCGAGGTCCGCTTTTCCGTGGAGTTCCGCCACCCCGAGGATGCCGAGATCGAAGCGCTGGCCGACGGCTTCCCGCGCCTGACCGCCGCGGCGCTGGAAGGCAGCGGCCTGCAGCTGGAACTGACGGAGCTGTTCCGCATCGCGCGCCAGCCCTTCGACTCCGGCTGCGTCGACCTGGTGCGGCAGGCGGCGGCGCGGCTGCACTTGCCGGCGCGGGAGATCACCAGCGGGGCCGGGCACGACGCCGTCTACGTCGCCCGGCACGTGCCCACCGCCATGATCTTCACGCCCTGCAAGGACGGGCTGTCGCACAACGAGGCCGAGAGCATCGAGCCCAACGAGGCGGAAGCCGGCTGCCAGGTGCTGTTCGAGGCCGTGCTGACGCGCGCCAACCGCCCGATCGGCTGAACGGGGACGCGGCCCGCCGCGCCGGCTGGCGACCGGGAAAGCGCCGGAAGGACCCGTCCAGGAACGGGCCCGGGCGCGTGGCGGCGTGGCGCGTCCAGGGATGCGCCCCGGGCGCGGCGGGGATGCCGGGAGGGGTACCAGGGTTGGCAGCCTGCCGGGCCGTGGTTATAGCGGCCTGCGCCTGGAGAACTACACCGTGGCCACTGCCGAACCGGACTCCCAAGCACCCGCGCCGCCGAATCCCGCCCTGGCGGCCCAGGCCGCCATCCTGGCACGGCCCGCCACGCCGGAACGCCGCATGGCCGACGCGATCCGGGCCCTGGCGATCGACGCGGTGGAAGCCGCCAAGTCCGGTCATCCCGGCATGCCCATGGGCATGGCCGATGTCGCCACCGTGCTGTGGACGCGCTTCCTCAAGATGGACGCGGACGATCCGCGCTGGCCGGACCGCGACCGCTTCGTGCTGAGCGCCGGCCACGGGTCGATGCTGCTCTATTCCCTGCTGCACCTGACCGGGCAGGCCGGGATGACGATCGAGGAGATCAAGCGCTTCCGGCAGTTGCACTCCGCCGCGGCCGGGCATCCGGAGTTCGGCGAGCATCCGGGCATCGAGACCACCACCGGCCCGCTGGGCCAGGGCATTTCCACGGCGGTCGGCATGGCGATGGCCGAGCGCATCCTGGCGGCCCGCTTCGGCAAGTCGCTGGTGGACCACCGGACCTGGGTGATCGCCTCGGATGGCGACCTGCAGGAAGGCATCAGCCACGAGGCCTGCTCGCTGGCCGGGCACCTGAAGCTGAACAAGCTCTGCGTGCTGTGGGACGACAACCACATCTCCATCGACGGCGACACGGCCATCTCCTTCTCGGAGGACGTGCTGGCGCGCTTCCGCGCCTATGGCTGGGCGACGCGCCGGGTAGACGGGCACGACCATGCCGAGGTCGCCGCCGCCCTGGCCTGGGCGCAGAAGAGCAGCAAGCCGGCCATCATCGCCTGCCGCACCATTATCGGCTTCGCGGCACCCAAGAAGGCCGGCACCGCGGCCAGCCACGGCGCCGCGCTGGGCCCCGACGAGGTGCGCGGCGCCAAGGAAGCGCTGGGCTGGGACGCACCGCCCTTCGAGATCCCCGAGGACATCCGCCAGCAGTGGGAAAGCGCCGGCCGCCGTGGCGGTGGCACGCGCCGCTCCTGGCTCAAGCGGCTCAACAAGCACCCGCAGCGCGCCGAGTTCGAGCGCGGCGTGGCGGGCAAGCTGCCCGAAGGCTGGCAGGAAGCCTTTGCCGCCTATAAGGCCAAGCTGGTCGAGGACAAGCCCAAGATCGCCACCCGCATCGCCTCGCAGCGGGCGCTGGAAGTGCTGGTGCCGGCGATCCCGGAGATGATCGGCGGCTCGGCCGACCTGACGGGTTCCAACAACACCAACGTCAAGGGCGTGCCCTCCATTTCGCCGGACAATTTCGGCGGCCGCTACGTGCATTACGGCATCCGCGAGCACGGCATGGCCGCGGCGATGAACGGCATGGCGCTGCATGGCGGGCTGCTGCCCTATTCCGGCACCTTCCTGGTCTTCGCCGATTACCTGCGCCCCTCGCTGCGCCTGTCCTGCCTGATGAAGCAGCGCGTGGTGCACGTGCTGACGCATGACAGCATCGGCCTGGGCGAGGACGGGCCGACGCACCAGCCGGTGGAAACCCTGGCCTCGCTGCGCGCCCTGCCCGGGCTGCACGTGTTCCGCCCGGCCGATGCGCTGGAAACCGCGGAATGCTGGGAACTGGCGGTGCGCCGCGCCGACGGGCCTTCCGTGCTGGCGCTGAGTCGGCAGAACCTCCCCATGCTGCGCGACGATGCCGGCGAGAACCGTTCCTCCCGCGGCGGCTACGTGCTGGCGGAAGCCTCCGGCGAGCGGCGCGCCACGCTGATCGCCACCGGCTCTGAGGTGCACATCGCCATGGCGGCGCGCGAGGCGCTGGAAGCGGAAGGCCTGCCCACCGCGGTGGTGTCCCTGCCCTGCTGGGAGCTCTTCGCGCTGCAGGACAGCAGCTACCAGCAGGCCGTACTGGGCGACGCGCTGCGCGTGGGCGTGGAAGCCGCGCTGCGCTTCGGCTGGGACCAGTGGCTGGGCCGCGACGGGCTGTTCGTCGGCATGACCGGCTTCGGCGCCAGCGCCCCGGCCGAGCAGCTCTACGCGCATTTCGGCATCACGGCGGAGGCGATCACCGCCGCCGTTCGACGCCGGCTGAACTAGTTCCACAGAACAGAAGAAGGAAGCCGAGACATGGCCGTGAAGGTCGCCATCAACGGGTTCGGGCGCATCGGTCGCCTGGTGCTGCGCGCCGCGATGGAAAGCGGGCGCGACGATGTGGAGTTCACCCACATCAACGATCTCGGCTCCATCGAAGCCAATGCCCACCTGTTCCGCTACGACAGCGTCCACGGCCGCTTCCCCGGCGAAGTGCGCGTCGAGGGCGACAGCCTGATCATCTCGGCGCACGGCAAGACGCACAAGCCGATCAAGGTGACGGCCGAGCGCGACCCGACCAAGCTGCCCTGGGCCGGCGTGGACGTGGCCGCCGAGTGCACGGGCATCTTCACCAAGTCGCCCGATGCCGCGAAGCTGCTGCAGGCCGGCGCGCGCAAGGTACTGGTGTCCGCCCCCGTGACCTGGGGCGAGGAACTGGCCGACGAGTCCGCCCAGGCCACCATCGTCTACGGCGTGAACCACAAGGTCCTGCGCCCCGAGCACAAGATCGTTTCCAACGCGTCCTGCACCACCAACTGCCTGGCGCCCGTCGCCAAGGTGCTGCACGACAAGTTCGGCATCCTGCGCGGCTACATGGTCACCATCCACGCCTACACGGGTGACCAGAACACCGTGGACACGCTGCACAAGGACCTGCACCGCGCCCGCGCCGCGGCCGTCTCGGCCATCCCGACCTCGACGGGCGCGGCCAAGGCCGTGGGCCTCGTGCTGCCGGAGCTGAAGGGCAAGCTGGACGGCACCGCCATCCGCATCCCCACGCCCAACGTGTCGCTGATCTCGCTGGACGTGAACCTGAAGGCCACGGGCGTCACCAAGGAGATGGTGAACGCGGCCATGAAGGAGGCTTCCGAGGGCGAGCTGAAGGGCATCCTCGGCTACAACACCGCGCCGTTGGTGAGCGTGGACTTCAACCACGACCCGCATTCCTCGACCTTCGACGCGACTCAGACCCAGGTGGTGGACGGCGCGCTGGTGCGGGTGATGAGCTGGTACGACAACGAGTGGGGCTTCTCGTCGCGCATGAGCGATACCGCCGCCCTGCTCGGCAGCCTGTAAGGAAGACCTGGACATGGCCCGCTTCCGCACGCTCGACGACCTCGACCCGCGCGGCAAGCGGGTCCTGTTGCGCGCCGACCTGAACCTGCCCGTCCGCGACGGGCAGATCACCGATTTCACCCGCATCGAGCGGCTGGTGCCGACGATCAAGGAACTGGCCGACAAGGGCGGCCGGGTGATCGTCTGCTCCCACTTCGAGCGGCCCAAGGGCAAGGTGGTGCCGGAAATGTCGCTGCGGCCGATGGCCGCGGCGCTGTCCCGCGCGCTGAACAAGCCCGTGGCCTTCGCGGAGGACTGCGTCGGCCCCGCGGCCGAGGCCGCTGCCGCCGCCCTGGCCGATGGCGGGGTGCTGCTGCTGGAGAACACCCGCTTCCACGCCGGCGAGGAGAAGAACGACCCGGCGCTGGCGCAGGGCTTGGCCAAGCTGGCCGAGGTCTACGTCAACGACGCCTTTTCCGCGGCGCACCGCGCGCACGCTTCCACCGAGGGCGTCGCCAAGCTGCTGCCCGCCTATGCCGGCCGGCTAATGCAGCAGGAGCTGGAAGCGCTGGACAAGGCGTTGGGCAACCCGTCGCGCCCGGTGGTGGCGATCGTGGGTGGCTCCAAGGTGTCCACCAAGCTCGACCTGCTCGGCAACCTGTCGAAGAAGGTGGACGTGCTGGTGATCGGCGGCGCCATGGCCAATACCTTCCTGGCCGCGCAGGGACACCCGATGGGCAAGTCGCTGCAGGAAGCCGAGATGCACGACACCGCGCTGCGCATCCTGGACGAGGCCAAGGCCGCGCGCTGCGAGGTGCTGCTGCCGCGCGACCTCGTGGTGGCATCCCGCTTCGAGGCCAATGCCGCCACCCGCACCGTGCCGGCGGAAGCCGTGCCCGCGGACATGATGGCGCTGGATGTCGGCCCCGACACGGTGGCGGTGATCGAGGACCGGCTGCGGCAGGCCTCCACCCTGGTGTGGAACGGGCCGCTGGGCGCCTTCGAAACGCCGCCCTTCGACACGGCCACGGTGGCGGTGGCGCAGGCCGTGGCCTCGCTGGGCACCTCGGCCGGGCTGAAGTCGATCGGCGGCGGCGGCGACACGGTGTCGGCGCTGCGCCATGCCGGGGTGCTGGAGCGGATGACCTACGTGTCCACCGCCGGCGGTGCCTTCCTGGAATGGCTGGAAGGCAAGACCCTGCCGGGAGTCGCAGCGCTGGAAACGGCGGCCTGATGAGGAGGGCGGCCCGGTCCGCGAGGATCGGGCCGGAGGCTTCGGCGGTCCGCGGCCGCGCCTCGGAGAGGCGCGGCGGGCGTCAGTAGCCCTTCGCCGGATCGACCCGGTTCGGCAGCGGCTTGCCGTCCCGCTCCGCGCGCAGGTTCTCGAACAGGATGTCGAGCGTGCGGTCGTTGTAGATCGTCGGATCGTCGCTCGACATGTGCGGCGTCACCACCATGCCCGGCGTGCGCCACAGGCGGTGGTCGGGCGGCAGCGGTTCCGGCACCGCGACATCAGTGACGCAGCCGGACAGGTGCCCGGCCTCCAGCAGGTCGCAGGCGGCCTCCTGGTCCCAGATCGCGCCGCGGGCGATGTTCACCACCCCTGCCCCAACAGGCAGCAGCGCCAGCCGGGCGCGCGACACCATGCCGCGGGTGCGGTCGGTCAGCGGGCAGGTAATCATCAGGAAATCGCAGCGCGGCAACACCGCGTCCAGTTCGGCCTCACCGAAGACCTCGTCGCAATCGGGATGCGGTCGTGCCGTGCCGCGGATGCCCAGCACGCGCATGCCGAACTGCCTGGCGCGCTTCGCCACCCCCGAGCCCAGCGCGCCAAGCCCGAGGATGCCCAGCGTGCTGCTGGACAGGCTGGGTGCCAGCCACTGGTGCCAGCGGCCCTGACGCTGGCAGTCGATGAAATGCGGCAGGTGGTTGCGCAGCATCAGGATCGCCATGATGCCGAACTCGCCGGCCTTGTCGCCGTGGGCGCCGCTGTTGTTCAGCACCGAAACGCCCGGCGGGACCCAGTCGAAGGGCGCCAGCCGGTCCAGCCCCGCCGAGGTGAAGGCGACGATGCGCAGCTTCGGTGCCGCCCCATGCAGGGCACCGCCCGCGAAATGGCGGCGCGCCACGCCGGTGAAGGTCAGCAGCACCTCCGTGTCCGGCAGCGCGGCGTCCAGCCCGGCTGCGTCCTCGGCGATGCTGGCCTGCAGGCCGGCCATCTCGGGGTGGCGCGCGACGGCCGCATCCCATTGCGCGCGGGTCACCGCGTGTTCGCTGCCCGGCGGATTCTGGATGTGCAATCGCATCCATGGAACGTCGCATGGCCAGGAGCGCGTTGACAGGCCGGGGCGAAGCGGCTGCGATGTCGGAAACGAACCTAGCGGGAATTTCATCGACATGCGTTTCACCGCATCCATGCTCGCCTGCATGCTGGCCCTGCCGGCCGCGGCGCAGAACCTCAGCGTCGGCACGCGTGGGGAGCCGAGCACGATGGACCCGCAGTTCAACCTGCTGGGCACCAACACCTCGGCGCTGCGCAACATCTACGACACGCTGCTGACGCGCGACCCCAGCCTGCAGGTCCGGCCGGGCCTCGCCACGAGCTGGCGCGCGGTGGACGAGACGACCTGGGAGTTCAAGCTGCGGGAGGGCGTGACCTTCCACGATGGCAGCCCCTTCACCGCGGAAGACGTGCGCTTCTCCATCGCCCGCGTGCCGTCCATCCCCGGCAACCCGAACCCCTATTCCACCTATATCCAGGGCATCAAGGAAGTGCAGGTGGTGGACCCGCTGACGGTCCGCTTCATCACCGAGGGGCCCTCGCCCCTGCTGCCCACCAACCTGTCCAACATCTTCATCGTGTCCTCCGCCAAGGGGAACCGGACCACAGCGGAATTCAACACCGGCGCGGCGGCGATCGGCACGGGGCCCTACCGCTTCTCCTCCTGGCAGCCCGGCCAGCCGTTGGTGCTGGAGCGCAACCCGAACTTCCACGGCGGCCTGCCGGAAGGGCAGCCGCAATGGCAGCGCGTCAGCTTTCGCCCTATCCCGAACGACGGCGCGCGGGTGGCGGCGCTGATCTCGGGCGACGTGGACTTCATCAACTACGTGCCGCTGCAGGACGTGTCGCGGCTGGAGAAGGAGGGCAACGGCCGCTTCAGCGTCTTCGCCGGCCCCTCCGCCTACGTCTACATGCTCTACCCCGAAGTCGAGAAGCCGACGCCGAACAACCTCCGCACCCCCGAAGGCCAGCCGCTGGGCCGCAACCCCTGGCAGGACCCGCGGGTGCGTGAGGCGCTCAGCCTGGGCATCAACCGGCAGGTAATCGTGGACCGGCTGATGGAAGGCCGCGCCCGCGTCGCGAATCAGGCGGTGCCGGAAGGCTTCCTCGGCTACAGCTCCCGCATTCCTCCGGCCCGCTTCGACGCGGAGCGCGCCCGCGCGTTGCTGCGCGAGGCCGGCTATCCCAACGGCTTCGGGACGCAGCTCGCCTGCCCCAACGACCGCTTCGTCAACGACAGCAAGATCTGTGAGGCCGTGGCGCAGCAGCTGCAGCGCATCGGCATCCGCATCGACCTGAGCGCGCAGCCCAGCGCCACCTTCTTCCCGGCCCGCGCGCGGCGCGACTGGCCGCTGCACGCCGCCGGCTGGGGCAGCCTGACGGGCGAGAGCAGCTACTTCCTGACCAGCCAGGTGCACAGCCCGAACCGCGAGCTGGGCCTGGGCGCCATCAACACCAACGGCATCGCCGAGCCGGAGCTGGACCAACTGATCCAGGAAGGCCGCCGGGTGCTGGACGAGAACCGCCGGCGCGCGGTGCTGGAGCAATCCATGGAAGGGTTGATGAGCCGCAACCTCGTGGTGCCCATCCTGACCTTCGAGGCGATCTGGGCAGGCCGCGCCGACCGCGTGCGCTTCACCACCCGCGCCGACGAGGAAACGCTGGCGATCGAGGTCCGGCAGGCCCGCTGATGCTGGGGCTGGAGGGCAAGCGCGCGCTGGTGACCGGCGCCGGCACGGCCGGCATCGGCGCCGCCGCGGCGCGCGCGCTGGCGGCGGCGGGGGTCCGGGTCGCCGTGCACCACCTCGCCCAGCCCGAGGCGGCGGCGGCGCTGGCGGCGGAATGCGGCGGCGTGGCGTTGCAAGCCGACCTGGCGGAACCCGGGGCGGCGGCACGGCTGCCGCACGAGGCGGCGGCGGCGCTGGGCGGGCTGGACATCCTGGTGGCCAATGCCGCGGTGCTGCTACGCAAGCCGCTGGCCGACACCACGGAAGCGGAGTTCAGCCGCGTCCATCAGGTCAATCTCGTGGCGCCCTTCGCCCTGGCGCGGGAAGCGGCGGGGATCATGCGGGCAGCCGGGACTGGCGGGCGCATCGTGATCACCTCCTCGGTGAACCAGTGGATGCCCAATCCCGGGCTGGTGGCCTATGGCAGCGCCAAGGCCGGCATCGGCGGGCTGGTGCGGCAGCTGGCGCTGGAGCTGGCGGCCGAAGGGATCACGGTGAACGGCATCGCGCCGGGCACCATCCTGACGGAGATCAACCGCGCCCGGCACGACGACCCGGACTGGATTGCCGCGAAGCTGGCGCTGATCCCGGCCAACCGGCTCGGCCGGCCGGAGGACGTGGCGGGGGCGGTGGTGTTCCTGGCCAGCGCGCTGGCGTCCTACGTCACGGGAACCACCCTCACCGTGGATGGCGGGCTGTCGCTGATGGGATCGCGCGCGTGAGCTGGGAAGTCTACGCCATCCGCTACGCCGATGATCCCGGCCGGACCTCGGCGCGCTGCTTCCTGGACGCCTTCGGCGGCGACGCGCCGATGCCCACCGCCTACCACGCCTTCCTGCTGCGCGGGCCGGCGGGCGTGGTGATGGTGGATACCGGCGCCGACGCGGCCGTGCTGCAGCGCCTCAACAAGCCGGTGCGCGGCAGCATCCCCACGGCGCTGGCGGCGCTGGGCGTCGCGCCGGAGGAGGTGACGGAGGTGGTGCAAACCCACCTGCACTGGGATCATGCTGGCGGCACGGCACTGTTTCCCCGCGCGCGCTTTCATCTCCAGGCGCGCGAGATGGCCTATGTCACCGGCCCGGCCATGCGCCATGCCGTGCTGCGGGCCGGCTACGAAACCACCGAGATCGCCGCCATGCTGCCCCTGCTGCATGACGGGCGGCTGGTGCTGCACGACGGAGACTGGACGGGGCCGGGCGGGCTGTCGGCCTTCCACCTCGGGGGCCACACGGACGGCTTGCAGGCCCTGGCGCTGCCGACGCGGCGCGGGCGGCTGTGCCTGGCGGGGGATGCCGTGGCGCTGCACGCCAACCTCCGGCGTCGGGTGCCCTTCCCTGCCCTGTTCCATGTGGGCGACGCGCTGGACGCCTTTGACCGCGTGCTGGCGGAAGCCGGCGGCCCCGAGGCCGTGATCCCCGGCCATGACGTGGCCGTGGTGGACGCGCACCCGCCGGCCCGGCACGGCACGGAGGGCTGGATCGCCCGGCTGGACTGACGTCGCGCCGGTGCGATGATGATCATCACCGGGGGCAATGGGGATTCCACCTCTCACCCCTGGTTCGCCCGACCCTCGGGACCCAACCTGCGACGCACAGGAACGGGAGAGATCCGATGGCGAAGGTGCTGGTGCTGTACTACTCGATGTACGGCCACCTCGAAACGATGGCGAATGCGGTAGCGGAAGGCGCGCGCAGCGCGGGCGCCGAGGCGGTGGTGAAGCGGGTGCCGGAGCTGATGCCCGCCGAGTTCTTCGCCAGGTCCGGTGGCAAGGCCGACCAGGCCGCCCCCGTGGCCACCCCGCAGGAACTGGCGGAATACGACGCGATCATCGTCGGCAGCCCGACGCGCTACGGCCGCATGGCGTCGCAGATGGCGCAGTTCTGGGACCAGACGGGCGGGCTGTGGTTCACCAATGCGCTGGTGGGCAAGGTGGGCGCGGCCTTCACCTCCACGGCCACGCAGCATGGCGGGCAGGAAACCACGCTGATGGCGATCCACACGCAGCTGCTGCACATGGGCATGGTGGTGGTGGGCCTGCCCTACACCGCGGCCCAGCAGATGACGCTGGACGAGATCACCGGCGGCAGCCCCTATGGCGCCTCCACCATCGCCGGCGGCCAGGGCCAGCGGCAGCCCAGCGTGGGCGAGCTGGAGATGGCGCGCTTCCAGGGCGCGCATGTGGCACGGGTGGCGGCCAAGCTGGTCGGCTGAGCGCCGGCCCTCGCTAATCGCCCGACGCGGCCGGGGCCAGGCTGCCGGCCCTGGTCCCGGCGCTGGGCGCGGCAGAACTCCCCAGCGCCGCCGAGATCGCCCCGGCCGCCTCGGCCAGCGCCGCAGCGGCCGTGCCACCCAGCGCGATATCCAGCTCGCCGGCCGGGCCGAGCGCGGTCAGCGCGCCCGCCAGCCGGTTCTCGTGGTCCAGGATTGGCGCGGAGAGCGCGTTGAAGCCGGCGTGGATCAGGCTGTCCGCCCGGCCGAACCGGCAGCGGCGAACCTCCTCCAGCAGCGCTTCCAGGGTTGCCGGGGCAGTGGCCACCCGCTGGCTCGCCAGTTGCCGGCGTGCTTCCGGCAGGAAGGCCAGGAAAACCCGCCCGGTGGCGGAACTTTCCAGCGGCAGGGCATGCCCCACGCGGATGGAGAAGGGCAGCGAATGCGCCCCGTCCAGCCGCGACACGATCACCGGCGCCTGCCCGGACCAGACCGACAGGTAGATCCCTTCCCCGATCGCCGTATGGAAGCGCTGCATGGGCGCTTCCGCCGCCTCGCGCACATCCAGCCGGCGCAGCGCCGCGAGGCCGAGCGCCAGCGCGTAGGGTCCCAGCTCGTAGCGTTCCCCTTCGCCCGCCTGCCGCACCAGCCCCAGGGCACGGAAGCTGGCGAGATAGGCATGCGCCCGCCCCGGCGTCATGCCGGAGGCCGCGGCGAGGTCCTTCAGCGGCATCGGCCGGGCGCTCGCTTCCAGCGTGCGGATCAGCGCGAAGCCGACGGTGATGGACTGGATGGAGCGTCGGTCGGCGGCATCCTCCGCCGGGAGCGGTTTCGTCCTGGGCACGCCGTCATTAGACATTGACGAACTTCGTTAGACAATCGAGAACGTAGAGCGCAGGCGCGGCGGCGCAGACCGCCGTGCACGGGGCAGGAGAAGCGCGTCGGCATGGGTGCATCCGCGGCGAAGAGCGTGCTGATCGTGGGCTGCGGCGCCATCGGCGGCGTCCTCGCGGCCAAGCTCGCGCCGCTGGCTCGGGTCGTGGCGCTGGACACCGATGCCGCCCATGTCGCGGCCATTCGCGCCGAGGGGTTGCGCCTGACGGGCGTGACGGCGGCCACCGCGCGCATTGAGGCGGTGCCGAACGCGACCGAACTCGCCGGGCAGCATTTCGACGCGGTGATCTTCCTGGTGAAATCCGCCGCCACCGAACCCGCCGCCCGCGCCTTGCTGCCGGTGCTGGAAGGCCGCCCCTGGCTGGTGACCCTGCAGAACGGCATGGGCAATGCCGAAACGCTCTGCGCCCTGAGCGACCTGCCCGTCGCCCGCGGCGTGGCCATGCAGGCCGGGCGCTTCGCCGGCCCTGGACAGGTCGAGCACCTGATCGACGGTGCCATCTGGCTCGGCCCGGTGCGCGGCGATGCGGCGGATCTGCGCTGGCTCGGCGCCCTGCTGAACGATGCCGGCCTGTCCGCCACCGTGCTGGACGAACCGATGGGCGCCGTGTGGTCCAAGTTCGTGTTCAACGCGGTGATGAACCCTGTGGGCGCGCTGCTACTGGGCAACAACGCCGCGCGCTACGAGGTCCCCGAAGTCCGCGAGCTGATCGACGAGATGGCAGCCGAGTGTATCGCCGTGGTGGAGGCGTTGGGTGGCACCCTGGCCTTCGATCCCATGGACTTCGTTAAGAAGATCCGCACCGGCCAGGCACCACTCTCCCGCCATGCCGGCTCCATGGCGCTGGACGTGGCGCGCGGCGCGCCGCTGGAAGTCGATGAGCTGACCGGCTTCGTGGTGCGCGAGGCGGCGCGGCTGGGCATCCCGGTGCCGAACTGCCGCGCCGTGTTTCGGCTGACCAAGGGCTTGGAATATGCGGCGCAGCGGCGCCGGGAAACAGAGAAGGAAGGGAACGGGGCATGATCACCAGGCGCGACTTCGGTCGGGTTCTCGGCGGCACGGGGCTGGCGCTGGCGACACCGTCGCTGGTGCGTGCGCAGGGCGCCGGCGGGCAGTGGCCGGACCGGCCGGTGCGCCTCGTGGTGCCCTATGCGGCCGGCGGCACCAACGACATCCTGGCGCGTCTCTACGGGCAGAAGCTCGGCGAGAAGCTCGGCCAGCCCGTGGTGGTGGAGAACCGCGCGGGCGCCCAGGGCATCGTCGGCACGGAAGCCGTGTCCACCGCGCGCCCGGACGGCTACACGCTGCTGCTCGGCGCCATGGGGCCGATCGTCTACAACCCCGCCACCTATGAGCGGCTGCCCTACGACAGCATGCGCGACCTGATGCCGGTGTGCCGCATGGTGGTGGTGCCGGTGACCCTGGTGGTGGGCGCCAACAGCCCCTATCGCGACCTCAACGCGCTGCTGGAGGCCGGCCGCACCAAGCCCGATGGCCTGACCTACGGCACCTCCTCCGCGGCGTTCCAGCTGCCGACCGAGCTGCTGAACCAGCGCGCCCGCACCCGGATGATTTTCGTGGCCTATCGCAGCGCCGCGGACAGCATCAACGCCGCCGCCAATGGCGAGGTGGATATCGGCGTGATGGACACGGGCGCCATCTCGGCAGCCCTGCAGGGCGGGCGCATCCGCGCGCTGACCGTGCTGTCGCCGACGCGCGACCCGAACTTCCCCGACATCCCCGCCATCTCCGAGCAGGGCTACCCCGACTTCGACGCCAACACCTTCAGCGGCCTCTTCGCCCCGGCCGGCACGCCGGCAGCGATCGTGGACCGGCTGGCCGGCCTGTGCGACGGCATCTCGGCCGAGGCCGACCTGAAGGAGAAGATGCAGGCCCTGGGCATGACCCCCTCGCCCCAGCCGCGCGCCGAATTCTCGCGCTACATCGCCGAGCGCATCCCCTTCTGGCGCGACGTGGCGAAGCGGGCGGGGCTGCAGCTGGAGCGCTGAGTGGACCCGCGCCGCATCCTGACGCTGGAGGAGCTGGAGCCGGCGGTGCGCCGGCACCTGCCGCGGGGGGTGTACACCTTCGTGTCCGGCGGTGCGGAAAGCGGCGCGGCGCAGCGGGCGCAGCGGGCGGCCTTCGCCTCCCTGGCGCTGCAGCCACGGGTGCTGCGCGACGTGTCGGTGCGGCAGCAGGCGGTGGAATTGTTCGGCGAGCGCTACACCTCCCCCTTCGGCGTGGCGCCGATGGGCGGCATGGCGCTCTGCGCGCGGGACGCGGACCTGCTGCTGGCCCGCGCCGCGACGGCGGAGGGTGTTCCCTTCGTGCTGAGCGGCGTGTCCTGCGTGCCGATGGAGCGCATCGCGGAGGAAGCGCCGCGCGCCTGGTACCAGGGCTACCTGCCGGCGGACCGGCTCGCGCTCGGTCGGCTGCTGGACCGGGTCGGCAAGGCCGGGCTGCGCGTGCTGGTGGTCACTGCCGACGTGCCGCTGGCCCCCAACCGCGAGGACTGCGCGCGCGTGGGCTTCGGCGTACCGCTGCGCGTGGGGCCGCGCCTCGCCCTGGACTCCCTGGCGCGGCCGCGCTGGCTGTTCGGCACGCTGGGGCAGACGCTGCTGCGCGACGGCGTGCCGCGCTACGAGAACATGGAAGCCGAGCGTGGCGCCCGCTTCATCGGCCCCCCTGCCCCCGCCTCGCGCCACCTGCGCGCGGCGCTGGACTGGGAGGACCTGGACTGGCTGCGCCGGCGCTGGCCGGGGCCGCTGGTGGTCAAGGGCGTGCTGTCGCCCGACGACGCCCGCCGCGCGCGGGATGCCGGGGCGGATGGCATCGTCGTGTCCAGCCACGGCGGCCGGCAGCTCGACCACGCCGTGGCACCGCTGCGCGTGCTGCCCGCGATCTGCCGCGAGGCCGGGGAGATGACGGTGCTGCTGGACGGCGGCATCCGCCGCGGCACGGAAGTGCTGAAGGCCCTGGCACTGGGCGCGCGCGCGGTGCTGGTGGGGCGTCCTATGCTCTACGCCACGGCGCTGGCGGGGGAAGTCGGAGCGCGGCGCGCCATCGCCATCCTGCGGGCGGAGCTGGACCGCGACCTCGGGCTGCTCGGGCGCGCCGACGTGGCGGAGGTCGGGCGCGACTGCGTCGTGCCGGCAGACCTGGACCCGCTGGCGGAACCGGAACGGCGGCCACGGCCGCCGGAACTCCGGAGAGCCTAGAACGGTGATGGACCACAGCGGCGGTCGCCTCGCAGCGCCGGGGACCATTGCCCATGACCGGTGCGAGGGCCGTTCCGGCTGCCCGGGCGGCCTCCGGTGGCCGCGGCACCTTTTCCGAACCTATCACGCCTTGCACGAGGACTTGCCGGCATGACGACCCACAGCAGCGGCCACTACTTCCTGGAAGGGCTCCAGGAGATGGGGCTCACCAGGATCTTCGCCAATCTCGGCACCGACCACGTCACGCTGATCGAGGAGCTGGCGCGCTGGCGCGCCGACGGCCGCGCGGCGCCGGAGGTGATCACCGCCCCGCACGAGAACGTCGCCGTGCACATGGCCGGCGGCTACGCCATGGCCACCGGCCAGGGCCAGGTGGTGGTGGTGCACGTGGATGCCGGCACGGCCAATTCCGCCATGGGGCTGCACAACCTCGCGCGTTCCCGCGTGCCGGTGTTCCTGATGGCCGGCCGCGCGCCGCACACCATCCACGGGGAGCTGGTGGGGTCTCGCGACAACTTCGTGCATTTCGTGCAGGACCCCTTCGACATGAACAGTGTCGTGCGGCCCTACGTGAAGTGGGAATACAGCCTCGCCACGGGTGTCAACGTGAAGGAGGTGCTGCGGCGCGGCCACACGGTGATGGAAAGCGACCCGCCCGGGCCGGTCTACATGACACTGCCGCGCGAGGTCTTCGCGGCGGAATGGCCCGAGGAGAAGATCGCCTCCTATCCGGCGGCGCGCTACGGCTCCGTGCAGGCTGGCGCCGCGACGCCGGAACAGGTGGAAGCCATTGCCTCCGCGATCCTGGCGGCGGAAAAGCCGGTGGTCATCACCTCCTATCTCGGCCGCAAGGCGGAGGCGGTGGCGGCCCTGGACGCGCTGTGCCGCGAGGCCGGCATCGCCGTGGTGGAAACCACCCCGGTGCACCTGAACATCCCGCATGACAGCCCCTGCTTCGTCGGCGCGGACTCCGTGGCCGCGATGGAGGGCGCCGATCTCGGTATCCTGCTGGACACCGACGTGCCCTACCTGCCGCAATTCGCGCCCAAGGCGGACCAGCTGCGCTGGCTGCAGGTGGACGTGGATGCGGTGAAGAAGGACTTCCCGATGTGGGGCTTCCCGGCCGACCTGCGCGTCCAGGCCGACTGCGCCGCGGTCCTGCCGCAGGTCCTGGAGGTTCTGCGCGCCAAGGCCGACGACGCTTTCCGCCGCCGCGCGGCCGACCGGCTCGCCGCGCTGACCCGCGGTGCCGAGGAGCGCCAGCAGCGCCGTGCCCAGGCGGCGGCCAAGACCGGCGAGCAGGATGCCGTGTCCGTGGCCTATCTCGGCTCGGTGCTGGCCGAGCAGATGCGGCCGCAGGACATCCTGGTGAACGAGGCCGTGCGCAACGCCGGCACGGTGGGCGCCTTTATCCCCCGCACCGTGCCCGGCACCTATCTCGGCTCCGCCGGCGGCGGGCTGGGCTTCAGCGGCGGCGTGGCGCTGGGCGCCAAGATGGCGCGTCCGGACGCGCGCGTGGTGCAGGTGGTGGGCGACGGCGTGTTCCACTTCACCGCGCCCGATGCCGTCTACGCCACGGCGCAGCAGTACCGGCTGCCGATCCTGACGGTGGTGCTGGACAACCGCGGCTGGAACGCGGTGAAGGCCGCGACCCTGCGGACCTATCCCAACGGCGCGGCCAAGGACGCGGACCAGTTCCATGCCCGGCTGGACGGGCGGGAACAGGGCGTGCAGCGCCGCTTCGAGAAGGTCGGCGAGGCCTTCGGCGCGCATGGCGAGATGGTGTCCGACCCGGCGGAACTGCCGGCGGCGGTGAAGCGCTGCTTCGACGCGCTGGAGCGCGGCGTCTCGGCCGTGCTGAACGTGCGGATCGCGCCGCTCTGAGCTAGAGCGATGCTTGCCGGTGCGCCGCTTCGCGCGGCGCACCGGTTTTCGCGCCGGGCGCCGTGCCGCCCGCGCGAGCGGAATGGATCACAGGAGGAAAGCGCCATGCCCGTCAACGTGCCCATCACCCTGGCGCTGAGCGAGTACGACCACGTCCGCGACCTGCTGGACGGCACCGTGCCGGTTCCCGGCGTGGATCTGACCGTGCTGCGCATGCCGGTGGAGGAGATCTTCTACCGCTTCACCTTCCATCGCGAATGGGACGTCTCGGAGATGTCCTTCGCCAAGGTGATCGCGCTGCTGTCGCAGGACGATCCCGGGCTGGTGGCGATCCCCGCCTTCGTGTCGCGGGTGTTCCGGCATTCCTCCATCTACCTGCGCGCCGACAGCCCGCTGACCAGCCCGGACCAGCTGGCGGGCAAGCGGATCGGCGTGCCGGAATGGGCGCAGACCGCATCCATCTATTCCCGCGGCATGATCGCGCACGAGTACGGCGTGGACCTGCGCTCCATCAAATGGGTGCAGGGCGGGGTGAACGAGGCCGGGCGCGTCGAGAAGGTGAAGCTGAACCTGCCCGAGGGGCTGGAGGTGACGCCGGTGCGCGACCGCTCGCTGTCCCAGATGCTGCTGGACGGCGACCTGGACGCGGTGCTCACCGCCCGCGCGCCGACGCCCTTCACCTCCGGCGACGGCAGGCTGCGCCGCATGTTCGACGACTACCCCGCGGCGGAAGCGGCCTATTGGCGCAAGACCGGCATCTTCCCGATCATGCACACGGTGGTGATCAAGCGCGACGCCTATGAGCGGCACCGCTGGCTGGCGATGAACTTCCTGCAGGCGCTGGAAGCGGCCAAGAACCGCAGCCTGGCCCGGGTGGAGGAGATGGCGCTGTCCTATTTCCCCGTCCCCTGGATGGCGGAGCACAGCAAGCTGTCGCGCGAGATGATGGGGCCGGATTTCTGGCCCTACGGCGTGGAAGCGAACCGCAAGACGCTGGACGCCTTCACCACCTACGCGCACGAGCAGGGCATCACCCAGCGGCGCATGATGCCGGAAGAACTCTTCGTTCCCGAGGTACGGAGCAAGTTCAAGGTGTGAGCGGCGGGCGGGGGCTTGCGGCCCCCGCCCCCTCGGTCACTCGACCTTCAGCCCGATCTCGCGGATCAGGTTCGCGTATTTCTCGGAGTCGCTGCGGATCAGCTCCGCGAACTGTTCCGGCGTGGTGATCATGGGCTCCAGCCCGCCGCCGTCGCCGAGGCGGCGGATCACGTCGGGCTCGGTGAGCAGCTCGTTCACCTCCCGGCGCAGGCGATCCACCACCGGTTGCGGCGTGCCGGCCGTGGTAAACAGGCCCTGCCAGATCGTCACCTCGTAGCCCGGGTAGAACTCACCAATGGTGGGCAGGTCCGGCAGGATGCGCGAGCGGCGCGGCCCGGTGGTGGCCAGGGCGCGCAGCAATCCCTGCTGGATCAGCGGCGCCGAGGAGGTACCGGAAAAGGTCGCCGCGGCCTCCCCTGCCACCGTGGCCGTGGCCGCCGGATTGCCGCCTCGATAGGGCACGTGGAGCATGCGGATGCCGGCGCGCCGCATCAGCAGTTCCATGGACAGCTGGTGCTGGCTGCCGATGCCGCCCGAGGCGAAGGCCAGCGGCGGGTCGGAACGCTTGGCGAGGTCGATGAATTCCTGAAAGGTCCGCGCCGGCAGCGAGGGATTGATCGACAGCACGAACTGGTTGCCGGCCAGGCTGGCCACCGGCAGCAGGTCTTTGTTCACGTCGATCGGCATGCGCTCATAGAGAGCCGGATTCACCGTGATCTGGCTGTCGGCCGCAACGATCAGCGTGTAGCCATCCGGCCGGGCCTTGGCCACGACCTCCAGCGCGATGTTGCCGTTGGAGCCGCTGCGGTTCTCCACCGCCACGGGCTGGCCCATGCGCTCCTGCAAGCGCTGCCCGATGACGCGGCCGATGATGTCAGGCGCACCGCCGGGGGCGACGGGGATGATCATGCGGATCGGGCGGTCGGGATAAGCGGGCTGGGCCAGCGCGGCCTGGCTCCACGCCAGGCTGATCGCGGCCAGACCTGCGGCGACGAGTTGCCTCATAAGGGGCGTTCCTCCTGTTCGTGGCTCAGGATGTCGCGCCGCCGCTGGCCGCCGTCAACGGCGCTTATTCCAGCTTGATGTTCTTCTCCCGCACCAGCCGGGTCCAGAGCGTGATCTCGGAATCGATGGACTGACGCAGCGCCTCGGGCGTGCCGCCGACGGGAACGCCGCCGCTCTCGTCCAGGCGGCGGCGCAGGTCGGCATTGTCCAGCGCCGCGGCCACGGCGCTGCGCATCCGCCCCGCCATCTCCGGCGGCGTACCGCGGGGCGCCATCATCCCGAACCAGGAGGTGCTGGTGAAATCGATTCCCTGTTCCCGCGCGCTGGGGACGTCCGGCGCGGCCGCGACGCGCGCGCCGTCCGTGCCCACCGCGATGGCGCGCAGCGTGCCGCCGCGCATCTGGCCGAGGATGGTGGGGATCACCGCGATCACCAGGTGCACCTGCCCGGCCACCAGATCCGTCGCCGCCTGCGCCATCCCGCGATACGACACGTGGTTCATGCGGATGCCCGCGACGTCCTGCAGCAGTTCCGTCTGCATGTGCGGCACGCCGCCGACGCCGTTGGAGCCGTAGAAGAGTTGGCCCGGCCGTTCCTTGGCGTAGGCCACGAACTCCTTGAGGTCCCGCACCGGCAGGGAGGGGTTGACCATCAGGATCGGCGCGTATTCCGCCAGCATGGTCACCGGCTCCAGCTCGGTCTTCGGGTCGAAGCCGAGATCGCGATTCAGCGCGACGGCGAGCGGCAGCGCGTTGTCGCACACCGTCACCGTGGTGCCGTCGGCCGGGGCGCGGGCAGCGGCCTGCCAGCCCACGGCTCCACCGCCGCCGGTGCGGTTCTCCACCACGAAATTCTGGCCGGTGACTTCCTGCAACCGGGCACCGATGCTGCGGGCCAGGAAGTCCGAGGTTCCGCCGGCGGCGAGCGGCACGATCACCCGCACCGGGCGGTCGGCGGGCCATGCGGCGCGTCCGCCCCCGCTGCCCTGCGCCGCCGCCTGGCGCACCAGGGCCGGCGCCGCCAGGAGAGCAGCCACCGCGCCGCGGCGGGTCAGCCCGCCGGGCGTCCCAGTATGGGGCGCATCAGGGGCAGTGGCGGCCCCGGCCCGGAAAACGGGCTCCGGCGCCGCGGCGCCGGTCGTGTCTTGCGACATCTTTGTTTCCTCCCCTGCTTCGCTGCCCTGGCGTCAGTCGGAACCGCGCGTCAGGGCGCGGGTCATGGCCGGCGCGTAACCGGGCGCCACGCGCGCATCCACCAGCGCCGTGCCGCCCGCCTCCACGTGGGCGATGGCCTCGGCCAGGGCGGCGTCCAGCGCGTCCCGGCTTTCCACCGGGCCGATGCCCATCAGCCCCAGGCCACGCGCCAGGGTGGCGAAATCCGGATCGGGGTCGCGGATCGCCTGCCCCACCCACTTGTTCTCCACCGGCCGTCCCCGCTCGCGCGCCACGCGCTCCTGGTGGACCTCGTCGTTGAAGAAGGAGCGGTTGTTGGACACGATCACCAGCAGCGGCACGCGGTAATGCGCGGCGGTCCAGAGGCCGCTCAGCCCCATCATGCAGTCGCCGTCGCCCAGGATCGCCACGGGCAGCCGGCCGCTGCCACGCAGGGCCAGGGCGGCGCCCACGGCCATGCCGGGACCGCTGCCGATGCCGCCGCCGCCATCCTGGCCGAGGTAGTCCATCGGCTCACGGAAGGGCCAGAGCGCGCCGTCCCAGCCCAGCGGCAGCCGGATCAGGGTCACGGGCCGCTCGCCGACCGCGCCGCGCAGCGCGGCCGACAGGTCGGGGATGGTCATAGGGGCGCCGGGCTCGGAAGGCTCCACCGTGGTCGGCTCGGGCGCGGCCTGGGGCTTCGCCGGGGCGGCATTGCCGGCCGGCAGCGCGGCGAGCAGGGCCTGCACCACCGGGTCGGGCTCGTTGTCGAAATACAGGTCGGAGGGCGGCAGGCCCTGGTGGTCGAAGCTCCAGCCATTGTGGATGCGCTGGTCAGGCGAAACGCGGATCACCCGCACGCTCTCGGCCCCGGCCGCGCGCAGGGTGCCGCCGAGATCCACCCAGTCCAGGCTCAGCACCACGTCGGCCTCGCGCAGCGCATCCAGCACCGGCCCGCTCGGAAAGGTGCCGGGGGCGCCGATGTGCAGCGGATGCTCGGTCGGGAACACCGCGCCGGTCTTCAGGTCCGTGGCCACGCCGGCATTCAGCCGCTCGGCCAGGGCCACCCGCTCCGCCCAGCTCTCGGTCGAGCGGCCGACGCGGCCGATCAGGATCACCGGCCGCTTGGCGCCGGACAGCATCGCCGCCGCCTCAGCCAGCAGCTCCGCATTGGGCGCGGCCGGCGGCGGCGGGGCGTAGCGGGACACGGCCGGCGTGGGCGGCGCTTCCGGCAGCTCCGCTTCCTGCATGGCGGCGTCGAGGTTGACGTAGACCGGACCCTGCGGCGCCGTGCGCATGATCTGCGACGCGCGCAGCAGCGCTTCCTGCGCCGCCGGCACGGAAGCAGGCTGCCCGTCCCACTTCACGAAGTGGCGGATCAGCGCGCCCTGGTCCTGCGCCGTGTGGATCCAGTCGATCCAGGGGCGCCGGCGCGCCGCGTCGACCGGCCCGGTGGCGCCGATCACCAGCACGGGCACGCGGTCGCACCAGGCATTGAAGATGGCCATGCTGCCGTGCATCAGCCCGACATTGCTGTGCAGCGCCGCGGCGATGGGCGTGCCGGAGGCCTTGTAGTAGCCGTGCGCGAGGGCGACGGCGTGTTCCTCGTGCAGGCAGAGCAGCATGTGCGGCGCGGCGTTGCCGAGCCGGTTCACCAGGCTGTCGTGCAGGCCGCGATAGCTGGCGCCGGGGTTGAGGGCGATGAAGGGGATCTCCATCGCGCGCAGCACCTCGGCGATGGCGTCGCTGCCCCAGATGCGGTTGCTGCCCGGTTCGATGGGAACCGGCCGGTCCATGCCTTCCGCACCGATATCATCCCTCGGCATCGCTCTCTCCCGCTGCGTGTTGCGCGGCACCGTGGCAGCCAATGCGCCGGCCGCCAAGCCCGGATCAGAGCGGCCGGCACCAAGAAATCCGTGGCGGTGATCACCCGGAGTTCGGCGCGGGCACGACGAAGATCGCGCAGCGACCCCGACGGGATCGCCGCCTGTTCAGGCCCGGTTCGCGCCGCGGATGCAGCGCCATGCGTGGTAGGCGCGGCATGGCCGACCGGGCCGGGCCGCGCCCTGGCCAGCCCTTAGCCCGGATACGGCGTTACGGCATTGGTGCCGGGGGAACGATGCCGCAGCCAGTTCACCGCCTGGCTGTCGGATTCCTTCTCCGCCGCCAGGGGGTCATGGCCATAGAGCCAGTCGAACAGGCGATAATCCTCCGGGTCCCGCAGGCGGAACAGCGAGTTGCGGAACATCGCGGCGACCCCCGTGGCGTGGCACACCTCGCCGAAGAAGCGGGCCGTGAGCTGCACCCGCGCGGTGTGCACGCGACGGGCATCCTGGTAGCGGCGCAGCCCGGCATCCGTGTCGTTGAGCGAGCGGTCGAGGAACTCCGCCAGGCACACCGCATCTTCCAGCGCCTGGCAGGCGCCCTGGGCGAGGTATTGCAGCATGGGATGCGCCGCATCGCCCAGCAGCACGATCCGGCCCCGCACCCAGCTGTCCAGCGGCGGGCGGTCGTACATGGCCCAGCGGCGGTCGCGGCCGATGGTTTCCAGCGAGGCGCGGACGAGGCGGTGCAGCGGCGTGAACTTGGCCTCCAGCTCCTCCACCGTGCCCCAATCGTCGCTGTCGGGCTTGTAGTTGTGCGAGCGGAACACGGCGACCTGGTTGAACAGCTCACCCCGGCGCACGGGATACTGCACGAGATGCATCTCGGGCCCGATCCAGCCGACCATGCTGTCGTTGCCGGCCAGCTCCGTCATCTGGGCCATCGGCACCGTGCCGCGATAGGCGACGTATTCCTCGCAGACCGGCGGGGCGTCGTCGCCCAGCAGCTTGCGCGTGCGGGAATGCAGCCCGTCCGCGCCCACCACCAGATCGGCGTGATAGGTCGAGCCATCGGCGCAGCGCACCAGCGCGGCCTCGCCCTCATCGGTGATGTCCACCACCGCGCGGTTGTTTTCCAGCGTGACCAGCGGGCTTTCGCGACAGGCGTTCAGCAGGTGCGCGTGCAGGTCGGTGCGGTGCATCACGGCGTAGGGATGGCCGTAACGCTCCTTGAACGCTTCCCCGATCGGCACGGTGGTGATGCGCTCGCCGCTCACCGCGTCCAGCATCAGCAGCTGGCGGGGAAACACCGCGTCCGCGCGCACCTCGTCCAGCACCTGGAGGCGCTCCAGCGCGCGCAGGGCGTTGGGGGCGAGCTGCAGCCCGGCCCCGATCTCGCTGAACTCCGGCGCCTGCTCGATGACGTGGACCTTGCGTCCCTTCAGGGACATGGCCCGCGCCGCCGCCAGGCCGCCGATGCCGCCGCCGATCACCAGTACCGGTACGCGCTGTGCTGTTGCCATGACCGGAGTTCCTCCCTGGGCGTCCGGGCCCTTGATGGCCCGTCGCCGCTGCACCACCCGAATTGACAGCACTATGATTATCAGTACAGTTCTCGAATGCAAGAGCGGATCGCGTCCCCGGGCCGCGATCGGGGAAGGAAAGCGATGAAGCCGGCCCTGGACGACCCCAAGCCCCCCGCGTCCGAGGAGTCCGGAACGCTGGAGGCGGTGCTCTACAACAAGCCCGGCCACCTGATCCGCCGCCTGCAGCAGATCGCGGTGGGCATCTTCCTGGAAGAAGCCGGCGCGCTGGACCTGACCCCCGTGCAGTACGCGGTGCTGGAAACCATCCATGCCCAACCCGGACGCGACCAGATCAGCCTGGCCAACGCGATCGGCTTCGACCGTACCACCATCGGCGGCGTGCTGGACCGGCTGGAGAACAAGGGGCTGGTGGCGCGGCAGGTGCCGGCGCACGACCGGCGCAGCAAGGTGCTGCTGCTGACCGATGCCGGCAGCGCCATCCTGCGCGACATCCAGGCGGCCTCCGACCGGGCGCAGCGGCGCATGCTGGACCCGCTGGGGCCGGCCGAGCGGGAAGCGCTGATGACCATGCTGTCCCGCGTCGTGTGGCACCACAATTCCGGCAGCCGTACGCCGGTGCGTCGCGCCGCCGAGGAGGACGCGGCCGCCCCGCCCCCGGGTTCGCCCCGGCCGGCGGTGCGTCGTGCCCCCCGGCCGGCCTACAGCCCGCCGAAGCCGGCCCGTGCGCGGCGGTAGTTCCAGGACCGCGACATCGGCCCTTCCGAAAACTGCGAGGCCTGGGTCAGGCGGATCTCGCCGGGGCTGAGGAAGCGCAACTCGTGTCCGCCCGCCTCGGACTGCAGCTGCAGCTCCGCATTCTCCTTCATGTAGATCGACACGAACACGGCCTGCGGCAGGTTGCCGCCGACGCAGACCGCGCCGTGGCTGCGCAGCAGCGCCGTGGGGTTCCCGCGCAGCGCACGGGCCAGGCTGTCCGCCTTGGGCGCGTCGTCGATCAGCATGCAGGTGTCGCCGAATTCCGGCGTGCTGTCCCACAGCGGCACCTCATCCCCGATCACGGCGCCGAGGTGGAAGACCGGCCGCAGCTTGCGGCTGCTGATGGTGAAGGGCAGCACGGCGCGGGCATGGTGATGCACCACGGCGTTCACGTCCGGGCGCGCGGCGAAGATGCGCGCGTGCAGGATGCTCTCGATGTAAGGGCGCCTGTGACCACGATTCTCCGGCACGGCGTCCAGGTCGAAGCGCAGCAGGTCCTCGCGGGCCACCAGCTCCGGGCTGCGGGAACAGGACAGCCAGAAATGGCCGGGATCGGCGGGGTCCCGGACGGAGACATGGCCGAAATCATCCACCACCCCCTCACGAGCCAGGATCCGGTTGGCGATCACGAGATCGCCGAGCAGCGCGTCCAGCGAGCCGTCTTCAGCGGGCATCGGGCTTTTCCTCCCTTGCGGTTGCCACGCAGTATAATGATAATCAGCATGCGATCAAACGAGGAAACGTCCAGGTGAGCCACACCCGGATCGACGTGCACTGCCATACGGTGCCGCCCGCCTACCGCGTGGCCATGGCCCGCCCCGGCACGGCTGCCTTCGTGCGCGTGCCGAACTGGACGCCGGAAGCGATGCTGGACGTCATGGACCGCCACGGCATCGCGGCGGTGCTGCCCTCCGTTTCGGTTCCCGGCACCCACGCGGGCGACGACGCCGCGGCGCGGGACCTGTCGCGCCGCTGCAACACCTTTATGGCCGAATGCGCCGCCCGCTGGCCCGGGCGCTTCGGCGGCTTCGCGGTGCTGCCCCTGCCCGACATCGACGGCGCCTGCGCCGAGATCGAGCACGCGCTGGACGTGCTGCACCTCGACGGGGTCGGGCTGTTCACCAGCTACGGCGACCGCCACCTCGGCCATCCCTCGCTGGACCCGGTGCTGGAAGCGCTGAACGCGCGCGGGGCGGCGGTGTTCGTGCATCCCGCCGCGCATCCCTCGGCCCACCAGGTCGGGCTGAACCTGCCGCCCTTCGCCATCGAGTACGCCTTCGACACCACCCGCGCCGCGGTCAGCCTGATCCTGTCGGGCGCCATGGACCGCTTCCCGCGCATCAACTTCATCCTGTCGCACGCGGGCGGCACCCTGCCCTTCCTGTCCTGGCGCGTCGCCACCCTGTCGGAACGGCTGCTGACCCAGCCCGCCCTGGCCGAGACGTATTCCTGGCCGCTGCTGCGGGGCGAGTACGGACCGGTCACCGCCGACGCGGTGATGGTCCGGCTGCGGCGCTTCTGGTTCGACATCGCCAACGCCGCCGGCGCGCAGGTGATCCAGTCGCTGGACGTGGTGGCCGACCCGGAGCGCGTGCTGTTCGGCAGCGACTGGCCCTATGTTCCCGATGCCGTGGTGGGCGACACCGTGCGCAGCCTCGCCGCCGCCACGGAAGGGCGGGACGATCTGCGCCGGCGCATCGAACGCGGCAACGCCGAGGCCCTGTTTCCGCGCTTCCGCTGAGGCCGAACAGGAGCCGCCGGGTCGAGGTGGCCAGGAGGGAACACGAGAACCATGCAACGACGGCACCTGTTGCGGGCCGGCCTGCTCGCCGCGCCGCTGCTCGGCACCGCCCGTCCCCCGGCCCTGGCGCAGGGAACCGGCAGCTATCCCGTGCGGGAAATCCGTCTGATCACGCCCTACCCGGCGGGCGGCGGCACCGACCTGATCAGCCGCATCGTCGGCAAGGCCCTGGCGGAAAGCTGGCGCCAGCCGGTGGTGGTGGACAACCGCCCCGGGGCTAGCGGCATCCTCGGCACCCGGCTGGCGGCCGCGGCGCCGCCCAATGGCTACACGCTGCTCTCGGCCTCCTTCGGGCAGGGCGTGTCGGCGCTGCTCTACAAGGACGCCAACTACGACCTGTTCACCGACTTCGTGCCGGTGATCCTGATGAGCACGCTGCCCAACCTGCTGGTGGTCAACCCGGCCCTGGGCGTGTCCAGCCTGCGCGAGCTGCTGGCGCGGGCGAAACGGGAACCGGACCGGTTGACCTACGCCACCATCGGCGTGGGCTCCTCGCCGCATCTGGCGAGCGAGGCGCTGAAGGACATCGCCCAGGTCCGCATGCGCGACATCCCCTATGCCGGCAGCGCCCCCGCCATCACCGACGTGATCGGCGGGCAGGTGGATATGATGGTGGACAGCTTGACCTCCTCCCTGCCGCATGTGCGTGACGGCCGGCTCAAGGCGCTGGCGATCACCGCGGGCACGCGCTCGCCGCTGCTGCCCGACGTGCCGACGCTGGCGGAAGCGGGCATCCCCGATTTCGAGATCAACGGCTGGTTCGGCATCCTCGCGCCCAAGGGCACGCCGCCGGAGGTCGTCGCGCGCTGGAACACGGAAACCAACCGCGTGCTGCGCGATCCGGCCGTGTGGAACCAGCTGGAAGCCATGGGCATGGAACGGCGCGGCGGTCCGCCCGAGGCGCTGACAACCTATCTGCGCAACGAAGTCGCGCGCTGGTCCGCCCTGGCCAACCGCATCGGGCTGAAGCCACAATGAGGAACCGCCACATGACCGTCATCCCCCACGCTACCCTCACCCGGCGCGCCGCCCTCTCCCTGCCCGCGGCGCTCGCCGCCCTGCCCGTCCGTGCCCAGTCGGCTGCCACGGTGCGGCTGATCGTGCCCTTCGCGCCCGGGGGCGCCATCGACACCATTGGCCGCTTCTACGCCCAGGCGATGGGCCCCAGCCTCGGCCAGAACTGGGTCGTCGAGAACCGCACCGGCGGCAACGGCGTGATCGGCGCCCGTGCCGTGGCCGCGGCGACGCCGGACGGGCGGACGCTGATGTTCCACGCCGATGCCGAGATCGTCGGCAACCACGTGATGCGCGACCCCGGCTACGACTCCCTGACGGACTTCACGCCGGTGGCCCGGGTGGCGCAGGGCCCGCTGGTGCTGGTGGGGCATCCCTCCATCCCGGCGCGCGACCTGCCGGCGCTGACGGCCGCGATGCGGGCCGATCCCAGCCGCTTCGCCTTCGCCAATTCCTCGCTGGGCGCGCTGGGCCACCTCGCGACGGAATGGTTCAAGCGGCAGGTCGGGGCGGCGGATGCGACGCTGGTCAGCTATCGCGGCACGGCGCCGGCGCTGAACGACGTGCTGGCGGGCAGCCCCAACCTGATGATGGCGCCAATGCTGGCCGCGCGCCCGCTGGTGCAGGGCGGGCAGCTGCGCGCCTATGCCGTTTGCGCGCCGCAACGTTCCGCCATCGCGCCCGAGATCCCCACGGGCGCGGAAGGCGGGCTGCCCGGGCTGAACTTCGTGGTCTGGTACGGGATGTGGGGCCCGAAGAACCTGCCCGAAGCGATCGTAACGCGCCTCAACGACGCGGCGATGGCCGCCGGGCGCGACCCGGAGATGGTGCGCCGCCTGGCCGAGCTGGGCTGCGAGCCGGTGCTGGAGGACGCTGCCGGCTTCCGCCGCACCATCGCGGCGGACTACGCCCGCAACGTCGAGATCATCCGCCTCGCCGGCATCCAGCCGGAATAGGAACGCCCGCGCGGCAGCACAGGGAGCAGGACGGCATGGCATCGCCGCACACGGACACGCCGCGCGACCCGCGCGAGATCGGCAGCGGCCGGCGCATCGACCTGCACCACCACGTGGTGCTGCCGGAATACGAGAGCGCCCTGGCCCGTTCCGGCGCGGCCGACCCGTCGCGTCCGCTGCGCAAGAACAGCGACCCGCTGCGGGAATGCGAGACCATCGCGGCGCTGGGCACGGCCGGGGCGATCGTGAACCCGCTCTCCGTCGCCGGCGTGCACCACGGCGATGACGCGAATGCCCGCTACCTGACGGAGTCCGTCAACGAGGCCCTCGCCCGTTTCGTTTCCCCCGTGCCCCGGCAGCTCGGCTTCTTCGCGACGCTGCCGGTGCCGGACGTGGACGGCGCGCTGACCCAGATGGAGCACGCGCTGGACCAGCTGGGCGCGGATGGCGTGGTGTTCCTGAGCAACCAGAACGGCGTCTACCTCGGCGACCCGATCCTGGAACCCCTTTATGCCGAGATGGACCGTCGCGGCGTGGTGGCCTTCGTGCACCCGGCCAGCCCGGCCTACGTGCCCACGCTCAAGCTCAAGCTCTGGGCCGCCTACGTGGAATACCCGTTCGAGACCACGCGGGTGGCGGCCAACCTGATCTACAACGGCGTGATGCAGCGCTACCCCAACATCCGCTGGGTGCTGGCGCATGCCGGGGGCGCCCTGCCCTACCTGACCACGCGGCTGAAGCTGATGGAGGAATCCGACAAGAACCGCCCTCCCTTCATCGACCGCGTGCCGGAAGGCGTCACGCCCTACCTGAACCGCTTCCACTTCGACACCGCCCTGTCCGGCGGCGCGGCGCCCATGGCGGCGCTGATGGCGATGGCCGATCCGTCCCGCGTCTTCTACGGCTCCGACTGGCCCTATGTGGACCGGCACTTCATCGGCGAGCAGCTCGCCACGCTGGAACGGCATCCGGGCTTCGCCGATGGCCGGCTGGCGGCGATGGAACACGACAACGCGGAGAGGCTCTTCCCGCGCTTCCGCTGAGCAGACATGCGCGGCCCGTGCAGGACCGCGCCCGATGGGGAGGAGAAACGGCATGCGACTCAGGGATGCCCTGCTGGGGCTCGCCATGCTGGCGGGCAGTGTTCCGGCCGCGCGGGCGCAGGACGCCACCGCGACCTACCCATCGCGGCCAGTGGTGATCGTGGTGCCGGTCTCACCCGGCGGCGCGCTGGACATCATGGCGCGGCTGGTGGCGGAACAGTTCCGCGCCACCTTCCGCGCGCCCGTGGTGGTGGAGAACCGCGCGGGTGCCAACACCGACATCGGCAACCTCTACGTCGCCCGCTCGGCACCCGACGGCCACACGCTGCTGCTGCAATCCGACAGCCTGGCGGCCAATGCCAGCATCCACCCCAACCCCGACTATGACCCGATCCGCTCTTTCCAGCCGGTGGCGCTGCTGGCCACGGCACCGGGGATGCTGGTGGTGCGGCGGGACATGGACGCCCGCAGCCTGGCGGAGTTCGTGGCGCTGGCCCGCAGCCGCGGCGACGGGCTGACGGTGGCCTCCACCGGCACGGGCACCACCAGCCACCTCACCGGCGTGCTGCTGAAGCAGTCGCTGGGCCTGCGCTGGACGGACGTGCCCTATCCCGGTTCCGGCCGGGCGGTGACGGACCTGCTCGGCGGCCATGTGGACGCGCTCTGGGTCATGTCGGCGGCGGTGATGCCCTATCTGCGCAGCGGCGAGATGCGGGCCATCGCGGTGTCCTCGCCGCAGCGCTCGGGCGCCTTCCCCGAAGTTGCCACCGTAGCGGAAACGGCAGTGCCCGGCTTCGACGTCACCAACTGGCAGGGGCTGCTCGCCCCCGCCGGCACGCCGCAGCCCATCGTGGCCCGGCTGGCGGCGGAAGTGGCACGCATGATGCGCGAGCCCGACAGCCGCCGGAAGGTGGAGGAACTCGGCCTCGAGCCCAGCGGCGCCGGGCCGGAGGTGCTCGGCGCGGAACTGCGCCGCGCCGTGCCGAAATGGGCCGAGGTGGCGCAGCGCGCCGGGCTGCGAAGCCAGTGACGACCCGCGGCCGCTAGTTCACCTCGATCTTCGCCTCGCGCACCAGCTTCTCGGCATCCGCGCGGCCGCGCTGCACGAAGGCGCCGAACTCGGCCGGGCTGCTGCCCACCGGCTCGGCGCCGAGCTGGGCCAAGCGGCGCGTCACCTCGGGGTCGCGCAGCACGGTGGCGACCGCGGCCTGGAAGCGGTCGATCACCGGCTGCGGCGTGCCGGCGGGGGCGTAGAAGCCCATCCATTCCTCGATCACCGCGTCGGGCACGCCGCTCTCCACCAGCGTCGGGAGATCCGGCATCAGCGGCGTGCGGCGGGCGCTGCTGACGGCCAGGATGCGGGCCCGGCCGCTCTCCGCCAGGGAGGCGACGGAAAGCAGCGCCACGGTGGCGCAGTCCAGCGTGCCCGAGGCGAGGTCGCGCACCGCATCAGCGCCGCCGCGATAGGGCAGTTCGTTCAGCGTGATGCCGGCGCCGCGCTGCAGCAGCACGCCCACCAGATGCGCGGCGGTGCCGTTGCCGGAATGGCCGCAGGACAGGCTTTCGCGCCGCCCCTTGGCCAGGGCGATGAACTCCGCGACGCTGCGCGCCGGCAGGTCGGTTTTCACCGCCAGCGCCAGCGGCAGGCGCGTGACCTGCGTCACCGGCGTGAAGGCGGTGTTGTAGTCGAAGGCGATGTTGCGCAGCGTGAAGGGGTTGATCAGGCTGGGTACGCCTTCCGCCATGAAGGTGTAGCCGTCCGGTGCCGATTGCGCGACGTTGCTGCCGCCCACCGTGCCGCTGCCGCCCGTGCGGTTCTCGATCACGATCGACTGCCCCAGCGCGGCGCCGAGCTTGTCGCTGATCACGCGGGTGCTGGAATCCATCGCACCCCCGGGGGCATAGGGCACCACCACGCGGATCGGACGGCGGGGCCAGTTCTCCGCGGTTTGCGCCAGCGCCAGGGATGGCAGGGCCAGCATGCCGGCGAGCACGCCGCGCCGGTGGAGGGAATGCAACATGGTGCGGGACGCTCCTCGGTGCCGTTGCCGGCTTCTCCTGGCCGGAATGGTCACGATGTGCCGCGGTCGCGTCAAGCGGGTGGCGCATTGACACGGCGCGCTGCTTCCCGATGCTCGCGCGCGCTCGGCGTGGAGGAACACACATATGGCGAACTTGCAGATCTCGATCGGCTGCGGCGACTACGACCGGACCCGGGCCATCCACGACGGCCGCGTGGCCGTGGAAGGCTGCAACGCCGTGTCCGTGCCCCTGGGGCCGGAGGAGGTGTTCTTCCGCTCCTTCCGCCACAGTGCCTTCGATGTGGCCGAGCTGAGCTTCTCCTCCTTCCTGATCGCCACCTCGCGCGGCACCTGTCCGTATGTCGGCGTGCCCGCCTTCGTGTCGCGCGCTTTCCGGCACGGCGGCATCTACGTGCGCCGGGACGGTCCGGTGCGGCGGCCGGAAGACCTGCGCGGCAAGCGCGTCGGCGTCCCGGAATACCAGGTCACTGCGGCTGTCTGGGTGCGCGCTCTGCTGGAGGACGACCACGGCGTCGCGCCGTCGGAGATGCACTGGCTGACCGGCGGCATCGAGGAACCCGGCCGGCACGAGAAGATGGCACTCGACCTGCCGCCCGCGATCCGCGTGGAGCCGATCCCGCAGAACCGTGCCCTGGGCGAGATGCTGCTGGCAGGCGAGATCGACGCCCTGGTCACCCCGCGGCCGCCGCTGTGCTACGGCCAGGGTCTCGGCGAGATCGTGCGGCTGTTTCCCGACACGGGGCAGGCCGCCGCGGACTACTTCGGCCGCACGCGCATCTTCCCGATCATGCACCTCGTGGGCGTGCGCCGCACCCTGGTGGAGCAGCACCCCTGGCTGCCTGCCAGCGTGTTCAAGGCCTTCAGCAAGGCCCGCGACATGGCGATGGCCAGCTTCGACAACGACGCGGCGCTGGCGGTCAGCCTGCCCTTCCTGCTGGAAGAGGCCGCGCACACGCGCCAGGTCATGGGCAAGGATTTCTGGCCCTACGGCGTTGCCGGCAACGAGACCACCATCGAGGCGCTGCTGGACCACCACCACCGCCAGGGCCTCTCGCCGCGGCGGCTGACGCTGGACGAAGTGTTCCACCCGTCCACGCTGGAGCAGGTAAAGGTCTGACGGACAGGCGGGGGGGGCCGGCGACGGCCCCCCTGCCCGCTCAGTGCACCGTGTGGTGCAGCAACTCGCGCACGGCGTCGGTCAGTTCTTCCGAGCGGAAGGGCTTGGCCAGGGCGCGCTCATCCTGGGCCAGGTGGTGCTCGGCGAAGATCCAGGGCCGGCCGCTCACGTAGATCACGGGCATGTCGGGCAGCAGGCTGCGGGCCTGGTCGGCCACCGCGAAGCCGTCCTGCGGCGTGCCGAGATTGATGTCGGTGACCAGAAGCTTGCAGGCGCCCGGCACGGACAGGATGGCCAGGGCATCGGCCGGATCGCGGGCTTCCCGAACGGTCCAGCCTTCCATCTCCAGCACGGCGGCCAGGGTTACCCGCACGCCATCATCGTCATCCAGAACCAGCACGTCACACACCGATTTTTTCCGCCCGTTCCGCTCGCTCAACACCAGAGCGCCTGAACGAGGCAGAAGTTCACGTTGGCGCGTGCGATCTTGTCAAATGAACCAGGAAGCGGGTGTGGCCGGCGTGCCGGTCCACCTCGACACGGCCGTCACGCACCAAGCCGCGGATCAGCCGCATGCCCAGCCCGTGCACCGCGGCGGGGTCGAAATCCGCCGGCAGACCCCGGCCCTCATCCTCCACCGCCAGCAGGATGCGGCCATCATCCTGCTCGCGCAGGGTCACCCGGATCGTGCCCTCGCCGTACTTCATGGCGTTGGTGACCAGCTCCGTCACTGTCAGGCCAAGATTGGGCACGTCGGCCACGGCCCAGGTCATCGCCGCCACGTCCAGTTCCAGGCTCCGCCCGGTCAGGGTGGATCCCATGGCGGCGGACATGTCGTCCAGCAGGCTCTGCAGATAAGGCCCGACCTCGACCTCCAGCGCGGCACCGGAGCGGTACAGGCGGTCATGGATGGCGCCGATGGTGCGCACCCGGGCGGCGCTCTCGCCCAGCTGCGACGCCGCCTCCGTGCCCTTGGCAGCCCGGGCCTGGAGGCTGAGCAGGTTCTGCACGAGCTGGAGGGAGTTCTTCACGCGGTGGTGGACCTCCAGCATCATGAGGTCCTTCTCGCGCAGGCTTTCCGCATGCTTCGCGTGCCGCCGCACCACGGCCCCCAGCGTGGCGGCCAGGGTTTGCAGGAAACTGGTGTCGTGGTCGGCAAAGTCCTCGCGATCCGTGGCGTCGGCTTCCAGCACGCCGAAGGGCTGCTTGCCGTCCTCCACCAGCACGTTGATGGCGCGCTTGACCCCGTGCTCCGCCAGCACGGCGGGGGTGCGGAAGCGGTTCTCGCCATCGAGGTGGTTGGAGATCACCGGCTCGCCCGTCCGGAAGGCGTGACCGGCGGGGCTGCGATCATCGGCCCCGAACAGCGCGTGGCCCACCACCCCCGGCCGCCAGCCGACGCCGGCGCGCATCAGCAGCATCTGTTCCCCGGGCAGCCATTCCAGCACCTTGGCCAGGGAGGTCCGCATGCCCTCGGCCGCCACGCGGCAGGCTTCCTGAAGCGTGCTCTGCAGGTCGTCCTCCCGCAAGGCAAAAAGGCCGAAGGCGGCAACGAGCTGCTGTTGCCTTAGCCGAACGGCGAGTTCGCCTCCACTCGGCGGGTGGTCGATCGGCTGCATGGTTCACCGTTACGTGATTCCGGACCGAAAATCCACCTCTCCCACACGGAACACCGGCATCGGTGCCGCCTCCCGGGAGGTTCGGTGAAGTTCCTCTCCGACCGGCCCGGACGACCTCCGTCAGGGTGTTTCTCGACGGGCCGGCGCCATTTCGGCCAGCCTCCCGGCGCCGGAGGGTGCCCGGAGGCACCGCCGCGAGCCGCTTTCGACTTGGCAGCACGCCAGCGCACGGCCCGGCGCGCCGACGCCCTGCCCCCCCTTCGCGCCTCAGCGCAGGGTAGGGTCCAGCCGGTCGCGCAGCCAATCGCCCAGCAGCGACACGGACAGGGTGGTCAGCACGATGGTCACCGAGGGCGCCAGCAGGATCCAGGGCGCCCGCGTCAGGTATTCCCGCCCGTAGCCGACCATGTTGCCCAGGCTGGTATCGGGCGGCTGCACGCCCAGGCCCAGGAAGCTCAGCCCGGATTCCAGCAGGATGATCTCCGGGAAGCTCAGCGTCATGGACACGATCAGCGTGGAGGCGATGTTGGGCAGCACGTGCCGCCCGTAGACCCGCCAGGGCGAGGCTCCGAGCTGCCGTACCGCCGCGGCGTAGCCCTGGGCGCCGGCGCTGATCGCCAGGCCGCGGGCGATGCGGGCATAGCGTTCCCAGCCGTTCAGCCCCAGCAGGCAGATCAGCAGCGGCAGGGCATTGCCGAAGAAGGCCAGCACCGCGAGGGCCAGGATCAGGAAGGGCATGGCCGCCTGGAAGTCCACCAGCGCCAGCACCCCTTGTTCCACCAGGCCGCGGAAATGCGCCGCCAGGAAGCCCAGCCCGACGCCGACCACGGCGGAAATCACGGTGGCCCCGAAGGCGATCAGCAGGCTCATGCGGATGGAGGCGATCAGGCGGCTCAGCACGTCGCGGCCCAGCTCGTCCGTACCCAGCGGGTGCAGCCAATCCCCGCCCAGCCCCACCGGCGGCACCAGCCGGTGGCGCAGGTCGAGCGCGGTGATGGGAAAGGGCCGCACCCAGTCCGCAGCCAGCGCCACGGCCAGCATCAGCACCACCCAGAACAGCGCCAGGGCCACCAGCAGCGGCAGCCGGGCCCGGCGTGGCGCCGTTGGCGCGGCGATGGCGGGTTCGATCGCGAGGCCCGACATCAGTTCGCTCCTCGCAGGCCGGAGCGGAGCCGTGGATCCAGCACGCCGTAGAGCAGATCCACCACAAGGTTGGCCATCACCATGGTGGCGGCCACCAGCAGCAGGATGCATTGCACCACCGCGAGATCGCGGTTCGCCACCGCCACCACCAGTAACCGCCCGACACCCGGCCAGGAGAAGACGCTCTCCACCACCACTGCACCGGCCAGCAGCGAGCCCACCATGAAGCCCACGATGGTGACGGTGGGAATGGCGGCATTGGGCAGGGCGTGGCGGCGCACCGCGACGGCCCAGGGCACGCCCTTGGCGGTGGCGGTGCGCATGTAGGGCTGCCCCAAGACCTCCAGCATGGCGGAGCGCGTGAAGCGCGCCAGCACCGCGGCACCGCCGACGCCCAGGGTGATCACCGGCAGGATGGCGTGGCGCCAGCTGTCCTGCCCACCCGAGGGCAGCCAGCCCAGCTGCACGGCGAAGACCAGCACCAGCACCAACCCCAGCACGAAGGAGGGCACGGTGAAGCCCGCCACCGCCAGCAGCATCACCGCCCGGTCGGCCAGCGAGTTCCGGTGCAGCGCCGCGTAAACCCCAGCGGGGATGCCGATGCCCACCTTGACCAGCAGTGCCGGCACGGTCAGCGCCAGGGTGGCGGGGATGCGCTCGCTGACCAGCTCGATGGCGGAGCGGCCGTCGCGCATGGACTGGCCGAGGTCGCCGTGGGCGATCGCGCCGAAGTAGCGCAGGTATTGCTGCCACAGCGGGTCATCCAGCCCCCAGGCGCGACGAAAGGCGGCGATCGCCTCCGGCGGCGCATCGGCGCTCATGATCAGCAGGGCGGGATCGCCGCTCAGGCGCAGCACCACGAAGGCGAAGGTCACCACCAGCACCAGGGTCAGCAAGGCCCGCGTCAGGCGGAAGCCCAGGAAGCGCAGCATCGGGGTTCAGGCCGCCTCGGGAAGGGGTTGCGAGAGGGCCGTGGGCACGTCGCCAGCCCCCGGGGCGACGTCGCCATGCGCCACGTGGCAGGCCACCAGCCGGCCGTCCAGGCGCGGCTTCAGCGCCGGGATCTCGCGCGCGCAGAGGGCGGCGGCCTGCGAGCAGCGCGGGTGGAAGGCGCAACCCGGCGGTCGCGCCGCGGGATTGGGCGGGTCGCCCTGCAGCACGATGCGCCTGCCGCCGCGGCCGGGATGCGGGATCGCGGACACCAGCGCCTGGGCATAGGGATGCGCCGGCGCGTGCAGCACCCCGTCCGGCTCACCCTCCTCCACGATGCGGCCGAGATACATCACCGCGACGCGGTGGCTCATCTGCCGCACCGCGCGCAGGTCGTGCGACACGAACAGCATGGCTATCCCGGTGCGCGCCTGCAGCTCGGACAGCAGGTTCATCACCTGCGCCTGGATCGACACGTCGAGGGCGCTGATCGGCTCGTCGCAGACCAGCAGGTCGGGCTCCGTGGCCATGGCGCGGGCCAGCACGGCGCGCTGCCGCTGCCCGCCCGACAGCTCGTGCGGGTAGCGCGCGCCCTGGTCGGGACGCAGCCCCACCCCGCGCAGCAGCGCCTCCACCCGCGCGTCGCGCTCGCCCCGCGGCAGGGTCGCGTGGATCTCCAGCGGCTCCGCCACCTGGGCCGCGACGGTGAGCCGCCGGTCCATGGCGCCGAGCGGGTCCTGGAACACCATCTGCATCCGCGCCCGCTGCGCCCGCCAGGCGGCGCTGCCCGGTGGCGGCATGGGCGCGCCGCCGAAGCGGACCTCGCCGGCATCGGGCTTCTCCAACCCCAGCACGAGGCGTCCGGTGGTGGATTTGCCGCAGCCGGACTCCCCCACCAGCCCGAGGGTGCGGCCGCGTTGCAGGGTCAGCGACACGCCGTCCACCGCGCGCACCTCCACCGGCCTGCCGAGCAGGCCGCGGCGCATGCCGTAGCGGCGCACCAGCCCCGTCGCCTCCAGCAAAGGCACGCCGCGATGGGTGTCCGGGGAAGCGGTCACGCCGGTAACAATTCCGGCAGGGCGGTCGCGCGGCGGGCCTGGCCGCCACCGGGCCGGATGCAGGCGGCGCGATGGCCCTCCACCACGGGCCGCAGGGCCGGCGGCACCGTGTCGCAAGCGGCGACCCGGCGTGAACATCGCGGCGAGAAGGGGCAGCCCGGCGGCATGGCCCAGGGTTCCGGCACGCTGCCGGGAATGGCCGCCAGGGGCCGGCGCGGCCCGCCCATGGGCGGCAGGGCGGCGAGCAGCCCTTCGGCGTAGGGATGCGCGGGCGCGCGGAACAGCTGCTCCGTGCGTGTTTCCTCCACCACCCGGCCGGCGTAGAGGATCAGCACGCGGTCGCAGGTTTCCGCCACCACGCCGAGGTCGTGCGAGATCAGCACCAGCGCCATGCCGGTGTCGCGCCGGATCTCCGCCAGCAGTTCCAGGATCTGCGCCTGGATGGTGACGTCCAGCGCCGTGGTGGGCTCGTCCGCCACCAGCAGCTCCGGCCGGCCGGCCAGGGCCATGGCGATCATGACGCGCTGGTTCTGCCCGCCCGACAGCTCGTGCGGATAGGCGTCCAGGCGGCGCCGCGCGTCGGGCATGCCGACCTGGTCCAGCAGGCGCCGGGCTTCCTCGCGTGCCGCGCCGCCCGACAGGCCGCGATGCAGGCGCAGCGCCTCGGTCAGCTGGCGGCCGATGCGGTGCACGGGGTTCAGGCTGCTGGCAGGGTCCTGGAAGATCATGGCGACGCGGCCGCCGCGCACATGGTCCAACACCGCCGGCGCGGCGCCCAGCAGCTCCTGCCCGTCCAGACGCACGCTGCCGGTGACCTTGGCCTTGGCCGGCAACAGGCCCAGGGCGGCCAGCCAAGTGACGGACTTGCCGCAACCGGACTCGCCCACCAGCGCCACCGCCTCGCCGCGGCCGACCGAAAGGTCCACGCCGCGCAGCGCGGGCATGCCGTCGAAGGACACGCGGAGATCGCGGACCTCCACCAGGGAAGCACTCATGCCGCGGCCTCCGCATAGGCGGGCTGCAGGGCGCGGCCATCCATCCCGTGGGTGGAAAGGCCGAGATGCGCCAGCACGGTCGGGGCGATGTCCACCAGGCTGGTGGGCGCCGTGACCTGCGCCGCGGCGAAGCCAGACCCCAGGGCCAGCAGCGTCGGCCCCTGCTCGCCCACCCCGAAGCCGCCATGCATGCCGTGGCCGAGCCGGTCCGGCTTGCCGAAATCCGGCTTGGCCATGACCGAGCTGCCCGCCATGCCGTAGCGGTTCGGCGCCTCGGAAGAGCGCAGCGCCACGGCGCCGAACAGGTGGTACCGGGCGGCCTGGCCGTGCTGCCGCAGCGCTTCCGCGTCCAGCACCCGGCCGGCCCAGGGCATGCCGCGCAGCACCTCCAGCGCCCGGGCAGCGTCGGCCTCGCGGCCCGGCAGGGCGTAGAGCATGGCGGCAGTGCCGTTGGCCACCGCGCGCAGCCCGTGGTCCTCCGGGCCGTGCCGGACGCCCACGGCCTCCAGCGCGGCGTTGACGTCCACCACCTCGGTCACCGTGTCATGGCCGTGGTCGGAAGCCACCAGGAACAGGATGTCCTCCCCGGCCGCGCGCCGGGCCTGCACCGCCGCCGCGACCTGGGCCACGCGGTCATCGGCGCGGCGCAGCACCGCCAGCACCTCGGGCGAGCCCAGCGGCGCGGCGTGCTGCACGTGGTCCGGCTCGCAGCACCAGGCGATGGACACGGCGAAGGGCCCGTTCACCGCCTCGGCAATAAAGGCGCGCACCAGCGCGGCGTCGCCTTCGACGTCGATGCTCGTGTCCAGCGACGTCCCGCCGCCCCAGCCGGAGACGCGGTTGCGGGCATAGGCCACCCCGTTCGGATCGTGCGCCCGGCACGACCCGGGCGAGCCGTTGCTGAACACCGCCAGCCCGCCCTGGGCCGCGACGCGGTCGGCCAGGGTCGGCACCTCCAGCATGGAATCGGTGGCAGCGCGCTTGTGGTCGAGGAAGTCGGGCTCACCCGCGTCGCGCAGCACCAGCCGGCCGTTCTCCTCCAGTGCCACGGTGTTGGCCTGCAGGCCGTTGCGCGCTGCGAAGCAGCCGGTGGCGAAGGCGGCGGAACAACAGCGCGTGACGGAGGGGAACACGGACCGGTGCGCCGCGAACCAGCTGCCCTGCCGCGACAGGGCGTGCAGCGCGGGCATCGCCTCGGGCGTGACGGAGTCCCGTCGCAGCCCGTCGAGCACCAGGATGATCACACGGCGCATCGGCTTCACGCTCCCACCTGCAGGTTGCCCGGCCGGAAATCCATCGGCCAGCCTTTCGCGGCGCGCCACGCGATGTCCCGCCGCTTGGCGGTAAAGGACGCGGCCTGGTGCAGCACGAAGGTCCCGGGGTCCTCGCGCTCCACGATCTCCAGCATCCGGCGGAACAGGGCGCGGCGGCGGGGAAGATCGGTGGAACCGGTCAGTTCCGCCGCCACGCGGTCGAACTCCGCGCTGCTCCACTCGCCGTTCGCGGCGGGGTCGGTGTTGGGGCCATAGGCGCGCAGCACGCCCGCCACCGGATCGCCGAAGGTCGAGGTGTTGGACCAGTCGCGGATGCCGCGCCCCGGGCCGCGCTCCACCTGCTGGGAGGAGTTCTCCTTCATCTCGATCGCGACGTTCAGCCCGACGGCGCGCCACATCTCCACCAGGATCTGCGCCGTGGCGGTCTGGTTGGCGTAGTAGTCGCGCAGCAGGCGGTGGGGGATCGGCTGGCCGGCATAGCCCGCGTCGCGCAGCAGCCGGCGCGCTTCCGCCGGGTCGAAGCGCGGGTTTTCCCAATCCGCGAGATACATCGCCCCGTAGTTCTCCAGCTGTAGCCCGCGCGGAATGGCGGTGCGGCCGGCCCAGAGCGCGTCCACGATGGCCTGACGGTCCACCGCGTGGGTCATCGCGCGGCGGATGCGCGCATCGGCCAGCACGGGATGCGTCTTGTCGAAGGTCAGGATGCGGATGTTGTTGATCGGGCTGCCCAGCACCTCGAAGCGCGCGTTGCGCTCCACCACGGCGATCTGGTCCGGCGAGATGTCGCAGGCGAAGTCGTATTCCCCGGCAAACAGCCCATTCACGCGGCTGGACGCTTCCGGCACCTCGACGAAGCGGATGCGGCGCGCCGGCGGGCGGCCGCCCCAGTAATCGTCATGCGCCTCGAAGGTCACGGAATTGTCGGGCCGGTACTCGGCGATGCGATAGGGGCCGGTGCCGACCGGGCGGCGCGCCCAGGCCAGCCAGTTCTCGCTGGCCGCGAAGGCCGCGCGCGACATCACCGTGCCGACATTCTGCGCCAGCCGTCCCTCGACCGTGATGTCGGGGCGGGCGGCGACGTAGCGCACGGTGTGGGACCCGACCACCTCCATCCGCTCCAGCCCGGGAAAGGAGCGGCGCGCCACCGCGATCACCTCGCCCGGCGGCTCGCGGCCCGCGGTGCCGGCCAGCAGGCTGGCGGAACTGCCGGTTGCGGCCGTGCCACCCGGCCCAGCCGCGCCGAAGAGCCGCTCGTTGAAGGAAAACGCGACGTCCTCGGCCGTCATCTCGCGGCCGTCGTGGAAGCGCACGCCGGGCCGCAGGTCGAGTTCCACCGTGCGCTCGTCCACCCGCCGCCAGGCTGCGGCGAGGCCGGGCACGGCCCGCAGGTCGCCGAGCCAGTCGGTGTCGATCAGCGGCTCCGCGTAGAGGCCGGAGCTGCGGAAGCCGGTGTTGGACTGTTCGCGCGGCGGTTCCAGCGTGTTGGAGCCGGCGATCCTCTGCACGGCCACGGTGAGCGCCGGCCGTGTATCGGCCTGGGCCAGCGCGGGCCGGGCCAGCGGCAGCAGACTGGCCCCGGCGCCGGCCAACGCCGTGCGGCGAGAAAGCATCGGCATGCGCCTCACGCTCCCCAGTTGCCCTGACGGAACTCCATCGCGAAGGCCGGCGCCGCCTTCCAACGGATCTCCTTGCGCTTGGCGGTGAAGGTCGCGTTCTGGTGCAGCACCTGATAGGCGGGGTCCTCGCGCTCGCAGATTTCCAGCATGCGGCGGAAGGCGGCCTTGCGGCGGTCGCGGTCGGTGGAGGTTTCCAGCTCCACCGAGAGGCGGTTGCTCTCCTCGTTGCTCCACAGCCCGACCTGCTGCACCTGCCCGTTGGGGCCGAACTGGTTGACGATGCAGGACACGGGGTCGTTGAAGGGCGCGGAAGCGGACCAGTCGTAGACGCCGCGCTGGCCGTTGCGGTCCAGCACCTGGGTCCAGTTCTCCTTCATCTCGATCCGCACGTTCAGGCCGACCTGCTGCCACATCTCCACCAGCACCTGCGCGGTGGGTGTCTGGTTGGTGTAGTAGTTGTTCAGCAGGCGGTACGGGATCGGGTCGCCTTTGTAGCCGGCCTCGCGCAGCAGGCGGCGCGCCTCGGCCTGGTCGAACTTCGGCACGCTCCAGTCCGACACGAACATCTGGCCGTAGTAGTCCCACTGCAGCCCCTTCGGGACGACGGTGCGTCCGGCCCAGAGGCTCTCGACGATCGCGTCCCGGTCCACCGCATGGGTGAAGGCGCGGCGCACGCGCGGGTCGCGCAGCGCCGGATTGTTCTGGTCGAACACGGAGATGCGGTGGTTCAGGATGGTGCCGCCCTGCACTTCCAGCCGCGCATCGGCCTCGACGCTGGGGATCTGGTCGGGCGGGATGTCGCAGGCGAACTGCACCTCGCCCGAGCGCAGGGCGTTGATGCGCGCCGGCACCTCCGGCACTTCCAGGAAGCGGATCTGCTTCAGGGGCGGGCGGCCGCCCCAGTACTCGTCATGCGCCACCAGGGTCAGCGACTGGTCCGGGCGGAACTCCGCCACCTTGTAGGGGCCGGTGAGGATCGGCTGCCGGGCCCAGTCGAACCAGGTCGGCGCTTCCGTATAGGCGCGCTTGCTGATGATCTCGCTGCCGTAGCGCGCCAGGCGACCTTCCAGCGTCACGTCCGGCGTCGCGTTGTGGAAGCGCACGGTGTAGCGGTCCACCGCCTCCACGCGCTCCAGCGCCGGCCAGGAACGGCGGGCGACCGCGGGGATCTCGGGCGGCAGCTCGCGCCCGGCGCGGGTGGGGATACTGTCGCCGCGCACGGGGATGGTACGGCCCATCGCCGTGGCCGGCGTGTCGCCGAACATGCGCTCCGAGCCGAAGGAGAACACCACGTCCTCGGCGGTCATCTCGTCGCCATTGTGGAACTTCACCCCGGGGCGCAGCTTCAGCTCCACGACGCTGTCGCTCAGCCGGCGCCATTCGGTCGCCAGCAGCGGCGTTTCGCGCAGCCCGTTGAGCCATTCGCGGCCGATCAGCCCTTCCCACAGCGAGGAGAAGAACACCCGCTCGCCGACGTTGCTCTGCTCGCGCAGCACTTCCAGCGTGTTGGAGTTGCTGATCTTCTGCACGGCGATGTTGATCGATGGTCGCTGATCGGCTTGCGCGATGGCGAAGCGCGGCAGGGCGAGGCCGGCGGCGCCGGCCCCCAGCACCAGGGAACGACGGGGAAGCATCACGAGCGTCTCTCCTCCAAGCCCTGGGGCGTGGCGCGGAAATGGGTCAGGGTCTTCTCGGCATGGCGCATGCGGTGCGACAGGGCGCGCTGCGCGTAGCGCGCGACGATGGCGGCATAGGCCGGGTCGTCGGCAAGGTTCCGGAACTGGTCGGGGTCGCGCCGCAGGTCGAACAGCAGCGGCGGCAGCGCGGCGAAGTGGACGTATTTCCAGTCCGCATCCTGCACGACGCAGAGCGAGCTCTCGTCCATGCCCAGGCCGAGATCGCCCTCGGGCCGGGAATAGAACACGTCGCGGAAGTCGTATTCGTAGAACAGGTGTTGCCGCCAGTCGGCCGGCGTCTCGCCCCGCACCAGCGGCAGCAGCGAACACCCGTCGCTGTTGCGCGGCGCCGTGCCGCCCAGCCAGTCCAGCACCGTGGGCATGATGTCCACGCTCTCGGTGAAGGCGCTCTCGATCCGCCCGGCACTCTCCGGCCGATCCGGGTCCACCACCACCAGCGGGATGCGGAAGCTCTCGTCGTGGTAACCGACCTTGCCCAGCAGCCAATGGTCGCCGAGCTGCTCGCCGTGGTCGGAGGTGAAGATCACCAGCGTGTTCTTCCACTGATCCGTCGCGTCGAGATGCGCGATTACCTCGCCCAGCGCCGCATCCACCTCGGAGATCAACCCGCTATAGGTCGCCCGCATCTGCCGGATGGAGGCCTCGTCCAGCCCCGTCGCCGCGCCGCCGGCGCCGTGGAAGAAGGACCCCTGCCCGATGCCGCGCAGGTAGAAGGACAGCAGCGGGTGCTGCTCCGCCTCGGCCTGCCAGGAGGGGCTGCTCACCGGCGCCGGCATGTCCTCCGGCCGGTACATCCGGTTGTACGGCTCGGGCGCGATGAAGGGCGGGTGCGGGCGGTAGTAGCCGAGGTGCAGGAACCAGGGCTTCTCGCCCTTGCCCTTCAGGTAGGTCAGGGCACGCTCGGTGAAGAAGGCGGTGTCGGACAGATCCGCGGTGATGCGGCTGGGCCGGTCCGTGGCGCCGGGAACGGCATCCTCGCCCTCCGGCAGCCAGATATCCTCGCGGTTGGGGGGCAGCCGGTAGCCCTTCTGGGCCAGCCAGCCGAAATACCCGTCCATTGAGGGCTCGAAGGCGCCGACGGAGCGGAACCCGTCCATCAGGTCGCCCAGCGTGGTGAAGCGCGGGTCGCGCGGCGCCGTGGTGCGCGGGTCGGGCGTGGTGGTGGTGTAGCCGATCAGCGCGGGGTCGTAGCCCATCTCCCGCAGCGCCTTGCCCAGGCTGACATGGCGGGCATCCAGCGGCACGGTGTTCTGCACCGCCCGGTGGTTCATCAGGTACAGGCCGGTCAGCAGGCTGGCCCGAGCCGGGCCGCAGGGCACGGTGGTGGTGACGTGGTTGCGGAAGGTCACCCCTTCCCGGCAGAGCCGGTCCAGGTTGGGCGTGCGCAGGAAGCCCGCGCCCAAGGCGGGCACGAAATCCGCCCGCCATTGGTCCACCACCACGAGAAGTACGTTGCGCCGCTGCGCCATCCCGGTTCCAGCCACACGGTTGCTGGCAGGTGGCTTACTGCTGCGGCGAGACGGCCCGATGACGCCCGGGTTTCAGGAGCATGACACCTGCCGAAACCGCCGAACCGGCCGGGACTCCGCACAGCATGGCCCAAGGCCGGGGGGCGAAGGCGCAGGCGAACACGAAGGGGATGTCGGGGTGGCCGTTGGAATGACGGGAGATGCGGCCTTGCCGGCGCTAACCGGCGGAACTGCGCTGCGGAGCAGCAACATCAGGCGAAGAACTTGGGAGGGACTGGCGCGCCCGAGAGGATTCGAACCCCTAACCTCCAGATCCGTAGTCTAGCGCTCTATCCAGTTGAGCTACGGGCGCCGGCCAGTGACCGCGAGATAGCCGAGCCTCGCGGCCGGCGCAACCCTCAGGCAGCGAGTTTATCGAGTTCCCGCAGGATTGCCTCACCCATCACGGAGGTGCCGACCCGCGCGGTGCCCGCGGCCATGATGTCGGCCGTGCGCAAACCGCCCGCCAGCACCTTCTCCACCGCCTGCTCGATCAGCCGCGCGTCCTCTTCCATGCCGAAGCTCCAGCGCAGCAGCATGGCGAAGCTCAGGATCTGCGCGCAGGGGTTGGCGATGCCCTTGCCGGCGATGTCGGGGGCGGAGCCGTGGATCGGCTCGTAGAGCGCGTGGCGCCGCCCGGCAGCGTCGGGCGCCCCCAGCGTGGCAGAGGGCAGCATCCCCAGCGACCCCGTCAGCGCGGCCGCCAGGTCCGAGAGCAGGTCGCCGAACAGGTTGCCGGCCAGGATCACGTCGAACTGCCGCGGATTCGAGGCGAGCTGCATGGCGCAGTTGTCGGCGTACATGTTGCTCAGCTGCACGTCGGGGAACTCGGCCTTGCCGACCTCCCCTACCACGGCGCGCCACAGGCGGCCGGACTGCATCACGTTGGCCTTGTCGATGCTGGTAAGCTTGCCGCTGCGCCCGCGCGCCAGCTCGAAGGCCACGCGGGCCACCCGGACAATCTCGTCCTCGGTATAGACTTCCGTATCGATGCCCCGGCGCTTGCCGTCCGCGCCGGTCTCGATGCCGCGCGGCTCGCCGAAATAGATCCCGCCCGTGCTTTCGCGCACGATCATCAGGTCCAGCCCGCGCACCACCTCCGGCTTCAGGGAGGAAGCGCTGACCAGCGGGTCCAGCACCGTGGCCGGACGCAGGTTGGCGAACAGGCCGAGCTCTTGTCGCAGCCGCAGGATGCCCAGCTCCGGGCGCCGATCGAAGGGCAAACCGTCCCACTTGGGACCACCCACCGAGCCGAACAGCACGGCGTCGGCCGCCTTGGCGCGCTCCACCGTCTCGTCGGAACAGGGCGTGCCCTCGGCGTCCAGCGCGGCGCCGCCGACCAGCCCTTCCTCGACCTGGAAGGACACGGAACGGCGACGGGACATCCAGTCCACCACCCGGCGGACTTCGCGCATCACCTCGGGGCCGATGCCGTCCCCGGGGAGGACCAGCAGCTTCTTGTTGGCGGTCACCCGGCGACGCCTTCCGTGCTGGTGGCCCAGGGCTGGCTCGTGCGGCGCTGCGCCTCGAAGGCGTCGATGGCGGAAGCGCGCTGCATGGTTTCCCCGATATCGTCCAAGCCGTTGAGCAGCCGGTGCTTGCGCAGCGGGTCCACGTTGAAGGGGATCTCCTCTCCGTCCGGGCGGATCACCACCTGCCGCGGCAGGTCCACCGTGATGCGGGCGTTGCCGCCCAGCCTGGCATCCTCCATCAGCTTTTCGCAAACCGCGTGCGGCAGCTTGACCGGCAACACGCCGTTCTTGAAGCAGTTGTTGTGGAAGATGTCGGCGAAGTCCGGTGCGATGACGCAGCGGATGCCGAAATCCAGCAGCGCCCAAGGAGCGTGCTCGCGCGAGGACCCGCAGCCGAAATTCTCGAAGGCGATCAGGATCTCGGCGTGGCGGTAGGGTTCCCGGTTCAGCACGAAATCCGGGTTCTCCTCCCCGCCGGGCCGGTAGCGCAGCTCGGAGAAAAGCCCCTTGCCCAGCCCCGTACGCTCGATGGTCTTGAGGAAGCGGGACGGGATGATCTTGTCCGTGTCCACGTTCGCCATCGGCAGCGGCGCGGCGACGCCGGTCAGCGTGGTGAAGGGCGTCATGCCGCGATCTCCCGCACATCCGTCAGGCGGCCGGTGATGGCCGCCGCGGCCGCCATGGCCGGGCTCAGCAGGTGCGTCCGGCCGCCCGGGCCCTGCCGCCCCTCGAAATTGCGGTTCGACGTGGAAGCGCAGCGCTCGCCGGGCTTGAGCTTGTCCGGGTTCATGCCGAGGCACATGGAACACCCCGCCTCCCGCCACTCGAAGCCCGCCTCGATCAGCACGCGGTCCAGCCCCTCGCGCTCCGCCTGCTCCTTGACCAGGCCGGAACCCGGCACGGCCATGGCACGCACGCCGGGGGCCAGGTGCTTGCCGCGCACGATCTCCGCCACGGCGCGGATATCCTCGATGCGGCCGTTGGTGCAGGACCCCACGAACACCGCGTCGATCCGCACGTCCTGCATCGGCTGGTTGGGGGTGAGCCCCATGTAATCCAGCATGCGCTGCATCTGCCCGCGCTTGGCCTCGTCCGGCTCGGCGCTGGGATCGGGCACGCGGCCGGTGATCGGCACCACCGTTTCCGGCGAGGTGCCCCAGGTCACCAGCGGCGCGATCTCGTCAGCATGCAGCACCACCTCGCGGTCGAACACCGCGTCGGGGTCGCTGGGCAGCGTGCGCCAGTACTCGATCGCGCGCTCCAGCGCCTCGCCCTTGGGCGCCATCGGGCGCTCGGCGACGTAGCGGAAGGTGGTCTCATCCGGGGCGATCATGCCGGCGCGGGCACCGGCCTCGATGCTCATGTTGCAGATCGTCATGCGCCCGGCCATGTCGAGCGCCCGGATCACCTCGCCGGCGAACTCGATCACGTAGCCGGTGCCGCCGGCCGTGCCGATCTTGCCGATGATGGCCAGCATCACGTCCTTGGCCGTGACCCCCTGCCCCAGCGTGCCGTCCACCGTGACTCGCATGTTCTTGGCCGGCTTCTGCAGCAGCGTCTGGGTGGCCAGCACGTGCTCGACCTCCGACGTCCCGATGCCGAAGGCCAGCGAGCCCAGCGCGCCGTGGGTGGAGGTGTGGCTGTCGCCGCACACGATGGTCTGGCCGGGCAGCGAGATGCCCAGCTCCGGCCCGATGATGTGGACGATGCCCTGGCGGTTGCTGTTCAGCGGGATGTAGGGAACGCCGAACTCCGCGACGTTGCGCTCCAGCGTCGCGATCTGCAGCGCGCTCTCGGGCTCGTTCACGCCGGAAAAGCGGGTCGCGTCGGTGGGGACGTTGTGGTCCACCACGGCGATGGTGGCGTCCGGCCGGCGCACCTTGCGGCCGGAGGTCCGGAGACCCTCATAGGCCTGCGGGCTGGTCACCTCATGGGTGAGGTGGCGGTCGATGTAGAGGAGCACCGTGCCGTCCGGCAGCGTCTCGACGACGTGGGCGTCCCAGATCTTGTCGAACAGCGTCCGCGGCTTGGTGGCCGACATCGGTTTTCCCCCAGAGATAACAACAGCCCTGATATAGTGGGGCCCGCCCCGGTTTTTCACCGGGCGGGCCCCGTCACGCAGGTCAGCCCTGCGATGCCTCGGCCGCAGCCGGGGCGGGTGCGGCCGGCGCCGCGGCAGCATTCGCATCCGGGCGCGGCGCCGCGCGCTCGGCGATGCGGGCGGACTTACCCGTGCGGCCGCGCAGGTAGTACAGCTTGGCGCGACGCACCTTGCCGCGGCGCACCACCACGATCTCCGCCACGTTGGGCGAATACAGCGGGAAGACGCGCTCCACGCCCTCGCCGTAGGACAGCTTGCGCACGGTGAAGTTGCTGTTCAGGCCGCGGTTGGAGCGCGCGATGCACACGCCCTCATAGGCCTGGGTGCGGATGCGCTCGCCCTCGACCACCTTCACCATCACGCGGAGCGTGTCGCCCGCGGCGAAGTCCGGCGTGGCGCGGGTGGCGGAAAGGCGGGACTGCTGGTCCGCCTCGAACTGCTGCAGCAGGTTCATCTCGTTGGTCCTTTTCTAAGCACTCGTGTAGGCGGCCGGAGCCGCCCCGTCCAATTCTTCGCGCCGGCGCCAAAGGTCCGGCCGCCGCTCGCGCGTCGCCGCCTCCGACTGCGCCGCGCGCCAGCGGGCCACCTCGGCATGGTGGCCGGACACCAGCACGTCCGGCACGCGCAACCCGTTCCATTCCGCCGGCCGGGTGTAGTGCGGGTATTCCAGCAGCGGGCCCCGGCCGCCGGCCGAGAAGGATTCCTCCTCCGCGCTGGCAGCCCCGCCCATGACGCCCGGCAGCAGGCGCACGCAGGCGTCCAGCAGCACCAGCGCCGCCGGCTCGCCGCCGGACAGCACGTAGTCGCCCACCGAGACTTCCCGCATGCCGCGCGCCTCGATCACCCGCTGGTCCAGCCCTTCGTAGCGGCCGCAGAACAGGATCACCCCCGGTCCTGCCGCCAGCTCCCGCACGAGGTCCTGCCCCAAGGGCCTTCCGCGCGGTGTCAGGTAGACCAGCGGCGCGCCGGGGTTGCCCTCCTGCGCCCAGGCACAGGCGGCATCCGCCACGTCCGGCCGCATCACCATCCCCGCCCCGCCGCCGAAGGGCGTGTCGTCCACCGTGCGGTGCTTGTCGGTGGCGAAGGAGCGGATGTCCCGCGCCTCGATCGACCAGCTCCCGCGCGACAGCGCGCGCCCCGCCAGGGAATGCCCCAGCGGACCCGGGAACATCTCGGGGAACAGCGTGAGCAGGGTGGCGCGCCAGCTCACGCCGCGTCATCCCCCTCGTCCTCGGCGGAACGGCCCTCCACCACCACCTCGTCGGGTGGGACGATGGTGCAGGTGCCGCCCGCGAGATCGACCGTCGGCACGCAGGCGCGGGTGAAGGGGATCTCGCTGTCCCGCCCCGCCGCGTCGCGCAGCGTCAGGAAGCTGCCGCCGCCGAAATCCTCCACGGACACGACGCGGCCGAGTTCCGCCCCTTCCGCCGTCACGGCCCGCAGGCCGAGGAGGTCGGCGAGGTAGAACTCCTCCTCCTCCGGCGGCGGCAGCGCGTCGCGCGACACGTAGAGGCGCAGCCCGGTCAGCTTCGCCGCGGCATCGCGGTCGGCCACTCCCTGCACGCGCGCGATCCCGCCCGGCAGCACCTCGATCGCGAAGTGCCGCGTCCCGCCCTCATCCGAGAGCGGGCCGTAGGAGCTGATCGCGTCGGGGTCGGCGGTGAAGGTGCGCAGCTTGAGCAGCCCCTTCACGCCGTGCGGCCGGCCGAACTCCCCCACCAGGATGCGCTGGGAAACCATCGCGGGATGCTAAGCGGCAGGAACCGTGGTCAGCCGTTGGCGGCAGCCGCGGCCGCCGCCCGCTCCTGCGCCTTCTTCTTGGGCGCGGACTGCTTGGGCTGCTCGGGGTAGACGGGCATCGGCGCCAGCCCGGCCTTGCCGAGGAACTTGGCGACGCGGTCGGTCGCCACGGCGCCCTGGCTGATCCAGTGGGTGATGCGCTCATCGACCAGGCGGATGCGCTCGGCATGCTCGGCCGGCAGCATCGGGTTGTAGGAACCCACCTTCTCGATGAAGCGGCCGTCGCGCGGGGAGCGGCTGTCGGCCACCACGATGTGGTAGTAGGGGCGCTTCTTGGCGCCAGCGCGCGACAGGCGGATCTTCAGTCCCATGGAAACACTCTTCCTTCTGGTGTTCTAGAAAGGCCGTCGGCCACCGGCGCCGGGGAGCAGGGCACCGAGCCCGCCCCGCATCAGCCCCTTCTGACCGAGCTTGTTCATCCGCTTCATCATCGCGGACATGTCGTCGAACTGCTTGAGCAGGCGGTTCACGTCCTGCACCGTGGTGCCCGACCCTGCGGCGATGCGGCGCTTGCGCGACGCCTTCAGGATCTCGGGCTTGCGCCGCTCGGCCGGCGTCATGGAGGAGATGATCGCCGCCTGCCGCCCGAGCATGGACTTGTCGAGGTTCGCGTTCTCGATCTGCGCCTTCATCTTGCCCACCCCCGGCAGCATGCCGAGGATGCCGCTCAGCGACCCCATCTTGCCGATCTGCTTGAGCTGGGCCGCATAGTCTTCCAGGTCGAACTGACCCTTCTGCATCTTCGCGGCCAGCTTCTCGGCCTGGTCGCGATCCACCGTCTCGGCCGCGCGCTCCACGAGGGAGACGATGTCGCCCATGCCGAGGATGCGGTTGGCGATGCGGTCGGGGTGGAAATCCTCCAGCGCGTCCAGCTTCTCGCCCGCGCCCAGCAGCCGGATCGGCGCGCCGGTGACCGCGCGCATGGACAGTGCCGCGCCGCCGCGGGCGTCGCCGTCCACGCGGGTCATGACGATGCCGGAAACGCCCACCTTTTCCTGGAAGGCGCGAGCGGTGTTCACCGCGTCCTGGCCCGTCATGGCGTCCACCACCAGCAGGCTCTGGTGCGGCCTGGTCGCGGCCTTCACGGCAGCGACCTCGGCCATCAGCGCCTCGTCGATGGCCAGCCGCCCGGCGGTGTCCAGGATCACCACGTCGTAGAGCTCGCGCCGCGCCACATCCAGCGCCCGGGCGGCGATCTCCAGCGGCCCCTGCCCGGCCACGATGGGCAGGCTGCCGACCTCGGCCTGCTTGGCCAGGGTTTCCAGCTGCAGCTGCGCCGCCGGCCGGTGCACGTCCAGCGAGGCCAGCAGCACCTTCTTGCGCTCCCGCGTGCGCAGCCGCAGCGCGATCTTGCCCGAGGTGGTGGTCTTGCCCGAGCCCTGGAGCCCGACCATCAGGATCGCCACCGGGGCAGGGGCGTTGAGGTCCAGCCCGCGCTGCCCGTCATCGCCCTCGCCGCCGCCCAGGGCTTCCACCAGGGCATCGTTGACGATCTTGATGACCTGCTGGGCCGGCGAGACGGACCGCACGACCTCGGCGCCCACGGCACGCTCGCGCACCTTGGCGATCAGGTCGCGCACCACCGGCAGGGCGACGTCGGCTTCCAGCAGCGCCACGCGGACCTCGCGCAGCGCCTCGTTCACGTCGGCCTCGTTCAGCGCGCCGCGACGGCGCAGCCGGTCGAAAACCCCGTTCAGCCTGCCTGAGAGCGCCTCGAACATCGGTACGCCCGTACCTTCCAGTGTGCCCCCTGGGGAGCGGCCAACGACACGCGCGCCGCTGCGCGAGTCTTCGCGGAGCGACGGAGCCGGCCGCACGGGGCAGCCGACCGAAAAACGCGGAACGTGTCCCGCGAAGCGCGCCGTCTACGCGCCCTGACCCACCGCGTCAAGCGATGCCCCCCAGGCGCCGCCCCACCCCGCGCGACGGATTGCCCGGCCTGCTGGCGACCGAAAGCGGAACCCAGGGTTCCACCCGGCCAGGGCCGCCAGAGCGCCCAGCCCCCCGACCCTTGTGCCTCACGGTTCCGAACGCCGAAACTGCGCGGGCACAGTTCGGCCAGATCCCAGCATGCCCACGCCAGACCGTTCCCGCGCCGCCTCGGAAGCCGCGGCCCTGACCCGCGCCTGGGCCGAGGAGGGCGGCCCGGGCGGCGCCATCGTGCTATTCGACGCGACGGGGCCGCGGGACGGCTTCGCGGGCGGCTATGCCTCACTGGAACACCGCCTGCCTTTCGGTCCCGGCACGCCGTCCCGCTGGGCTTCCATCAGCAAGCAGTTCTGCGCGGCGACCCTGCTGCTGGAAGGCGTGCCGCTGGACACGCCCTTTGCCACCTGGATCGACGGGCTGCCGCCCAGCCTGGGCGCGGTGCCGCTGCGGCGCGGGCTGGATATGACCGGCGGGCTGCCAGACCTGGTCGAAACCTTGTCCCTGGCGGGCTTTCCCTTCTCCGCCACCCTCACCGCGGCCGAGGGCTTGGAAGCCCTGCGCCGCCTGCCCGGCCTGAACGCGCCCACCGGCGCGGAGGGCGGCCCGGAGATGACCTACAGCAACACCGGCTACCGCCTGGTGCAGGCCGCCTTTCCCGCCGCCGCCGGCCGCCCCTACGCCGAGGCGTTGCATGCTCGGCTGCTGCAACCGCTCGGGCTGGACATCTGCTTGCCCGAGGACGAGGCCACGGTGGTGGACGGCCTCGCGACCGGCTACCGCAAGGATGGCACCGGCTGGCGGCGCGGCCGCTACGGCGCGCAGTATTCCCCTTCTGGCGGCCTGGCAGGCAGTGCCGAAACCCTGGCACAATGGGGTGCCGCCCTGCTGGCCGGACGCGGACCGCTGACGGGCATGCTGCCCCGGCTCTGCGAGGCCGGACCGCTCGGCGGCCCGTACCGGCTCGGCCTGTCTCTGCCGCAGCTGGACGGCCTGCCGCTGGCCGGGCACGGCGGCTCCCTGCCCGGCTATCGCGACCACCTGCTGTTCTCGCCCTCGCTGGGCATCGGCGCCGTGGTGCTGTGCAACCGGGAAGACACGGAACCGCTCTGGGCCGCCCTGCGCATCCTGGCCGCCTGGGCCGGGCTGCCCCTGCCCGTCCCCGGCACCCTGCCTCCCGGTCTCTACGCCGCCGCGACCGGCCCGGGCTGGGCCGAAGTGTCGGGCGGCGAGATCACCTTCATGGGCAGCACGGAGAAGCTGCTCGCCACGCCGGACGGAGTGCGCAGCCTCCCTTCCAGCCTGGACCTCGCCTTGCGGCCGGAAGCCGACGGCATCCTGGCCGGACAGGTCGGCCGCACGGCGCAGCGGTTGCTGCCGGTGCCGGGCGACACCGCCCTGGACCCCGCGATGGCCGGCTCCTGGCGGGATGATGCCTTCGGAAGCGTGCTGGAAATCCGGCCGGACGGTACCGCCCGCCTGCCGGGCTTCGGCGTGCCGGCTGTGCCCCTAACCCCATTTCCCGGTGGCCGCGCCCTGGTGTCGCGAGAGCATGGCGGCTCGGTGCTGCGCGCCAGCCTATGGCTCTGCGACCGGAACACGCTGCTGCTGAGCTCCCACCGCTCGCGGGTCCTGCGCCTCCACCGCGCTTAGACACTCAGCGGCCGGCACCAGCACCGGCCGGGGAGCCCGCTGGACCGGCGGCGCCCCCGGCCTTCAGCGGCACGCCGGATAGGCCAGCCACCCCAGCGGCCGCCCGTCCGCCCCGTCGATACGGCGGGCATCCGGGCAGTTCCGTTCCAGCAGGAAGGCCCGGTCGCCCTCGCCGGGAAAGGGCGGCGCCGCGCCCACGGGGCGGCGATCCTCCACCCGCGGCGGCGTGCCGCCGGAGGCCACGCAATCCATCCGCGTCCCGTCCCGGGCCTCGACCCGTGCCAGCACCCGGCCGCCCGACAAGGGCACCGCCGCGGTCACCATGCTCCCCGGCGCCCCCGCGAGGCAGGCGGCCAGGGCGGGCGCGACGCCCGGCAGCAACCGTTCCCAGCCCGCCTCCTGCGCCGCCGCGGGCAGGGCCGCGCCGAGCAGCAGCAACGGCAGGGCGAAGCGCGTCAATGGATCTCGTCCGCGCGGGCCAGCGCGTCCTTCAGCGCCTCCACCGTGAAGTCGCGCGACCCGCAGGCATCCAGGATCAGTCGCTCCCGGCGTAGGCACAGGTCGATGGCGGCGGGAATGCGCACCACGGCGTCGTGCGGGATCACCACCGCGCCGTGGCGATCGGCATGCACCACCGCGTCGTGGTGCGCGGCCATGCCGTGCACGGAGACTTCCTGCCCGTACTGCACGATGTGAACGTAGGCGTGCGACGGATTCACCATCCCGGCCAGCAGCTGGAAGCCGGCGGCGCTGGTGTCGAGGTCGCGGATCGAGCCGCTGGTGACCACGCCCTGCGCGCCGAGCGCCTTGTGCACGTTGGTATGCACCTCGCCCCAGAAGGCGCCGGTGCCGGGCGTGTCGTCCAGGTCCTGCAGCACCACCACGGTCGGCATCGCGGCCTCCGCGACGTAGTCGTACCAGCCCAGCCGCGCCGCCCGGTCCACCGCCGCCGTCCGCCCCGAAGGCGCCGCGGCGCGGATGGTGCCGGTGCGCGCCAGGCCGCAGATCGGCGGCAGGCGCGGATCGGCCGCCACCAGCTGGCGCACCGTGAAGCCGTAGCCGCGCCGGTGCGGCACCACCAGCTCCAGCGCGTTGCAGATGGTGGGCGTGTCCCATTGCCGCAGGGCGTCGAGGTCGGCGGCGGTGAAGGGGTACTCGGCCATGCGCGTCTCCATTCCCGGGCAGGTCCCGGCAGGGTGGCGCATCCTCGCGACGGTGATGGCCAGGGTCAAACACCGCCTGCGCGGCGGGAAGGCGCGTCGCTCGGATCACCGGCTGACGCGAAGCGGCCGCTACGAAGCAGACCGTGGCGGAACCGCGCCGCATGGGCCCGGTTCCGCCACGGCGCCCATCACGTCAGCGGCGGCGCAGCAGGGTCAGGCCGATGCCGCCCAGCACGGCCAGGGGCGCGCTGCGCTTGGCCACGCCCAGGAACAGCTCCTCCGCCGCCCCGGCCAGCGCCACGTCGCGCACGGCCCGCGCTTCCACCTCGGCTTGGGAATGGCTGGACCGCGTGGCCAGAAACGCCATGGCGCCGGCCAGCACCAGGTCGATGAGCAGCACGATCGCCGCGGCCCAGATCGGCCCGAGCCAATGCCACACCGCGTTGTACAGCAGGATGTGCAGCAGCACGTAGGCGGTCAGGCCGAACACCCCCGCCACCACCCAGTAGACAAGGCCGGAAACCTTGGCCCCGGCCTGGATCTTGAGGCGCCGGCTTTCCGCCTGCGCCGCCATGCCGACGAGGCGCAGCGCCCTCAACACGGCCTAGCGCCCCAGGATGCGGGCGAGCACGAAGCCCGCAACAGCAGCGATCAGGATGGCGGTGGCCGGCTTTTCCCGCACGCGGTCCTGCAGGTCCTCGAAACGGTGCTGCGCCTTGTCGGCCACGTTGCCGGCATAGACCTCGGCCCGGTCCACCGCGCGCGACAGGTTCTGGCCCTGGTCGGCCAGCAGGCCCTCCACCTTGCGGCGCAGTTCCGCGATCTGTTCCCGCGCGTCGCCGGAGGAGGGATCGTCGAAACTGTGGGTCTGTGTCGTGCCTGACATCGTCGTGCTCCTGTCGCCTGGATCCCACTCGCAACGTCGCCTTTCAGCGCCGGTTGCGCCACCCCGGCGCGAACTCCGCTAGGCCACCGCCTCCGCGGGCGAGCGACTCGGGACGCGCGGCGGCGCGGCCCGTTCGCGCAGGGGAAAGCGCACGCTCCAGCCCGTTCCCGGCCCGGGCTCCCGCCGCAACCGGCCCCCGAGCTGCCGGGCAAAACCGTCCAGCAGCTGCAGCCCCAGCCCGGAACCGGCACCCCGCGCGACCTCCGCGAAGCCGACGCCGTTGTCCCGCACACTCAGCAGGATGTCCGCGCCCTCACGCTCCACCCGCACCGTCACCGTGCCCGAGCGATCCCCGGGAAAGGCGTGCGTCACCGCGTTGCTGACCGCCTCCGTGACCAGCAGCGCGACCGAGACCGCCTGATCGGTGGAGATCATCACCTCGCCGGCCTGGACCTCCAGCGTGATCCGGCCACCCGACAGCTCGCCCCGGCCCTCCAGCTGCTGCGCCGTCAACTCTTCCAGGAAGGGCTTGAGCGAGATCGCCTCGAAGGAATGCTGCAGATAAAGGTGCCGGTGCAGCGTGGTGAGCGCCCGGACGCGGTTGCGCGCGGCGCGGAACTCCGCCTGCGCGGCCGGATCGGCGATACGGTTGGCCTGCAAGTTCAGCAGCGACGCGACGATCTGCAGGTTGTTCTTCACGCGGTGGTGGATCTCGGCCATCAGCGCCTCGCGCTGGTCGATCGCGGCGCGCAGCTCGTCCTCCCGCGCGGCGAGAAGCTGGGCCGCGCCATCGAAAGCCTGTTCCAGCTCGATCACCTCGCGCGGTTCCGTGCTGCTGGGGGCGCGGGCAAAGGCCACCCCCGGCCGCCAGGCGTTGACCCGCTGCACCAGGGATCGCAGCGGCCGCACCATGGCGAGGTCGACGCCGATCACGATGGCGGCGAGGCAGATCAGCAGAAAGGAGGCGAGCTCCGCGAGCCGCTGCAGCAAAGTCCGCCAGGCCGCATCCTGCACCGGGGCAAACGCTTCGCCCGTCACCACCCAGAGGTCGCCACCCAGCGACGCGGCGGCATAGGCCATGGCCTCGCCGCCCACCGACCGAACCTGCCGCAATTCGCCGGTGCGCAGCAGGTCGCGGATCGCCGCCGGCGGGGCGAGGCGTCCCGGAACGGTGCCGGGCAGCGGCACGGCGGCGCGGCTGCCATCCAGGAACCAGGTCTGCCGTTCCGCCGGACGCGCCGTCCGCGGAGGTGCCAGCCCGCTCAGCATCAGCGTCCCGCCGAGCACGCGGCGTCCGTTCTCCGGCGTATCCACGGTGAGTGCGAAAGGAAGCAGCATAGGAGGCGGCGAGGCCACGGCCGCCATCGCGGTGCCGTAGGCGACGCCTGGACTGCCGGAGGTGAAGTTGCCGAAGGCCAGACGGTCGGAAAACCGCGCCCGTTCCAGCCGGGCAGCGTCCGGCAGGATCGGCGGCGTTTGCCCGGGATGGCTGATGCAAACAGGACGCCGTTCGGCGTCCAGGATCCAGAAGCCTCCGTAGCGGCCTGGATGAAGCTCGGTCAGGCGGGACAGGAGATCACCGCACGCCGAGTCGCCGCCGCGGACCGCCTCGGTGCGCGCCAGGGCCCGCAACAACCCATCCAACTCGTCCAGCGCGGCGCCGCTCTCGGCCACCGCCACCTCGCGGGCGACCAGCACCCGCTGCAGCCCGGACTCCAGGGCAGCGTCACGACCCTGGAAGGCATTCCCGGCCGCGATGAAGATCACGGGCACCCCTGCTGCCATCAGCAGGACGACCATCCGGCCGCGAATGCCCGAAAGGAACTGCCTCACCCGCCCCGCGCCGCGCGCGAGGGCGGGCGGGGGCGTCACTTGTTGCGGTCCCGCTCGATCAGGCGCCGCAATTCCTCGGGGATCGGTTCATTGGCCACGTCGTCGAACATAGCGTGCAAGCCACGTTGCAGCCAAATGTTGAACGCGGCGTCGGCGGCGCCCTTGGGTGGTTGGCCCGAGGGTGCCGGCCCTTCTCGCGGACTGGACACGCCTCCCCCCTTCTTTGTCCCCTTGTCTTCCATTAACCGAGGAGGGCTGCGGACTCATCCTTACCCGCACCGGAAGCCGCACGCTGCCGATCGGCGATCAGCGTCCGGGACGCCGCGCGGCGGTTGCGGGCCGCCTTCTGGGCGCCGCTGCGCTCTTCGCCGGTCAGCCAGCGCTGCAGGGTCTGGCGGGCGCGGAACACCCGGCACTTGGCGGTGCCCACGGCGCAGTCCATGGCCTGGGCCACTTCCTCGTAGGACATGCCCTGCACGGTCACCATCACCAGCGCGGTGCGCTGTTCCACCGGCAGGCGCGCCATGTGGATGCGCAGTTCGCGCATCACCAGGCTGTCTTCCTGGGCGCCGGGGCGGGCAAAGGCGCTGCTGGGAACGTCGTCGAGATCCGTGGTTTCGCGCTTGCGGCGGATGTCGGAGATGAAGCGGTTGCGCAGGATGCGGAACATCCAGGCGCCGAAATTGGTGCCGGGGGTGAAGGAGGTCTGGGCGGCCAGGGCGGACGTCACCGCCGCCTGCACGAGGTCGTCGGCATCGGCCCGGTTCCGGGTAAGGGCCAGGGCCTGAACGCGCAGCCGGGGAAGGGTGGTGGTGAGCAGGTCGTGGAAGCTGAACTCGGCCTGCGGAGCGATGCCGGTCTCGGTGGTAGCAGCGTGCGTCACGGTGAAATTCCCCCGTTTGAAACGACCCGGCTCAGCCGGCTCTCGGGACATCAATGAGCGGGTCTGAAAAACCGTTGCCTCGCCCCGGACGATTTTTCAGCTTTTTTCCGATCGCCCTCAAAGGTCCGCATTCTCGCCCTCGGTGGAGGCCGGCGCGCCGCCCGCCTCGGATGGGAAATGCTCCACCAGCGCCCGGCGCGCGCGCGACACCCGGGCCTTGAGGGTTCCCACCGCGACCCCCGCCACCTTGGCGCCTTCCTCGTAGGAAAAGCCCAGTGCCCCCACCAGCACCAGGGCTTCGCGCTGATGCGCCGGCAGCACGGACAGCGCCGCATCCAGGCTGGCCACCTCCATGCGGTCGTGCTGGCGCGCGGCCTCGCTGACCGGCGGTTGCACGGCATCCAGGACGCGACGTTCCACCGCGCCGCGGCGACGCCCCTCGTAGAAAGCGTTGCGCAGGATGGAGAAGCTCCACGCACGCAAGCTTGTTCCGGCCTGCCATTGCGACTCGGCACGCAAAGCACGCAGAAGGGCTTCCTGAACCAGGTCGTCCGCGGCAACCGCATCGCGGGTGAGAAACCGGCCGAAGGCGCGCAGGTCGGGCAGAAGTTTCGCCAGGCCTGCCCTGAATTCGCTTTGGTCTCGGTTCATCCTATCTCGTCTATGGCGTCCACCGGGGCGTCGGCCCAAGGGAGTAGCATGATGAACGCTGTGTCGCAGGGGGAGCTGCTGCGGACCCTGCCCTACGCCAGGCGCTACGCACGCGCCCTTGCCGGCGGGCAGGAGCGCGGCGACCAGCTGGTGGCGGAGGCCCTGCGCGCCGGCCTGCCCCCCGTTCCCGGACACCTCGCCCTGTATGCCGGCGTGACCCGCCAGGTGCAGCAGGACGGGGCGGCCGTGGCGGGCCGCGACGGGGCGATGAGCCTGGCGCAGCGTCAGCTCCTCCTGCTCACGGCGCTGGAGGATCTGAGCCTGCCCGACGCCGCCGTGGTGCTGGGCCTGCCTGGCGAGCAGGCGGCGCGCGAGCTGGACATCGCCCGTGCCGCCCTGCGCGCCACCGCCGCGACGGAAGTCCTGGTGATCGAGGACGAGCCGATCATCGCCATGGACATCCAGCAGCTGGTGGAAGGCTGCGGCCACCGCGTGGTCGGCATCGCCTCCGACGAGGCGGAAGCCGTCGAGCTGGCGCGCCGGCTGAAGCCCGGGCTGATCCTGGCCGATGTGAACCTCGGCCCCGGCGGCGACGGCATCTCGGCGGTGGAGCGTATCATGGGCGAGCAGACCATCCCCGTGATCTTCGTCACCGCCTACCCCGAGCGCCTGCTGACGGCGGAACGGGTGGAGCCCGCCTTCATCATCAGCAAGCCCTTCGAGCCGATCGCCCTCGCGATCGCCACCTACCAGGCGGTGTCCGCCGGGGTGTCGCTGGACTGACCCCCGCCCGGCCCGGCGGCTGATCCCCTCCCTCGGCCTGGGTCGCGCCGGGACCGGGGAACAGCCGCCGCCGGGAAAGGGCGCCCCTTCATCGGGCAAGGGCGGCGCTCCGGGCGTTGCGGCAGACGGGCGGCGGGCAACTGCCGCTCCCCGCAGAACGTTGAACGGGAACAACAAACCCCGGATGCCGCCACCATGCTGTACTGGACCGTCATCTTCCTGGTGATCGCGCTGATCGCAGGGGTTCTGGGCTTCGGCGGCGTGGCCTCGGCGGCCAGCGGGATTGCCAAGTTCCTGTTCGTCCTCTTTATTCTTTTGTTTCTGGCCAGTCTGGTACTGGGCCAGGGCTGGATTTGAGCAGGACATAGATGATCCGCTGGGGGCTGCCCTTCGGCATTGCGGCGCTGATCACGGCCGGCGCCCTGGCCCAGGGCGACCCCGGCAGCCGCTCCGCGCCTGCCCCCGCCGGGCCGGGGGCCTCCTGGTTCGACCCGACGCAGCTGCCATCCTTCACCGGCGTGGTGGATCGCTACCTGATGGACCCGACAGGACGGACGGAGCGGCTGGTGTTCCGCGAGGGGCCGCAGGTGATCCTGCCAGAGCAGGTTGCCGGCGAGGTCGAGCACGCCGTGGAGGTCGGGTCGAGCATCGTGGTGTGGGGTATCAGGGCCCGGCGCGCGCCGGTGATCACCATGCTGGCCTGGGCCAAGGACAGCGACTCGCCACCCAGCTTCGTGGAACGCCCGAGCTGGGGCGTCGGTGAGTTCCGGCCGGGCACCAGCCACCTGGAAGTGTCCGGCGAGGTGGTCGCCCCGCTCTATACCCCGCAGGGCGAGCCGATGGGCGCCATCCTGCAGGACGGCATGGTGATCCGCCTGCCGCTGGCAGTGGCCGCGGCCATGGGCGGCCGGCTCAACCCCGGGCAGAAGCTCGCCGCCGCCGGGCAGGGCAGCAGCGGCCCGCACGGCCGCGCCGTCGATGCCGAGACGATCGGCGAAAGCCTGTCCACGCTCGGCCCCCTGCCCGCCCCTGCCGGAAGGCGTCCGTGACGCCGCCGCTTCCCGACCCGCGGGCCCAGACTCAGATCCAGACCAGCGCAGTGCGAGGCTTCCTCCGCCTCGCCGGCGGCTTCTTCTGGCAGGAAAAATCCGCGCGCCTGCTGGCCTTCGGCCTGGTCGCCCTCACGCTGCTGCAGATCGTCATCCAGATCCGCTTCAACCTGTGGAACCGCGACTTCTTCAACGCGCTGGAAAATCGTGACCGGGCCGATTTCGTGTGGCAGATGACGCTGTTCATCGGCTTCGCCATCGCCTCCATGGTCACGGCCGTGTACCAGCTCTACGTCAAGCAGCTGACGCAGCTGCGCTGGCGGCAATGGCTCACCGAGAAGCTGTTGCAGGACTGGATGTCCGATGCCCGCCACTACCAGCTGGAAAAGGCGGGCGACGCCGACAACCCCGACCAGCGCATCGCCGAGGATGCGCGGCTGAGCACCGAGATGGCGGTGGAGTTCGCCACCGGCCTGTTCAACGCCGTGGTGATGCTCTGCGCTTTTATCGGCATCCTCTGGACCATTTCTGGCCCGCTCAAGCTGGTGCTGCTGGGACAGCCGATCGAGATTCCCGGCTACATGGTCTGGGCGGCGCTGTTCTACGCCGTGGTCGGCTCCACCCTCACCTATCTCGTGGGCAAGCCGATGGTGGGGCTGAACTTCCGCCGCGCCTCGCGCGAGGCGGATTTCCGCTTCGGCCTCGTGCGCGCCCGCGAAAGCAGCGAGGGCATTGCGCTGATCGGCGGCGAGGCCGACGAGCGCCGCGGGCTGCTGGGCCTGCTGTCGCGCACCGCCGATGCCGTGCGCGACCTGATGAAGAGCCAGCGCCGGCTCATGTGGCTCACCAGCGCCTACGGCATGCTGACCTACGTCTTCCCCACCATCGTGGCCGCGCCCTCCTATTTCTCCGGCGCGATCACCCTGGGCGGGCTGATGCAGATCGGCTCCGCCTTCGGCTCCGTGCAGTCCTCGCTGAACTGGTTCGTGGATAACTTCCCCCGGCTGGCGGAATGGCGCAGCAGCGTGGAACGGCTGCTGACCTTTCGCGAGGCCCTCGGGCAGGTGGAAGCCACCGTGGCCGACCCGCAGCAGCCCACCATCCTGCGCACGGTGGAACCGCTCGGTCAGAAGCCGGAGGTCATGTCCTTCCGCGACGTCCAGGTCGCCTTCGCCAACGGTTCCGTGGTGATCGCCGAAGCCTCGGCCGAGATCCATGCCGGCGAGCGCGTGCTGATCAAGGGCGAGTCCGGCACCGGCAAGAGCACCCTGTTCCGCGCCTTCGCCGGCGTCTGGCCCTGGGGCAGCGGCGAGATCCGCATGCCGCCGCGGGAAGCCACCATGTTCATGCCGCAGCGGCCCTACCTGCCGCTGGGTTCGCTGCGCGCCGCCCTGGCCTATCCCCTCGGCGCCGACAGCGTTTCGGACGAAGTCGCCGGCGCGGCGCTGGACCAGGTCGGGCTGCTGCGGCTGACGGAGAAGCTGGATGTCGAGGATCGCTGGGACCAGGTTCTCAGCCTGGGCGAGCAGCAGCGCTTGGCCTTCGCCAGGATGCTGATCCAGAAGCCGCGCTGGATCTTCATGGACGAGGCCACCGCCGCCCTCGACGAGGGCAACCAGGACGCCATGATGCGGCTGGTGGTGGACGGGCTGCCCGGCTCCGCCCTGATCTCCATCGGCCACCGCCCGGGGCTGGACGCTTTCCACGATCGCACCCTGACCCTGCACCACGGGCCGGAAGGCGCCCGCCTGACCATGCGCGCCCGCCGGCAGATCAAGCTGCGCCGCATCCGCGACCGCCTCCCGCGTCTCCGGCGGCGCCGCACGCCGCCGGTGATGGAGCGCGTGTGACCTGACCCGCCGGGCAGCAGCGGCCGGCGGCGCGGCAGGCCCGCCGCAGCGCCACGCCATGAGGCCGTATGCCCGATGCCGCGCCGCGCCATGCTGCCACGGATAACCGGGGTGCCGCCGTGACCGCCCCCCCGCCCCCGACCGCAGCCCCCGCGATGGGCGGCAGGCTGATCCTCGACGTATCCTCCCTGGCGCGCTGGACCGGCCCGCCGGTGGGCATCGCGCGCGTCGAACACGCCCTGGCGCGACGGGCGCTGCGCCGCCCAGGCACGCTGCTGTCCTTCTTCGATCGCGCCGAAGGCCGCTTCCGCAGCCTGAAACCGGAATGGGCCGAGCTGGTGACCGGCTGGCTCGGCGCGGTGGACACCGGCGGCGAAGGGCGCGCGCGCTCCGGCTGGCGCGCCCTGGTGCCCTCGCGGCAGCCGGTGGTCAGCTGGCTGGAACGCCGGCGCCTGCTCACCCGCTCGCCCCTCCTGGCCGGGCTGGCGGATGGTTTGCAGCGCGCGATCCTGGCGCCGCGGCGCCACGGCACCCCGCTGCGCGACGCCGGCGGACGCCGCATCGCCCACGTCCCCGCCGACCTCGCCCTGGGCGAGGCGGTGGTGCCCGGCCCCGGCGATGTGCTGCTTTCCGCCGGCTCGGACTGGTTCCACCTCGACGCAGCCCAACTCGGCGAGATGAAGCGGCGGCACGGATTCCGCTACGCCACCCTGTGCTACGACCTGATCCCCGCCACCCACCCGCAATTCTTCCGGAAGGAGGACGTGCGGTTGGTGCGCGACCATTGGCGCCGGGTCCTGCCGCTCGCCGACCTCGTGGTGGTGAACGCCCGCTGCATCGCCGCCGATCTCGGCCGCTTCTGCCAGGATGCCGGACTGCCCGAACCCGCCACCGCCGTGCTGCCGCTGGGCTTCGACCCGCCGCCGCCCGGACCGGCCGCGGCACCCCTGCCCGCCGGGCTGCGCGCCGGGCACTACGCCCTCTTCGTCAGTACGATCGAGCCGCGCAAGGGTCACGCCCTGCTGCTGCGCGCCTGGCGCAACCTGCTGCGGCGCGGCCTGCCGCAGCGGCGCGGCTTCCAACTGGTCTTCGTCGGCCGCCCCGGCTGGATGGTGGAGGAGGTGCTGCAACAACTGGCCGACCCCGCGCCCTGGGATGGCAGCCTGCTGCACCTGTCCGGCGTGGCGGAGGCGGAGCTGGACGCGCTCTACGATGGCGCCGCCTTCTGCCTCTACCCGTCGCGCTACGAGGGCTTCGGCCTGCCGGTGATCGAGGCCTTCGCCCGCGGCAAGCCGGTGCTGGCCTCCACCGGCGGCGCGGTGCCGGAAACCGTGGGCGGCCTGGCGCCCTGCCTGGACCCCGAGGACGCAGGTGCCTGGGAAGCGGCCCTGGCGGAGTGGATCGAGCACCCCGCGTCGCGCGACTCCGTCGCCGTGGGTATCCGGGCCGGCTTTGCCCATCCGGACTGGGACACCGCGGCGGCCGCCATCCTGGAAGCCGCCGCGGCCCTCACCCGCCGCGGCTGACGCGGCCCCACGGATGGGCGGCCCGCAGCCGCAGCACCCACAGGTGCAGCCGCGTGCGCGCCCGCAGCCCGGGCTGTTGCAGCCCCAGCGCCACCGCCGCCCGGGCCGCCGCGAACTGCTCCGCCCGCAGCGCGTCCTTGGCCGTGCCCAGCGCGCGGGCGAGCAGCCCGTCGCGGATCGCCTCCGCCGTCACCCCGAGGCGCCGCAGCAACGCGCGATCCACCGGCCCCGGCCCATCGGCGCCGTCCGCGCCACCCGCCCGCCGGCGGGCGGCGGCGGCCAGCGCGCCCATCTCCGACAGGGCACGCTGCTCCAGCGCCTGCCAGGCGGACTGTCCGGCATGCTCGCGGTAATCCAGCAGGGGTTCGGGCAGGTTGCGCAGCTCGTGCCGCTCCGCCAGCCGCAGCCAGAGGTCGAAATCCTCCGCCAGCCGAAAGGCCGGGCGATAGCCGCCGACACCCAGCACCGCCGCGCGACGCAGTATGACGGTGGGATGCGCGATCGGGTTGGCCCGCACCAGCGCCGCCCGGATCGCCTCCGACCCGGTGGGCGGGGATACGTCCCGTCGCGGCTGGCCATCCGCCCGCACCACGCGCCAGCCGGTGCCCAGCAGCGCCACCTCCGGCGCGGCCTCCAGCGCCGCCACCTGCCGCGCCAGCCGCTCGGGCGCCGCCACGTCGTCGGCATCCATGCGCGCCACCAGCGGGGCCCTCGCCTCGCGCAGCCCGCGGTTCAGCGCCGGCACCAGGCCGAGCGGCGGGCCCGACAGCACCCGCAGCCGCGCGTCCGCCGCGGCCAGCCGGCGCAGGATGGCGGGGGTTTCGTCGCGCGAACCGTCATCGACCACCAGCAGCTCCAGCTCCCGCAGGCTCTGGCCGAGGATGCTGTTCACCGCCGCTTCCAGGAAGCGCGCGCCGTCGCGCACGGGCAGCACCACGCTGACGGCCGGGGTCCTCAACGCCCTTCCCCCCAGCTTCCGTCCTGAAACTTCGGTGAATCGTGCCGTGCCGCTGCCGCAACCATCCCCCTCGGCCCGGAATGCCCGTAGGCTGCGCCGCGACGCCATCCGAAAGGTCCTGCCGCGTGTCCGACGCATCGCCGCTGCCCGCGGTCAGCATCGTCACCGTCGCCAATGACGGGCTGTTCTTCGTGCGGCTGCTGGTGGAGCAGGTGCGGGCCCTGGCCGGCCCGCGCCCCTACGAGATCATCGTGGTGGACCGCGGCTCGCACGACGGCACCCGCGCCTGGGTGCGGGCGCAGCCCGACGCGCGGCTGCTGACGCACCGGCAATGGTTCTGGCAGCGCGGCCACCGCCACGGCGAGGCGGCGGAATACGGCGCCCGGGCGGCCCGCTACGACCGCATCGTGCTGCTGGACAGCGACGCCCACCCGATCGACGCGAACTGGCTCCGCGACAGCGCCGACCGGCTGGACGCGCACCACCGTCTGGCCGGCGCGATCTTTCGCGACAAGCACCGCGGCAACCCGCATGGCTGGTACGTGCACCCGCATTTCATGGCCTTCTTCAAATCCGACCTCGGCGGGCTGGTGGTGCTGCGCAAGCTGCGCGGCGACGACACCGACACCGGCGAGGAAGCCACCATCCGCGTCCTGGCCGCCGGCAAGGGCGTGGTGGAACACCCCATCGCCTTCTGCCGCGAATTCGACGTCGGCCATCCCCGCGTGCCCACCGTGGCCGGCGGCGTGTTCCACGCCTGGTACGTGTCGCGCCTGACGCATAACGAGGCCGAGGTGATCCGCGAAACCGATGGCGAGGTCAGCCGCGCCCGCTACCTCGACCCGCTGCTGGCACGGCTGCGCGGCGCCTATGGCGTGGCCGGCTGAGCCGCCTCGAACAACAGGGATTCCACCGCGCGCAGGTTGTCGCGGATGTCGTGCCCCTGCGCGGCGAGATGCGCCGCCGCGCCGATCCGCCGCCGCGCCGCCCCGTCCAGCAGCAGCCGCATCCGGGCCGCCAGCGCCCCGGCATCCTCGGGGTCGGACAGCACGAAGCCGGTTTCCCCGTCCCGGATCAGCTCGGCCGCGCCGTTCATCGCGGTGGTGATCACCGGCAGGGCGGCGGCTGCGGCCTCGATGGTGGAGAGCGAGCAGGCATCCCAACGGGTCGGATGCACGAAGGCATCCGCCGCGGCAAAGAGCGGCGCCATCTCGTCCACCTGGCCGAGGAAGCGCACCCGGTCCGCCACGCCCAGCTCCGCCGCCAGCCCGGTCCAGTGCGCATCCGCCGCGCCGCCGGCAATGGCGAGATGCGCCTCGGCCCCCGCCGCCCGCAGCGCCGCCAGCGCCCGCATCGCCGTGTCCATGCCCTTGAGCCGCAGGTTGTGCGCGGCACCCAGGAACAGCACGCCGCCCTCCGCCAGGCCCAGTTCTCGCCGGGCCGCCTCGCGCAACCCGCCGATCCGTTCCGGCGCGAAGCGGGCGGTGTCGGCGCCGTTGTGGATCACCGCGATCCGCTCCTCCGACAGGCCGTGCCGGGCGGCGAGGTCGCGGCGGATGCGGTGCGACACCGCCACCACCCGCCGGGCCCGCGCCGCCTGCAGCGCTTCCAGCCGGCGCAGCCGCCAGCGCCGCAGATTGGTCCGCGGCGACACCGCCGCCTTGAGCCGCCGCAGCGGCGGGTGCGAGGCGATCTCCCGGTCCAGGCTGCCGAGATGCGAACCGGTCTGCGGGTGGAACACGTCGCCCGACCAGCCACTGCCGGTGTCGTGCACCACCGCCGGCCGCAGCCCCGCCAGGCAGCGCTCGATCAGCCGCCCGCGCGCCAGCACCGAGCGCGCGAAGGGCAGCTGGTGCACGCGGACCGGGAGCCCATGCTCCCCGACGGCAAAGGTCACCACCTCCACCGCGTGCCCGGCTTCCAGCAGGTGTGCCGCGAGGCGCGCGGTCCAGCGCTCCAGCCCGCCGCCCAGCGGGTCGAAGCGGTCCACCACCAGCACGGTCCTCATGCCGCGGCCAGCTCCGCGAGGTCGCGCGCCGACAGCGCGAGGGTGCCGGCACGGAAATTCTCCTCCAGGTGGTCGGGCCGCAGCGTGCCGGGAATCGCCACCACGTTGGGCGCCCGGTGCAGCACCCAGGCCAGCGCCACCTGCGCAGGCGTCGCGTCCAGCCGGCGTGCCACCCGGCCCAGCGCCTCCGCCCGCGGCTCCGCGCCGCCGCGCAGCACGGCCAGCGGGCCATGCGCGATGAAGGGGATGCCGCGCGCGGCGCAACGGTCCAGCAGCGCGTCGCTGCCGGCATAACCCAGGCTGAGGTGGCACTGCACCGCCGCCACCGGCAGCACGGCCTCCGCCGCTTCCAGCTCCGCCAGGCCGAGATTGCACAGCCCGACCGCCCGCACCTTGCCCGCCGCCAGCAGTTCGGCCAGCGCCCCGAGCTGGTCGGCAAAGGGCACCGCCGGATCGCGCCAGTGCAGCTGATACAGGCCGATCGCCTCCAGCCGCAGCCGGCGCAGGCTGTTCTCGCAGGCGGCGCGCAGCTGGGCAGGGCGGCCATCCAGCCGGGCGCGCGTGCCGTCGGCCTCGCGCACCACGCCGCCCTTGGTGGCGACCAGCAGCTCCGGCGGATAGGGATGCAGCGCCTCGGCGATCAGCTCCTCCGACAATCCCGGGCCATAGCTGTCCGCGGTGTCCAGCAGGGTCGCGCCCAGCGCCACGGCGCGGCGCAGCAGCCCTCGCGCTGCGGCCGGGTCGGGGAAGCGCCCGGGCCGCCCGGTTTCCCCGCCCACCCGCAGGGCCGCCCCATAGCCGATCCGCCCGACCCGGTGGCCGGCGATCCGAAGCGGCGCCGCGGCCGGGTCGGCGGCCAGCACGTCGAGGTCCTGCATGGTCCGGCCCGGTATTCCATCGAGAAGGTCCGAACACGAAACAACATCGGACGCGCACTGATCAAGGCCTTCCGCCGCTGGCCCTCCGCCGCGCGGGCCCGAAGCGCCCGGTGCCCCAGTCGTCACCCGCCGGCGGAGCCACCGTCCCGCGCCTAGTCGTCGCGCAGAAACAGCTTGTAGCCCTCGATCTCGCCCTGCTGGTGATAGCGCCGCCAGGTATCGGCAAAGAGCGGGTGGCGCGAGAAATACTCCACGAAGTCGAACTCGCCGCCGCACCAGGGAATGCCGGGGTTGCGGGTGATCAGCACTGCCGCCGGCGGGGCCCGGGCGAAGTCCTCCGCCACGGTGCGGTACACGAAGAACTCGGCCCGGCTCATCTCCCAGGGCTCGCGGTAGCGCGAACCGTTCTCCGGGCAGCTCCGGTACACGCCCTGCAACAGCCACATGTTCATGGTGCGCAGCGTGGACTGGGCGTGGGCGTAGTTCAGCGCCGGATAGACCGGGAAAATGTCGGGCGTGAGGATCAGCAGCCGCTCACCGTAGGCTTCCCGCCGCAGCCAGGCGGTCAGGCGTCCGGCCTTGGTGTTCTCGAACTGGATCTCGCGGAACGGCGCTTCCCCGCCACGCACGGCGAACAGCGCCAGCCCCGCCGCCGCCAGCGCCGCCAGGGCGGGGGCGGCGCGCCGGGCGCCCGAGGGCGGCAGCGCCCGGTCGGCCCAGCGCGCCGCCAGCAGCCCGGCCAGCACCCCGCCCAGCATCAGGATCGGGGCGACATGGTAGGTCCAGCCCTTGTGCTGCACCCAGGCCGCCGCGAAGGCGCCCGTGGCGGCCGCTCCCAGCGCCGTGGCCAGCCCGCCGGCGCCGCGCCGCAGCCCCAGCGGCAGCAGCACCAGCAGGAACAGGGTGGCCGCGCCCATGTCCTCGGTCAGCAGCACGTGCCAGGGCCCCTGGCCGCCGAGGTCCAGGTAGTACTGCCACACCAGCGGCACGACATGGCCGAGATAGTCCGGGAACAGCACCGGAATGGCCGCGAGGTAGCAGCACCACACGGCCGCCATCACCCAGGGCACGGCGTCCCGCAGCGCCCGCCGCGGCCCGCGCCGCACCAGCACGGCGAATTCCACCAGTGCCGCCACTGCCAGGAAATGCGGCTTCAGCGCGAAGCCCAGCGCCGCCAGCACCGCCACGCCCAGCCGCAGGCCGGTGGCGGTACGCTGCCCGTCTATGCGGCGCGCGGCCAGCACGCAATAGGGCAGCGCGCAGGTGGCCATGATGACCTCGCGCTGGCCGAAATCGTAGCCGGACACCACCAGCGCCAGCGGGATCAGCGCCCCCAGCACCGCGCGCTCCACCAGCCCTTCCGGCCGGTCCGCCCGCAGCCGGGCACACAGCCACCAGCACAGCCCGGCCAGGGCCAGCAGGCAGAGCTGCAGCGCCTGCACCCCGTCCAGCGGCGTCCAGCTCGCGATCGCCGCCGGCAGGAGGTTGAGCACGAAGATCAGCGGCGGGTTGACGTCGATCAGGTCGGCATAGAGCCGCTCCCCGGCGATCCAGCGCTGGGCGAAGTTCAGCACCGCCGCGACGTCGTGGTTCAGCGGCGGCGACAGCACCGTCAGCAGGAACAGCAAGGCCGGCACGAAGGCCGCCAGCCGCAGCACCCGGTTCCGCAGGGAAACGGCGGGCCGCGACAGCTCGGCGACGGGGGCGGCGATCGGGGGTGGAAGGGGCGCGTTCATATCCGAACCGGGGCATGAGGCCCCACGGCAACGTGATTGCCATGCGATTGCGGCAGATGCTAGGCGATCCTGCCTTGTCCCTGCCCCCCGCGGGTGGCTGACTGCTGTCCGCCGTGGAACCCGCCGAATACGCCCTGATGGATTCGGCCGAGGACGGCATGTGGTGGTACCGCGCCATCCATGCCCGAATCGGCGATGCCCTGCGCCGCTCCCCCGCTGCCCGCGGGGGCCGGGTGCTGGACGCCGGCTGCGGCACCGGCGGCGGTTTGCGCGCCCTGGCCGCCGCCCTGCCCGGCGCCGCCCTGGTCGGTCTGGAATACGACACCGAGGCCGCCGCCCGCGCCGCCCGGAAATCCGGCATGCCCGTGACCGGTGGCGACCTGAACCACCTGCCCTTCGCCGACGGCAGCTTCGACGCCGCCCTGTCCGTGGACGTGCTGTGCCACCGTGGCGTGACCGAGGCGGCCGCCCTGGCCGAGCTGCACCGCGTGCTGGCCGCTGGCGGCACGCTGGTGCTGAACCTGCCGGCCTTCGAGTGGCTGCGCTCGGCCCACGACACCCGCGTGCACAATGCCCGCCGCTACACCGCCCCCGGCGCCGCCCGGCTGCTGCGCGAGGCCGGCTTCGCTTCGGTGGAAGCGCGCTACTGGAACAGCCTGCTGCTGCCGCTCATGGCCGTGCAGCGCAAGCTGCTCAACGCGCACGAGGACGCCGCCAGCGACGTCGCCCCCTTCCCGCCCTGGCTGGACGCCACGCTCTTCGCCGTGGACGCGGCCGAGCGCCGCCTGGCCGCCCTGGGCCTGCGCTTTCCCGCCGGCGGCTCCGTGCTGGCCGTCGCCACCCGTCCCTGACACACCCTTTTTCCGATGGAACCCCCGCGCATGAACGCCCTGTCCGCTTCCCTGACCGCCGCACCGGAAGGCTCCACCGCCCCCGGCCTGTCGGTGGTGGTGCCGGTGTATCGCGGCGCCGCCACGGTGGGCCGGCTGGTGGCGGCGCTGTCCGCCCTGCGCCCCGCGGGCGGGCTGGAGATCGTGCTGGTGAACGACGGCAGCCCGGACAATTCCGGCGAGGTCTGCCGCGCGCTGGTGGAAGGCGCCACCGTGCCGATCACCTACGTGGAGCACGCCCGCAACTTCGGCGAGCACAACGCGGTCATGACCGGCCTGCGCCGCGCCCGCGGCTCCTTCGTTATCACCATGGATGACGACCTGCAGAACCCGCCGGAGGAGGTGGTCAAGCTCTACGACCACGCCCGCCAAGGCCATCCCGACGGCGGCGGCTGGGACGTGGTCTACACCCGCTACGCGGAGAAGAAGCACGAGGGCTGGCGCAACCTGGGTTCCCGCTTCGCGAACCGCGTGGCCGACGCGCTGATGGACAAGCCCAAGGGCCTTTACCTGTCCTCCTTCCGCTGCATGTCCGCCATGGTGCTCCGCGAGGTCACCAAATATTCCGGCCCCTACCCCTATATCGACGGGCTGGTGATGCAGGTCACCACGCGGATCGACAGCATCGAGGTCCGCCACCTCGCCCGCGTGGAGGGCCGCTCCAACTACACGCTGAAGCGGCTGGTGCTGCTCTGGCTCAACCTCGCCACCTCCTTCTCGGTGGTGCCGCTGCGCTTCGCGACCCTGGCCGGCGTCGCGATGGGCGCGCTGGGCCTCCTCGGCGCCGTGGTGGCGGTGGTGGAAGCGGCGGTCAGCGGCACGCCCTCCGGCTGGGCCTCGCTGATGGTGGTCACGCTGCTGCTTTCGGGCGTGCAGTTCGTGATCCTGGGCGTGCTGGGCGAATATGTCGGCCGCGCCTTCCTGTCGGCCAACGGCAAGCCGCAGGGCGTGGTGCGCGAGGTGCTGCGCGCCGAGCCGGAGGCCGGCGCCCGCCCGGCCGCCGTCCAGGAGGCGGCCTTTCCCGCGCCATGATCCCCTACTGGATCTCCCTGGCCGCCGCGATCAGCACCTCCCTGCTGGGCCAGGTGCTGCTCAAGGCCGGCGCGGTGGCGGAGGGCGGCTTCCTCAGCCAGCTCTTCCGCTGGCAAACGATCATCGGCCTGGGCGCCTATGGCGGCGCGGCGCTGCTCTATATTGTGGCGCTGCGCCGCATCCCCATGAGCGTCGCCCTACCCTGCACCGCCGCGTCCTACGTGGTGATCGCCGCGGTCGGGCACTTCGCCTTCGGCGAGGTGCTGGGGCCGACCAAACTGGCGGCGCTGGCGCTGATCTCGCTGGGCGTCGTGCTGCTGGCCACGGCGTGAGAACCGCGGCGGCCGCGCTGGGAACGGCGCTGCTCCTGGGCGCCTGCGCCGCGCCCACCGCCTGCCCGCCCGGCACCACCCCCGCCGCCCTGGCCGAGGCAATCTTCGGCCGCAACCGCGACGGCGCCCTGCGCGTAAGCGAAGCCGACTGGGACCGCTTCCTGGCCGAGGAGGTCACCCCCCGCTTCCCGGACGGGCTGACCGTGCTGGACGCCCGCGGCCAGTGGCGCGGCGCCGATGCCCGGCCGGAGCGCGAGCCGGCGAAGCTGCTGCTCCTGGTGCTGCCCGGCACCACCCCGGCCGAGGCTGCCGCCCGCCTGGAACCGGTCGCGGCCGCCTATCGCACCCGCTTCGACCAGGAATCCGTACTGCGGGTCCTGCAACAGGGCTGCGCCGCCTTCTGACCCGGGCAGCGCGCTACCAGCGCGGCGTGACGTCCACCTCGCGGATATTGAGGCCCAGCAGCTTGGCGATTTCCGCCTTGGTGGCGAGGCGGATGGAGTTGACCGTCAGCCGCGCCAGGATGCCGGCGCCGATGCCGTAGGCGCCGCGCTCGTTCTCCTTCACGATCACCTGCTCGGGGTGCTTTGTTTCGCCCTTGCAGGCGGGCGAGGGATAAACCACCCAGTTCGCGTCGTTGCGGATGATCTTGTCCACATCCGCGCCGAAGTCGAAGGCCAGCAGGATGCGGTCCTTCATGATCCGGCGCCCTGGCCGGTACTCGGACTCCGCCTCGAAGACCCAGAAGGCCTTGCGGGACGCGCTGCCCCGGTAGTTCCAGGTCAGCTGGCCCCGTTTCCAGTTGGCGATGTCCTCGCCATCAGCCTCGGTCCAGCGGAACAGCAGAACCGTTTCCGTCCTGACCTTGCCGCCCCTCTTCCGTGTTCCGGACATGTCGTTCCGCCTCCGCCACGGAGGCTAGAACCGCGCCGGGCCCGGGTGGAAGGGAGAACAGGTGGCGCGAGACCCGTTCAGCAGGGCTCCGCCACGAAGGTCTGGGACGGCGCCACGAACTCGTCCTGCGCCGCCACGGTCAGGATCTCGCGCGACCCCGCCTCCGCCGTGCGGCGCAGCAGCCCGTGGATGGAGGACGCCGCGGAGGACACCGCCACCCGCGCATCGCCCCAGCGCAGCCGGTGGAACAGGAACAGCGCGGCGATGGCATCGCCCGCCCCGTTCACGGAGATCGGCAGCATCGGCGTGCGGACGCGCCACATGCTCTCGCCATCCGCCGCCAGCATCTCGATCGCGTCCGCCGGCGTGTCCTCGACATGCAGGGAGGTGACCAGCACGCAGCGCGGCCCGCGCGCCTGCAGGCTGCGCACGGCGCGCTTGGCGTCGGCCAGGGAGGACACGCGCCCGCCGGTCAGCCATTCCAGCTCGAACTGGTTGGGCGTGAGGACGCCGGCGGCCGGCACGGCGCGGTCGCGCATGAATTCCGGGATGCCCGGCCGCACGAAGACGCCGCGCCCGACATCACCGATCACGGGATCGCAGCAATACACCGCGGCCGGGTTCAGCGCCCGCACCCTCGCCACCGCGTCCAGCACCGCCTCGCCGATGGCGGCGTCGCCCATGTAGCCGGACAGCACGGCGTCGCAGGTGCCCAGCACGCCGCGGTCCTCGATCCCCGTCACCAGGTCGCGGACCAGCTCGGCGCCGAAGACCTGCCCCTTCCAGGCGCCGTAGCCGGTGTGGTTGGAGAACTGCACGGTGTTCACCGCCCAAACCTCCGCCCCCAGCCGCTGGAGAGGGAACACCGCCGAGGCGTTGCCGACATGCCCAAAGGCGACCCAGGACTGGATGGACAGGATGTTCATGGCCGCCGATCCTAGGTGACGGTCCGGCGGGGCGCGAGCAGCCCCGGCGCACCCGGCCCCGCTCCGCGCCGGCGGCCGCTCTGCGCGGTGGGAATGGCCCGCCGCCCGGCCCCGCGGCCCTTCAGCCGCGGGCCATGGCGGGCAGGCCGAGGAAATGCGGCTCCAGCTGCGTCGCCAGTTGCAGCAGCACCGCGTCCTCTGCGAAGCGGGCGATCGCCTGCACCCCGATCGGCAGTCCTTCCGCCGAGCGGTGCAGGGGCAGATTCATCGCCGGCTGCCCGGTGGTGCTCCCCAGCACGGTGAAGGTGGCGAGGCGGCCGAGGGCGGCGTTGAAGCCGTCCACATCCTCTGTCTGCATGGACAGCTCGCCCGGACGCAGCGGCGGCACCGGCAGGGTCGGGGTCAGCACGACATCCCAGGCGCGGAACTGCCGGGCGATGCCGCGCACCAGCGTGTTCAGCCGTGCCAGCGCCGCCTGGAACTCCACCGCCGAGGTACCGCCCCAGCGTGCCGCGACGGCGCGGGTCAGGGGCTCGATCTCCTCGCCCGCGGGCCGGCCCAGCTCGGCCTCGCGCCGGCCGATGATCGCGGCCAGCCCGGGCAACAGGATGGTCCAGCAGCAGTCCAGCAGCGCCTCCGCCTCCACCGAAAGGGAGGCGGGCGCGACCTCGTGGCCCAGCGCGGTGCAGAGCGCCCCGGCAGCCTCCACCGCGGAGGCGCAATCCGGGTGCACCGGCTCGCCGTGCCAGTCCGTCGTCACCAGCCCGATCCGCAGCCGCCCGGGGTCGCGCCGGGCGAGCCGCGCGAAGGGTTCGGACGGCGATGCGGTGAACCAGGGCGCGCCCTCGTCCGGGCCGGCGGTGGCGTCCAGGATGGTGGCGCAGTCCCGTACGCTGCGCGAGATGCAGTGCTCGTGGCTGAGTCCCTGGTTGGCGTCGCCCCGGTGCGGCCCGACGGGGATGCGGCCGCGCGTCGGCTTCAGCCCCAGCAGCCCGCAGCAGGCGGCGGGGATGCGGATGGAGCCCAGGCTGTCCGTGGCATGCGCCGCCGGCAGCATGCCGGAGGCCACGGCGGCGGCCGCACCGCCGCTGGACCCGCCGGTGGAATGGGCGGTGTTCCAGGGGTTGCGCGCCGGGCCGTGCAGCGCCGGCTCGGTGGTCGCGGCCATGCCGAATTCGGGCGAGTTGGTGCGCCCGGCGATGTTGAAGCCGGCGCGGCGCAGCCGGGCCACCGTTTCGCTGTCGAAGTCGAAGCTGCTGCCGGCGAAGAAGCGGCTGCCGTGGCTGAGCGGCAGGCCGCGCACGGGGGCGTGCAGGTCCTTGATCAGATAGGGCACGCCGGTGAAGGGCCCCTCGGGCAGTTCCCCGGCGGCGCGGCGGGCTTCCGCGAAGCGCTCCAGCACCACGGCGTTGATGGCCGGGTTCACCGCTTCCACCCGGGCCGCCATCGCCTCCAGCAGTTCCGCCGCGCTGACCTCGCGCCGGCGCACCAGCTCGGCCAGGCCGGTGGCATCGTGCCGGACGTAATCCTCGTGGCGCATGGCGAATCCTCGCGGTCCGGAAGGCGGCAAGCTGCGGAAACGGCGGCGCCGAGGCAACCCGGCGCCGCGCGGACGCGTCGCCCCGCTCAGATCGGCGCTTCCACCCCGCGCCCCGCCGCCTCCGCGCGCTCCAGGACCAGTTGTGCCGCGGCGAGGTCCTGTGCCGCCACGCCCAGCGAGCGGTAGAGGGTGATCTCCCCGTCGCCGTGCCGGCCCGGCCGCTTTCCGGCCAGCACCTCGCCGATCTCGGTGCCGGTGTGGTCCGGCGCGACCAGCCCCGTGGCCCGCGCGTCCCGCAACTCGCCCGCCTGGGCTTCCAGCGAGGGGCGGTAATCCGTGAACAGCGTCACCGCGGGCAGGCAATCCGGCGCGATCTCCTGCATCGTGGGAACGCTGGCGCCCACCGCGTTCACGTGCTGGCCGGGGCGCAGCATGGCCGGAAACAGGATGGGCGAGGCCGCGGCGGTCACGGTGCAGAGGATGTCGGCCGCCGTCACCGCCTCCCCGACCCCCGGCACCGCCTCCACACCGGGGTTGGCGGCGGCGAAGGCGGCCGCGCGCGCGGGGTCGCGCCCCCAGACCAGCACCCGGCGGATGTCGCGCACCGCCCGCAGCGCCTGGAGATGCGCCTCCGCCTGCTCGCCGCAGCCCAGCAGCACCAGCGTCGCGCTGTCCGGCCGCGACAGGGCCCGGGTGGCCAGGGCGCTGGCCGCCGCCGTGCGCAGCGCCGTCAGCCGCGACGCGTCCAGGCAGGCGCGCGGCAGGCCGGTGGCACGGTCGAAGAGCAGCATCAGCCCGGCATGCGAGGAACGGCCCTGGGCGGGATTATCGGGAAACAGGCTGAGCAGCTTGGCGCCGTAGCAGGCCGGGTCGTCCAGCCGCCCCGGCATCACCCCCAGGAAATCCTTGCCCCCGAGCGGCATCACCGTGCGCAGGGGCAGTTCCACCGCCCGCTCCGACACCCGGCGCATGGCCGCATCGATCGCCGGGATCAGGTCGGCGGCGGATACCAGGCTGTCGATATCCTGGGCGGAAAGGACGCGCATGCGGGCTCCGTGACGCGGGTCGGGGTGGGCGGCCAGCCTAGCACGGGCGGCGGGCAAGCCGCCCCGCGCACCGCCGTGGTTGCGCCACCCCGGCCGGACCGCTAGACACCGCGGTTCCGCGCGCCCGGTCGGCATCGGGCGGCCATTCCACGAGATTCCCGATGAAGTCCGATATCCATCCCGACTACCACGACATCACCGTGATCATGACCGACGGGACGACCTACAAGACCCGTTCCTGCATGGGCAAGGAAGGCGACACGCTGCGCCTGGACATCGATCCCAAGTCGCACCCGGCCTGGACCGGCCAGCAGCGCGTGATCGACACGGGCGGTCAGATCGCCAAGTTCAACAAGAAGTTCGCCGGCATCGGCGTCCGGAAGCAGGGCTGATCGCAGCGGGCCGGCCCCCGACGCCCGCCCACTGTTTTTTTTGCCTTTCCGGGGTCTTGAACCCCTAAATCTCCTCGACCAAATCTGTGTCCGTCGGTGGTGCCCCGCAGGGGGCCACCGGCGCGGCAAAGGTGCCGTCGACGCCGCCCGTAGCGGGGCGTCCGCAGGCTCCTCCGCCGCTCCATAGACCGGACCTTGCTTCCGAGGAGGTTCTCATGAGCACGCTCGACTTTTCTCCCCTGTTCCGCACCGCCATCGGCTTCGACCGCATGGCCCGCCTGGTGGACACCGCCCGCGCTGCGGCCGAGGGCCCGGCCTACCCGCCCTACAACATCGAACGCACGGGCGACGACGCCTATGTGCTGACGATGGCCGTGGCGGGCTTCGGTCCCGATGAGCTGGACATCACCGCGCAGGACAACGTCCTGACCGTGTCCGGCAAGGCCCCGCAGCCCGAGGAGGGCCGCCGCTACCTGCACCGTGGCATCGCCGGCCGCGCCTTTGAGCGCCGCTTCGTGCTGGCCGACCACATCCAGGTGGTGGGCGCCGACCTCCGCAATGGCCTGCTGCACGTGGCCCTGAAGCGCGAAGTGCCGGAGGCCCTGAAGCCCCGCCGCATCGCGATCGGCCAGGGTGCTCCGGCGCCGAAGGCGATCGAGGTCGAAGCCGCCAACGAGCAGGACGATCGGGCCCAGGCGGCCTGATCACGCCCTCGTCGAGGTGATCGAACGGGGCCGGCGGAGCGATCCGCCGGCCTCTTTTCCTGTTCCACCCCCGGGCCGCACGCCCGCCGGGGCATTTGACCGCGCTTCGCCGCGCGCTCTCTATACGGCGCGCCGTCCGCGGCTCTATACGGGGCGCCGCCCCGAGGCGGAGGGAGCGCTTCCCGCGAAGCCCACAACCGCCGGACGCCGAAGGTTCCTATCGAAATGTCCTCTCCCCTGATGCCGAAGGCCACCGCGGTGTGGCTGATCGACAAGACCTCCCTCACCTTCGAGCAGGTCGCCGACTTCGTGGGCATGCACCCGCTGGAAGTTCAGGCCATCGCGGACGGCGAAGTCGCCCAGGGCATCGTCGGCTACGACCCGGTGGCCAACGGCCAGCTGACCCGGGAAGAGATCGCGGCCTGCGAGGCCGACTCCAACCGCCGCCTGAACCTGCTGCCCACCGCCATCCCGCTGCCCAAGAAGCGCGGCAAGGGCGCCCGCTACATCCCCGTGTCCAAGCGCACCGACCGGCCGGACGGCATCGCCTTCCTGCTGCGCAACCACCCGGAGCTGACGGACTCGCAGATCGAGAAGCTGCTGGCGACCACCAAGGAAACCATCACCAAGGTGCGCGACCGGACGCATATCAACACCGCGAACATCAAGCCGCGGGACCCCGTGATCCTCGGCCTGTGCACGCAGTCGGAGTTGAACGCCGCGGTGGCCGCGGCCGGCGAGCGCGGCTCGGGCGTGCCGCCGGTGAACATGCCCTCCGTGGCCGAGGACGACGCGGCCTGATCCGCCCCGCCCGCCGCACGGCGGGCGGACCCGTCTCCCCGCGGGCGCGCATCATCGGCCGCGCCCGTGAGCCACTCAGCCCATGGCGGCCGCCGCTTCCGGCAGCTTGCCGTTGCCCTTGAGCTTCGTGAGCAGCGCCAGCACCGCGGCTTCTTCCGGCCGCAGCGCGGACAGGTTGTCGCGAAGCTCCGCCTTGGCCTCCTCCACGATTTCCAGCACCAGCCCGCCTTCCAGGTAGGTGTCCAGCACGTCCGGGTGGACGTAGCACTTGCGGCACACGGTGGGCGTATTGCCCAGCTTGGCCGAAACCCGCTCGATCGCCGCCTTGACGTTGCGCTTGGCGGCCGCCTGGCTGTCGAAGCGCTCGAACTCCCGCAGCGCCAGCGCCGCCAGCACCGTGCCCGCCCAGGTCCGGAAGTCCTTGGCGGTGATGTCGCGCCCGGAAATCTCGTGCAGGTAGCCGTTCACGTCGGCCGATGTGACGTCATGCGGCGTGCCGTCGGCATCGAGGTACTGGAACAGCTCCTGCCCCGGCAGTTCCTGGCAGGCGCGGACGATCTTGGCGACGCGCCTGTCCGATACCTTCAGCTTCCACTGCTTGCCGCTCTTGCCCTTGAAGCCGAAGCGCAGCTCGCCGCCATCCACCTTGACGTGGCGGTTCTGCAGTGTGGTCAGTCCGTAGGAGCCGTTCTGCTCGGCATAGTCGTCATTGCCGACGCGGATCAGCGTGGTTTCCAGCAGGTGCACCACCGTGGCCAGCACCTTCTCGCGCGGCAGGCCGGGCCGCTTCATGTCGGCCTCTACCCGGGCGCGGATCGCCGGCAGCGCTTCGGCGAACTCCATCACGTGCTCGTACTTGGACGCGTCGCGCACCTCGCGCCAGCGCGGGTGGTAGCGGTACTGCTTGCGCCCCTTGTCGTCGCGCCCGGTGGCCTGGATGTGCCCGTTGGCGTGCTGACAGATCCAGACATCCTTGTAGGCCGGCGGAATGGCCAGCGACCAGATGCGCTCCAGCACCGCCTTGTCCTTGATCGGCTTGCCGTCCGGGCCGCGATAGGAAAAGCCGCTGCCCGACTTGCGGCGGGAAATGCCGGGCGCTTCGTCCGACACGTAGCGCAGGCCCGCCGAGAGTGCGGCGTCGCGGGGATCAACGATGGTTTGAACGGCGGACGGGTCGTCGAGCGGCATGGGGCGCGGCTCCTCCTGCCGCACACAACCCGCGCCCACCGGCCGGGGTTGCCGGAGCCACCCCCCGACCGCGCGGCCGTGAACGTCCGCGGCAGCAGCCCGCGCCGCTGTATCCCGCGGCCGCCCGGGCATGGCCCCCGTCGGAACGGCGGCCGCAGCGTCACGCACCGGCTGCCCGGGCCGGGCTGAGATGCCACCGCGCCGGGAAACGCGATCCCCGGCGCGGCCCGACGCCGCTACGCGCTGCCGGCGGGGGCGGCGCGCAGCCGCTCCATTTCCTCCTTGAGCTTCAGCTTCTCGCGCTTCAACCGGGAGAGTTCCAGGCTATCCGGCTGCGGCCGAACGGTTTCCGCCTCCAGGCGCATTTCCAGCGCGGCGTGGCGGTCCTGTAGGGAACTCAGGCGAGGTGCGGTCTGCATCGACACTCTGTTCCTTCTCCCGTTGCGGCGGCTGTCACGGCCGCCGTCCCCATGTTATGGGCATTCGGCCCCCGAGGCGCGACCCTTTCGGAAGATGCAGCGACCGACCCGATGCTCGCCGACCGCGACAGCCTTCTCCGCCGCCTGCATGAGCTCCGCTCCGAACACCGGGACCTCGACACGGTGATCGCCAACATGGGCGACTCGGTGCTCGACCAGCTCCAGCTCCAGCGCCTCAAGAAGCGCAAGCTTCGCCTCAAAGACGAGATCGCCTGGGTGGAAAGCCGCCTGGTGCCGGACATCACGGCATGACCGCCGCGGCCGCCCCGCTGGTGGGCATCATCATGGGCAGCCGCTCCGACTGGGACACCATGCGCCACGCGGCCGAAACCCTGGCCGCCCTGGACGTGCCGCACGAAACCCGGGTGGTTTCCGCCCACCGCACCCCCGAACGCATGTTCCGCTATGCCGCGGAGGCCGCCGGGCGCGGCCTCCGCGTATTGATCGCCGGCGCCGGCGGTGCGGCGCATCTGCCGGGCATGACCGCCTCGCTGACCCCCCTGCCCGTGCTCGGAGTTCCCGTGGAAAGCCACGCGCTCAAGGGCATGGATTCGCTGCTTTCCATCGTGCAGATGCCGGCCGGCATCCCCGTGGGCACCCTGGCCATCGGCCGCGCCGGGGCGGTCAACGCAGCGCTCCTCGCCGCCGCCATCCTGGCGGGCACGGACGCGGAACTGGCGGCGCGGCTGGCAGCCTGGCGGGCGGCGCAAACCGCCGCCGTGCCGGACGACCCGGCATGAGCAGCCTGCCCCCGGGCGCCACGATCGGCATCCTCGGCGGCGGGCAGCTCGGGCGGATGACGGCGCTGGCCGCGGCCCGGCTGGGCTATCGCTGCCACGTCTTCGGGCCCGAGGACGACTCCCCCGGCATGCTGGTCGCCGCCGCCCGCACGGTGGCGCCCTTCGAGGACCGCGAAGCGCTGCAGCGCTTCGGCCGCGCCGTGGACGTGGTGACCTTCGAGTTCGAGAACGTCCCCGTCGCCACCCTGGACGCGCTGGAGGAGGTCGTGGCCTGCCGCCCCGGCCCCCGCGCCCTGGCGGTGTGCCAGGATCGGCTGCTGGAAAAGGACTTCCTGGCGCGCCACGGCGTTCCCGTCGCGCCCTGGCGCGCGGTGGAAAGCCGCGCCGACCTGGATGCCGCCGCCGCGGCCATCGGCCTGCCGGCGGTGCTGAAGACCACCCGCCTCGGCTATGACGGCCGCGGCCAGGCCGTGCTGCGCGACGCCGCCGATCTGGACGCCGCCTGGGAGCGGCTGCAGCCGCGCCCGCTGATCCTGGAAGCCTTCGTGCCCTTCGCGGCGGAAGTCTCGGCCATCGCCGCGCGCGGGCTGGACGGCCGGGTGGAAACCTTCGACGCGGTGGAGAACCGGCACCGCCACCACATCCTCGACCTCAGCTTCGCGCCCGCCCGCGTGCCGCCCGAGGTCGCCTCCCGCGCCCGCGCCCATGCCGCGGCGGTGGCCGAGGCGTTGGAACTGGTGGGCGTGCTGGCGGTGGAGTTCTTCCTGCTGCCGGATGGGCAACTGCTGGGCAACGAGATCGCGCCCCGGCCGCATAATTCCGGCCACTGGACCCTGGATGCCTGCGCGGTCTCCCAGTTCGAGCAGCACGCCCGTGCCGTGGCCGGCCTGCCCCTGGGCCGCCCGGACCGCCACGCCGACGCGGTGATGCGCAACCTGATCGGCCCCGAGGGCATGGCCGCTTGGCCGCTTCTGGTCGGGGCGCCCGGCGTGGCCGGCCAGCTCTACGGCAAGGCGGACGCCAAGCCGGGCCGGAAGATGGGCCACGCGAATCTGTTGTTGCCGCCCGGCACCCTGGCAGGAACGCCGGAAGCCGGGCTGCTGGCCCAGCTTCCGGCGCATGGCTGACCCACCGCCGCTGTGCGCCCTTGCTGGGCCACCGCCCGGCTGCGCCCTTGCCCGGATGGATCGCCCCCGTAACACGCGTGGCGCCCGCGCCACAGTGATGCGGAAACACCAGGGAGGTCCGTGCGAACGGCCACTCCCGGTGTTAGATAGTCGGCACCACGCCGTGTCCGAGTCCGGGGTTTTCCCAGCGCACGGTGCAGGGTCCTTAGGGATCGAGGGGAGATCGAGATGAGCCTGAAGAAGGCGCTTTTGGCGGCGACCATGCTGGCGCTGCCGGTTGTGGCCAACGCCCAGCCTGTCACCGGCCTCTATGTCGGTGCCGGCGCCGGTGCGAACTGGCTGCAGAGCACCCGTAACGACGTGGACCGCGACAGCTCCTTCGCTGTCCGCAACCTCGGCCTGCCGAGCGACAGCACCAAGTTCAAGTTCGACCTGGGCTTCGGTGGCGTCGTGAGCATCGGCTACGGCTTCGGCAACGGCCTGCGCGTCGAGGCGGAAGGCAACTACCGCCAGAACGACATCGACGACGTGCAGATCTTCGGCGCGCGCACCTTCAGCACCGGCGGGCGCACGCGCTCCTACGGCGCCATGGGCAACGTGCTGTATGACTTCACGATGCCGTCCTTCGTGCCGCAGTTCATGCCCGTCGTGCCGTATGTCGGCGTCGGCGCCGGCTATGTCTGGCACGAATACGACAACGTGACGGGCCGCGCCGGCTCCAACGGCCGCCTGACGGTGGACGACACGGACGGCCAGTTCGCCTTCCAGGGCATCGCCGGTCTGGCCTTCCCGATCGCCGCCGTTCCCGGCCTGGCGATCACCGCCGAGTACCGCTTCCTGGGCACGCTGTCCCCGGACCTGGACGCGCGCGTGAGCACGGTCAGCAACAACGCGACTGTGAGCCGTGGCAAGATCGAGGTGGACAACTACAACCACTCCGCCTTCCTCGGCCTGCGCTACGCCTTCAACGCGCCGCGTCCGGCCCCGGTGCCGGTGGCGCCGCAGGTGCAGTCCACGGCTCCGCAGGCAGCCCGCACCTACCTGGTGTTCTTTGACTGGGATCGTGCGGACCTGACCGACCGCGCCCGTCAGATCATCTCCGAGGCCGCGCAGAACGCGCGCCGGGTGTCCTCGACGCGCATCGAAGTGGCCGGCCACGCCGACCGTTCGGGCACGCCGCAGTACAACCAGCGCCTGTCCCAGCGCCGGGCCGAGGCCGTGGCCGCCGAGCTGGCGCGCCAGGGCATCAGCCGCTCGGAGATGTCGGTCCAGGCCTTCGGCGAGAGCCGTCCCCTGGTCGCCACCGCCGACGGCGTGCGCGAGCCGCAGAACCGCCGCGTGGAGATCGTCCTGCGCTGATCCGCGCAGAACGCACGCGACCTTCAAGGGAGGGCCGGTCCGCAAGGACCGGCCCTTCTCTTTTCTGCCCCACCGCCTGAACGGCGCCGCCGTGCTCCTGCCCCGCCCGTCCGGCGCGAGGCCGATGCGGCCCGCCGATTCCCGGCCGCTCCGATCTGCTCTAGGAGAGCGGCCCATGTCCCCCGTCCCTCTCCGTTCCCACATCGCCACCCCCGGTCCCCGGATCCTGCCGTGACCCGCCCGCCCCCGGAGGAGATCGCCGCCGCCATCCTGCGCGTCGCCGGCGAGCGCGGGCCGCGCAAGACCATCTGCCCCAGCGAGGTCGCCCGCGCCCTGGGCGGCGAAGAGTGGCGCCCGCTGATGACCCCCGTGCGCAACGCCGCCGTGGCCCTGGCACGCGAGGGCCGGTTGGAGGTCCTCCGCAAGGGCAAGCCCGCCGAGCTGGACCCGCTTCGCGGCGTCATCCGGCTCAGGATCGTGCCGGGGTGAGCAACCCGCCCGCGATCCGGCCCTGCCGCTGATCCGGCGCGACGCCGCCCCATCCCGTTCCGGAACCACCCCCTCCTCTCCCCACGCGACGCGGAGCTTCGAACCCCCATGCGCGGAACCATCGACGCCCTCCGGGACGCCTGGACGCTGGCCAAGCCCTTCTGGACCGGCGAGGAGCGCTGGTCGGCGCGGTGGCTGCTGGCCGTGGTGGTGGTGCTCAACCTGGCGCTGGTGGGGATGAACGTGATCCTCACCTTCTGGCAGCGCGCCTTCTACAACGCCCTGGAAGCCAAGGACTGGGACGCCTTCATCGGCCTGCTCTTCCTCGGCCGCACCGACCCGGAGGATGGCTTCCTGCCCGGCTTCTGCCTGGTGGCCGGGCTGTTCATCCTGGTGGCGGTGTTTCAGCTCTACCTCAAGCAGCTGCTGACCATCCGCTGGCGCCGCTGGCTGACGGAGAAGCTGACGGCGCAGTGGCTGCACGGCCGCGCCTATTACCGCATCGCCCTGGCCGACCCCGGCACCGACAACCCCGACCAGCGCATCGCCGAGGACGTGGACAACTTCGTCACCCAGAACCTCAGCCTCGGCCTGGGGCTGATGAGCTCGGTGGTGACGCTGCTCTCCTTCGTGGTGGTGCTGTGGAACCTGTCGGGCCCGGTGAACGTGCTGAACCTGCCGATCCCCGGCTACCTCGTCTGGGTGGCGCTGCTGTATTCGGCGCTAGGCACCTGGCTGACGCACCTGATCGGCCGCCGGCTGGTGGAGGTGAACTTCCAGCGCCAGCGGCTGGAAGCGGATTTCCGCTACGCCCTGATCCGCGTGCGCGAGAACGCCGAAGGCATCGCCCTGCACCACGGCGAGGCCACCGAGGAGCGCGGCCTGGGCCAGCGCTTCGCCGTGCTGGTCGCCAACTGGCGGCAACTGATGACGGTGACCAAGCGGCTGACCTTCTTCACCGCCGGCTTCGGACAGGTGGCCAGCATCTTTCCCATCGTGATCGCCGCCCCCGCCTTCTTTGCCGGGCGGATCCCGCTGGGCTCGCTGATCCAGACCTCCTCCGCCTTCGGGCAGGTGCAGGGCTCGCTGAGTTGGTTCGTGGACAACTACACGACGCTGGCGGAATGGCGCGCCACCGTGGCCCGGCTGACCGGCTTCCGCACCGCCGTGGCGGCCGCCGAAGCGGCCGAGCACGGGGGCCCGCAGGTGGTGGCCGGCCCGGTGCCCGAGTTGCAGGCGAGCGGCCTGGAGCTGGATTTGCCCGACGGCCGCCGGTTGCTGGCCGATGCCTCGCTGGGCGTCGCCCCGGGTGAGGCGGTGCTGATCACCGGTGCGTCCGGCAGCGGCAAGTCCACCCTGTTCCGGGCCCTGGCCGGCATCTGGCCCTTCGGCCGCGGGCAGGTGGCGATGCCCACTGGCGCCCGGGCCCTGTTCCTGCCGCAGCGCCCCTACTTGCCGCTGGGCACGCTGCGCCAAGTGGTCTGCTACCCCGGCCATCCCGAGGACTTTCCCGAGGCCGCGGTGCGCGACGCGGTGACGGCGGCCGGGCTGGAGCACCTGCTGCCGCGGCTGGACCATCCGGAAGCCTGGGACCGCCAGCTCTCGGGCGGCGAGCAGCAGCGTCTGGCCTTTGCCCGCGCCCTGCTGCAACGCCCGGACTGGCTCTTTCTCGATGAGGCCACTGCCAGCTTGGACGGCCCCGCGGAGGAACAGCTCTACGCCCTGCTACGGCAGCGGCTGCCGAACACGGCGGTCGTGTCCATCGCCCACCGGCCGGCGGTGGCGCGGTTCCACGACCGCGCCGTACGGGTGGAAGCCGGCCGGCTGGTACCGGCCTGACAGGCCGCCGGCCCCGTCATGCGGGGCCGGTTCGCCTTACGCCCTCACATCCTCACCGGGGGCGGGCAGAGTGCCGCCGCGACGCGGGGTGTCAGTCGCCCGCGTTCTGCTCCTGGTCCGGCGCCGGATCGCTGTTGAGCAGCGTGTAGCGCTCCTCGCCGATACGCTCGATCAGCGAGAACTGGGCGTGCAGGTAGTCGGCGTGATGCTCCTCATCCTTCAGGATAGTGATCAGCAGGTCGCGCGACACGTAGTCCCGCACCGACTCGCAGTAGGCGATGCCCTCCTTGAGGTCGCCGATCGCCTTGGTTTCCAGCCGCTCGTCGCATTCCAGGATTTCCTTCACGGACTGGCCGATCAGGACCTGGTTGTAGCGCTGCACGTTGGGCAGGCCGTCGAGGAACAGGATGCGGTGGATGAGATCATCCGCGTGCCGCATCTCCTCGATGGATTCCTTGTACTCGTGCCGGCCGAGCCGGGTGACGCCCCAGTGGTTCAGGATGCGGGCGTGCAGGAAGTACTGGTTGATGGCGGTCAGCTCGTTGGTGAGCTGGGTGTTCAGGTGTTCGATCACCCGCGGATCGGACGGCATGGGGGATTCTCCTCTGTGCCGGCAGAGAAGGCCCCGCGGCCCCGCGAAGTCAAGTCTTTGATTTCAATGAATTTTGCTACTGAAAGGCAGTCTCAGTTGGCGACGGGCTTGCTGCCCTCCGCCGCCGGGCTGCGCAGCATGGACACGATGGTGCGGACGCAGGTGCCGCACTGCGCCCGGGTGCCGCAGCGGGCATAAACCTCGCAGGGGCGGCAGGCGCCGGCCGCCACGGCATCGCGGATACGGGTATCGGTCAAACCATTGCAGAGGCAGACATACATACCGGGTCGGGTCCGTCGCGCTGGGTGACGAAGCCTATACCGGGCGTTTCCATCGTTTGCAAGTCACTCGCAATTGCGGAGAACGCGAAGAACCTCATCGCCGTAGCGGTCCAGCTTGCTGGCCCCCACCCCCGGTACGGCGCTCAACTCGTCCAGGTCGCGCGGGCGCGAGGCGGCGATCTCCGTCAGCGTCCGGTCGGAAAAGATCATGTAGGCCGGCAAGGACTGCCGCGACGCTTCTTCCCGCCGCCAGGCCCGCAATGCGTCGAAGGCGGGATCGCCGGACATCGCCGGGACGGGCGCCCTGCCCGCCTTGGCCCGGCTGGGTGCGCGGGTGCTGCCGCGCGGGGTGGCGGCGTCCTCGCGCAGCATCACCTTCTCCTCGCCGCGGAGGATGGCGCGGCTGGCCTCCGTGGGGCGGTATTCGCCGTGGTTCTCCACCGCCACGTCCAGCGCGCCCTGCGCCACCAGCTGGCGGGCAACGCCGCGCCAGTTGTGCTCGGATACGTCGCGGCCGACGCCGAAGGTGGGCAACTGGTCGTGGCCGAACTGCACCACCTTGGCGGTGCGCTCGCCGCGCAGCACGTCGATCAGGTGGCCCAGCCCGAAGCGGGAGCCGGTGCGCAGCACGGCCGAGAGCAGCTTCTGCGCCGCCACCGTGCCGTCGCGCAGGGTGGGCGGCCGCAGGCAGGCGTCGCAATTGCCGCAATCGGCGGGCAGGTCCTCGCCGAAGCAGCGCAAGAGGATACGGCGGCGGCAGGTGGCGGCCTCGGCGATGGCCACCATGCGGTTGAGGCGCTCGCGCTCGATGCGCTTCTGCTCGTCCGAGGCGGGGCTGTCCTCCAGCCGGTGGCGGGCCCAGACGATGTCCTCGGCGCCGTGCAGCAGCAGCGACCGGGCGGGCAGCCCGTCGCGGCCGGCGCGGCCGATCTCCTGGTACCAGGACTCCGGGGAGCCCGGCAGGTTGGCATGCGCCACCCAGCGCACGTCGGGGCGGTCGATGCCCATGCCGAAGGCGATGGTGGCGGCCATCACCACCGCGTCGCCGCCGGCGAAGCGGCGATGCGCGGCGCGCTTGTCGGCCGGCTCCATGCCGGCGTGGAAGCACAGGGCGTCGTAGCCGGCCTCGCGCAGCCAGCCGGCGGTCTGCTCGGCCCCCTTGCGGGAGGCGCAGTACACGATGCCGGCGCCGCGGCCGTCCGAGGATTTGGCGGCGAAGTCCAGGATCTGCCGCCGGGCGCCGTCGCGCGGCGCCGCCTCGATGTGGATATTGGGCCGGTCGAAGCCGCCGCGGAACACGGGGTCCTCGGTCAGGCCCAGGCGTTCGCGGATGTCGGTGACGGTGCGAGCATCGGCCGTGGCCGTCAGCGCGATGCGCGGCACTTCCGGGAACAGCCGCTGCAGCACGTCCAGCTGGCGGTATTCGGGCCGGAAATGGTGGCCCCACTGCGACAGGCAGTGCGCCTCATCCACCGCGAACAGGGCGAGGTCGGTGCGGCTGAGGCGTTCGAGGGTGGATTCCAGCGTCAGCCGCTCGGGCGAGACGTAGAGCAGCTTGAGGGTGCCGCGGCCGAGGTCGCGCAGCACCGCGGCGCGCTTCTCCTCGTCCAGCTCGGAATGTAGGGCCGCGGCGTGGACGCCCTGCTGCCGCAGGGCGTTCACTTGGTCTTCCATCAGGGCGATCAGCGGCGAGGCCACCACGCCCAGGCCGGGACGGCACAGGGCGGGCACCTGGTAGCACAGGCTCTTGCCCCCGCCGGTGGGCATCAGCACGAGGCCGGAGCCGCCGTCCACGACGTGGCGCACGATCTCCTCCTGCCGGCCCCGGAAGGCCGGAAAGCCGAAGGTGTCGTGCAGGACCTTGGCCGGGTCCGGTTTCCCCCCGAAGAAGCCCGCCATCAGTTGTGGATGCGGATCTCCACCCGGCGCGACTCGACCTGGGCCGCCTCGTAGGCGACGGCGCCCAGCGGGGCGATCCGGATGCGGCCCTGGGGCACGCCGTTGACGCGCAATTCGGTGGACACGGTCCGGGCGCGGGCCTCGCTCAGCTGGCGGTTGCCGCCGGGGAAGCTGGTGCGGTCATCGGCCGCGAAGCCCAGCACGTCCACCACGGCGGAGGGGTAGCGCTTGGCGATCTCGGCGGCCTCGGCCACCACGGCGCGGGCGGGGGTGTCGAGCTCGGTGCTGTTGGCCTCGAAGAACACCACCCGGGCCTCGGGGCTGCGGAGCTCCGTCGGGGCGCAGGCCGCCAGCAGCGGCAACGCCGCGATCGAGGCGAGAAACAGGCGGCGCATGGCGGGTATTCTCCGGTTTTCGGGCAGGAAACGGGCCGAAGCGGCGCATCCCTCCGCGGAGGGATGCGCCGCGGGGCCCGGCCGCCCAGATGCGACCTGTCGCCCGAACCGTCAACGGGGCGGAGGGGGCGCGGTTACCGCCCATTCATTCCCGGCATGGGAGGATGGGGCATGTCCGCCCCCCTGCCCGACCCGAAGGCCTTCGATCCCGTCGCCTTTCCCGGCCAGGAGGAAGGGGAGGAATGGCCGCCGCCGCGCTTCGACTTCTCGGCCAGCCGGTTGCGCTCCCCCGGGCTGGTGTTCGAGCGCGACGCCGCCGGCGAGGCCCGGCTGGTGCGCGACTGCGGCACGGTGCGCTTCGTGATGCCGGTGGACACGGTGCATGTGGCGATGGACATCATCCCCGGCAGCCGGGACTACCGGCTGCTGCGGCTGGTGCCCACGGCGCTGCGCTTCGCCGAGCGGCTGGGTGCCGACGACCCGGTGCCGGAGGTGCTGCGCGGCGGCGAGCCCCCGCCCGTGGCGGACGAGCAGGTCTACGCCGCCACCACCGCGCTGGTGTCCGCCCTGACCACCCAGGCGGGGTCGCAGGGCCGCGCCCTGTGCGACGCGATCCGCCGCGTGCCGCCCGGTCAGGACATGTTCGAGCGTGCCGTGGCCCACTGCGTGGTGGAGGGCGGCCAGTCCATGGAGAACGTGGCGCTGCTGGCCCGCTCCCTGCAGCGGCTGGCCAATGCCCATGCCCGGGTGCTGGCGACCCAGTCGGCGCAGCCGGACTACCTCGGGATGGAACAGGCGGTGGCCTCCATCCACGCCGCCATGGTGCGGGACCGGGCCTGGTCGGCGGACCTGCTGACGCATGGGCTGGGGGTGCTGGCCGGCAAGATCACCCTGCCGCGGCAAGCGGTCACGGCCATCCTGGCGGAAGCCACGGCGGCGCTGGGGCGGCAGGGCGTGCTGGCCAATTTCGGCCGGTTGGTGGCGGCCCAGGATGCCGCCCGCGACCGGCTGCTGGACATTGCGGTGTTCTGGCAGCGGCTGGCGGCGGCCTGGATGGCGGTGGACCTGAACACCACCGACCGGCGGGAGATCGAGGCACTGGCGCGCAATTCCGCCCGGCGGCTGATGCTGGCGCCGCTCTACCAGCTCGGCAAGAACTAAGTTCCCGGCGCAGGAAGATGGCGTAACATGCTGTTCCTGCAATACTCCGACATCACCCGGCGGCGGGAAACGCCTTGCCACCCGCGAGGCGCAGGATACGGGTCGGCCGTTCCACCCCGGTGAGCCGGTGCAGCACCAGCAGCACGGTGCGGCCGGCGGTGGCTTCGTCCAGGGTTTCCAGAAAGGCGCGCTCGGCATCGACATCCAGGCCGGAGGCCGGTTCGTCCAGGATCAGCACGGGGGCCGGGGACAGCAGCGCCCGCGCCAGGGCGAGGCGCCGCGCCTGCCCGCCGGAAAACCGCACCCCGCCCTCGCCGCAGGGCGTGTCCAGCCCGGCCGGCAGGGCGCGCACGAGGTCGGCCACCCGCGCCCGTTCCAGCGCCTGCCAGAGATCGGCATCCGGCGCTTCCGGCGCGGCGAGGCGCAGGTTGGCGGCGATGCTGTCGTCGAACAGGCGGGCATCCTGGGTCAGGCAGGTGATGCGGGTGCGCACCGCCTCGGGCGACAGGCGGGACAGGTCGGTGCCGCCCAGGGTGATGCGGCCGGATTCCGGCTCGGCCAGGCGCAGCAGCAGCGTGGCCAGGGTGGACTTGCCGGAGCCGGACGGGCCGAGCAGCGCGACCCGGGCGCCCTCGGGGATCTCCAGCGACAGCCCGTCCAGCACCAGGGGGCGGTCGGCCGACCAGCGGAAGTGGAGGTTCTCCAGCTTCAGGGCGTTGCCGCGCGGCAGCGGCAGGGGCTCGGCCGGGGCGGCAACCGGCACGGGGGCGTCGGCGGCTTCCAGCAGGCGGCGGGACGCGGCACCGGCCGCGGCCAGGGCGGCGCCGGCGCGCGGCACGGCGGACAGGCTCTCGGCCGCGGCGAGGGCCAGGAACAGGGCGGGCACGGCCAGCAGCGCGGCCTCGCCCCCCGCGAGACCCCAGGCCAGGGCGCCCAGCAGCGCCGCCTGGGCGAGCAGCGCACCTGCGGCACCCCCGAGGGCGCCGGTGCGGGACAGGCGGCGCTCGGCGCAGGCCTGCCCCGCGCCGGCGGCGGCGAGGCGCTCGGCGGCACGGCCCTCGCCGTTGCTGGCCAGCACGTCCTCCAACCCCAGCAGCGGCTCCACCGCGCGGGCGCGCAGGGCGCCGCGGCTTTCCGCCACGGCGGCGGCATCGCGTGCTGCCACGGGGGCCAGCAGCGGCGGCAGCACCAGCGCCACGGCCAGCGGCAGCGCCACCACCCCGGCCAGGCCGGGGGCGGCGACGCCCAGCAGCACGGCGATGGCCAGCACCGCCGCCGCGGCCGCGGCCATCGGCACCAGGGCGCGGAGGTAGAGCCCGTCCAGCGCTTCCACGTCGGCCACCAGCCGGCCCAGCAGGTCGCCGGCGCGGCGCAGGCCGAGGCCGGTGGGCAGGCGTTCCGCGAGGCGCGAGAAGAACCAGACGCGGGTATCGGCCAGGGCGCGGAAGGTGGCGGCGTGGGTGACCATGCGCTCGCCCCAGCGCAGCGCCGGGCGCAGCAGGATCAGCGGCCGCAGCAGCAGCAGGGAAGCGGCGGCCACGGCGGTGGCGCCGTGCCGCAGCCCCTGGGACACGCCGTGCCCGGCCAGGGCCAGCAGCGCCACCCCCGCCAGCACGGTGAGCGCCGCAGCCAGGGCGCCCAGGACGAGGCGGGACCGGTGCGCCCGCCACAGCGCCAGGACTCGGCGGAGGTCACGCCACATGGCCGGCCTCCCGCCCGCGGCGGGGCGCATTGGCCACGCGGCCGTTCTCCAGGGTCAGCACCTTGTTGAAGCGGGCGCGCAGGGCCGGGGAATGGCTGGCGATCACGGCGGTGCGGCCGGCGCAAAGGCGGCGCAGCCCGTCCAACACCTCGGCCTCCGTGCCGGGGTCGAGATGCGCGGTGGGCTCGTCCAGCAGCACCAGCGGGCGGTCGCGCAGGAAGGCGCGGGCCAGGGCGACGCGCTGCGCCTGCCCACCGCTGAGGCCCCAGCCGCCCTCGCCCACCACGGTGTCGAGACCGTACGGCAGCTGCGGCAGGAAGTCGGCGACGCGGGCTTCGCGCGCCGCGGCTTCCACGGCGGCGTCGGTGGCCTCGGGCCGGGCGAGACGGATGTTCTCGCGCAGCGTGTCGCGGAACAGATGCGGCTTCTGAGGCACGTAGGCGATCATGCGGCGCAGCTCCTCCGGCCGCAGCGCGGTGGCGTCGCGGCCGTTGAGGGCGATGCGGCCGGCATCCGGGCGCCGGAAGCCCAGCAGCAGCCGCAGCACGGAGGACTTACCGGACCCCGACGGCCCGGCCAGCACCAGCGCCTCGTTGGGCAGGACGCGGAAGGACACGCCGTCCAGCGCCGGCGGTCGGGCGGGGTCGTAGCGCAGGGTCACGTCCTCGAAGGTGACCACGACGCTGGGCGGGACTTCCTGCAACAACAGGCCGTTGTCCGGCTCGGCTGCCAGCAGGGGTGCGAGCTCCGCGGCGGCGCCGGTGGCTGAGAGGCGCTCGTGATAGGCGGCGGAAAAGGCCCGCAGCGGGGCGAAGAAGGCCGGCACCAGCAGCAGCGCGAACAGCGCCGCCACCGGGGCGGGATGCCCGCCCGTCACCAGCGCGGCGTGGCGCCAGGCGATGCAGCCGAGCACCGCCGCGGCCAGCAGGTCCAGCGCGGCGGAGCTGAGAAAGGCGACCCGCAGCACCCGCATGGTGCGCTGACGCAACTCGGTGGCCGCGGCGCCGAGGGCCTGCGCCTCGGCCGCCTGCCGGTTGAACAGCACCAGCGTGGGCAGGCCGCGCACCCGGTCCAGGAAGCGGCCGCTCAGGCGCTGCAGGGCGCCGAACTGCCGGCGGCTCTGCACCGCCGCGCCGATCCCGGTCAGCGCCATGGCCACCGGCACCAGCAGCCCGCCGACCACCAGGATCAGCCCGCCCACCGGGTCGGCCAGGGCCACGGCCAGTGCCACGGCGAGGGGGGACAGGATCGCCAGCGCGGCGGTGGGCAGCCAGCGGGAGAAATAGCCGTCCAGCGCTTCCACCCGGTCCACCACCAGCGCGGCGCGTTCCCCCGCGGGGCGCTCGTCGGCCGGGCCGAGTTCCAGCAGCCGCGCCTGCACCCGGCCGCGCAGCCGCGCCCGGGCCGCGACGCCGGCGGCCCCCTGGGCGCGCTCGGCCGCCACGGACAGGCCGACCTGCACCAGGGCCAGCGCCGCGGCACCCCCCAGCGCACCCCACCCGGCCTCGGGGAAGCCCAGCAGCGTGGCCAGCAGGGTCGCGATCAGCCAGGCCTGCGCCACGCCACACAGGGTGGCGACCAGGCCGAGGGCCACGGGCAGGCGACGCCCGGCGCGGTTCTCGCGGGCGGCCTGGGAAAGGAAGCGGCGGGCAGCGGCCGTGCGGGCGGCCTCATCGGTGTCGGGCGACGACATGGCGCCTTCCTAGACCAGGGCGGCGCCGCGCGCATCCCGCCCCGCCCGCGGGCTTGCCCCCGGCGACCGCGGTGGGCGAGCATCGGCGATGCTCCCGCATCATGGCCGCTACGACTACCACCCCTGGCCCGCGCGCCCGCGCTGGAACTGGCCCGGCGGGGCGAAGCTGGCGGTGTATCTCGGGCTGAACCTGGAGCACTTCGCCTTCGGCGAGGGGCTGGGGGCGGAGCTGGCGCCGGGCGCAGCCTCCGGCGCCGGGCCGCAGCCGGACGTGCTGAACCACGCCTGGCGCGACTACGGCAACCGCGTCGGCGCCTGGCGCCTGCTGGAACTGCTGGACGAGCTGGCCCTGCCCTGCACGGTGCTGCTGAACAGCGCGCTCTACGACCACGCGCCGGAGCTGGTGGCCGCGCATCGCGCCCGCGGCGATGAGATCGCCGGCCACGGCGTCACCAACAGCCAGCGGCAGAGCGCCCTGGACGAGGCCGGCGAGCGCGCGGTGATCGCCGCGGCCACCGCGGCCCTCACCCGGCACGAGGGCACCCCACCGCGCGGCTGGCTGTCCCCCTGGATCGCCGAGAGCCATGCCACCCCCGACCTGCTGGCCGAGGCGGGCTACCGCTACACGCTGAACTGGTGCTCGGACGACCAGCCGGTGTGGCACCGCACGAAGCACGGCCGGCTGCTGGCCATCCCCTACCCGCAGGAGATCAACGACATCCCGGCGATCATCGCGCGCAAGCACGGCGCGGCCGAGTTCGCCGAGATGATCGTGGCGGATTTCGAGGAACGGCTGGACCAGGTGCGCGACGGCCGGGCGCAGGTCATGGGCATCGCGCTGCATCCTTATATCCTGGGGCAGCCTTTCCGGCTGCGAGCGCTGCGCGGCGCCCTACGCCGCCTGCGCGCGGCGCGTCCGGATGTCTGGCTGTGCACGGCAGGGGCCATCTTCGACCACGCGGCGACGTTGCCGGACGGCATGGTGATGGGCTGACGGGAACCAACGCCGCTGGGGAGGTGCCGTCCCGCATGGCCCCGGGACGCAGCTGGAACATCGAGGGCGAACATGCGTGCCCACAGCCGGAGGTAAGCCGATGCTGAGACCTAGCACCAACCACCGGGATCACCATATGCTCTGAGCCCATCCACGGGTTGAAGCGATGTCGATCTGGAGTTGAGCGGCGTTTTTTATTTGAGATTTGGTAAGGTTCCCGTTACTGATCGCGCCGCGGCGAGCGTGTCGTCCGCCCGAACTCATTGCGAGCCGATGCCATGACCCTCCGCACCGTTTTCCGGACCACCAACAGCTGGGACCAGGGGTTCACGGGCGAGATCCTCGTGATCAACGACGGCCCGGACACGGTGACGGGCTGGACGGTGTCGTTCTCCGCCCCCTGGGCGATCCAGAACTTCTGGAACGTCACGCCGATCGGCGCGCCGTCGGGCACCTACAGCTTCAGCAATGTCGGCTTCAACGGCACCCTTGCCCCCGGGCAGAGCGCCAATTTCGGCTTCAACGCAGCGGGCGCCCCCAGCAGCCCGGTGTTCCTGGACAACGGCGCCCCGATCTCCGGCCTGCCGGAACTGACCATCTCGGATGCCGCGGTCACGGAAGGCCACAACGGCACCACCCCCCTCACCTTCAACCTCAGCCTCTCCCACGCGTCCGACACGGCGGTGACGGTGCGCTGGGATACGGCGGCGGGCAGCGCCACGCCGGGGGTGGATTTCCAGGCGGCCGGCGGCACCGTGACCTTCGCCCCCGGGCAGACCCAGGCCACCGTGCAGGTGCAGGTGCTGGGCGACACGGCCGCCGAGAACAACGAGACGGTGCGGCTCGTGCTGTCCTCGCCCAGCGGCGCCCGGCCCACGCGCTACGAGGCCACCGGCACGATCCGCGACGATGACGGCGGCACCCTGCCGGCCGGCCAGAACAGCGGCTTCCTGTCCACCCGCGGGGCCGACATCGTCGATGCCTCCGGCACGGCGGTGCGGCTGGCGGCGGTGAACTGGTTCGGGCTGGAAACCACCCGCGGCGCGCCGGACGGGCTGAATGTCCGCAACTGGCAGGACATGATGAAGCAGATGGCGGATCTGGGCTTCAACGCCATCCGCCTCCCCTATTCCTCGGAAGTGCTGCACGGGCTGCCGGCCTCGGGCATCAGCACCAACCTGAACCCCGACCTCGCGGGCGTGTCGGGGCTGGCGCTGATGGACAAGATCGTGAACTACGCCGGCCAGCTCGGGATGAAGATCATCCTGGACCACCACCGCAGCAGCGCCGGCGATGGGCCCAACCTCAACGGGCTCTGGTACGATGGCCAGTGGACCGAGCAGGGCTGGATCGACGACTGGAAGATGCTGGCGCAGCACTATGCCGGCAACACCACCGTGGTCGGCGCCGACCTGCACAACGAGCCGCGCGAGCAGGCCACCTGGGGCGACGGTAACCTCGCCACCGACTGGGAAAAGGCCGCCGAGCGCGCCGGTGCCGCCATCCAGTCGGTCAACCCCGACTGGCTGATCGTGGTGGAGGGCATCACCCGCTACGAGAACGACTGGTACTGGCAGGGCGGCAACCTGCAGGGCGTGCGCGAGCATCCCGTGGACCTGCCGATCGCCAACAAGCTGGTCTATTCGCCGCACGACTACCCGAATTCCGTCTACGCGCAGCCCTGGTTCCAGGCCGCCAATTTCGGCGACACGCTGCAGGGCGTCTTCGACAAGCAATGGGCCTATATCGCCCGCGAAGGCATCGCCCCGATCCTGGTGGGCGAGCTCGGCACCAAGCTCGAAGACCCCAAGGACAGCGTCTGGCTGCGCGAGATCACGCAAACGCTGAACGGCGACTTCGACGGCAACGGGGTCCGCGACGCCGGCGCGCCCTCCGCCGGCATCTCCTGGGCCTGGTGGTCCTGGAACCCCAATTCCGGCGACACCGGCGGCATCCTGCAGGATGACTGGCGCACCCCCGTGCAGGCCAAGCTGGACGCCATCGTGGCGATCCGCGGCACCTCCTTCACCAGCGACGGCGTCTACGAGGGCGCGGAAATCCACCTTTCCGTCGGCCTGGGCGACCACGCCGTGTTCGACGAGAGCATGTCCGGGCTGCGCGGCAGCCAGTTCCTGGCGCGCGGCAACGGCGACACCCTGTTCATCGAGCAGGACGGCACGGTGCACGCGCTGCGCAACTTCGACGCAGTGCAGTTCGCCGACGGCCGCATGGTGATCGACCCCACGGATCCGGCCTCGCAGGTGGTGCGGCTGTACAACGCCGCGCTGGCCCGCAGCCCGGAGCAGGCAGGGCTGAACTTCTACATCGACAAGCTGCAGTACGGGGCCGGGCTGGCCGACATCGCCACGGGGTTCAACAACAGCCCCGAGTTCCAGGCCCGCTTCGGCAACGGCTTGAGCAACGACCAGTACGTCGTGCAACTCTACCAGAACGTGCTGCACCGCGGCGCCGCGGAATCCGAGCTGAGCTACTACCGCGACCAGTTCGCCGCCGGGCAGAGCCGCGAGCAGACCCTGGTGAACTTCTCCGAAAGCCCGGAAAACCAGCGCTTGACCGCCGCCACCGTGCAGGGCGGCATCTGGGACATCAGTGAGAACGCCGCCACGGTGGCCCGCATCTACGACGCCGCCTTCGGCCGCAAGCCCGACCTGCCGGGGCTGGGCTTCTACCGCGCCCAGCTCGACGCCGGCAACAACAGCGAGACCGGCATCATCACCGGCTTCCTCAACAGCCCCGAGTTCCAGGCCCGCTACGGCGCCAACACCTCCAGCACGCAGTTCGTGGAGTTGCTGTACCAGAACACGCTGCACCGCACGGCCTCGGCCGAGGAGGTGCACTACTACACCGTGCAGCTGGATGCCGGCGTCCTCAGCCGGCCGCAGGCGGTGGCCAATTTCTCCGACAGCCCCGAGCACGTGGCGCTGACCGCGGACAACATCATCAGCGAAACGCCCTCGCAGTTCGGCATCGCCTTCGCCTGATCGACGCCCTCTCCCCAGGGCGGACCCGCCTTGGGGAGATGGCACGGCCGGCGGTGGCGCCCCGCTAGATCTCGGCCTCGATCTCCTCGGCGGTCATGAAGGGGAAGCGGGCCCAGAACATGGTCTTGTGATTCTTCAGGGCCGCCTTCCAGGCATCCACCCTTCCGTCCGGACAGACGCGGTAGCCGGCCAGGCCATTGGCGCTGGGAAAGCGGCGCACCACGGCATTGTCGAAGGAATGGCCGGGCACGGCATGGCCGTAGACCTCCATCCCGTACTGCGCCCAGACCTTGAGGTTCTCCGACATGGTATAGGCGATGCCGCCATGCGCCGCGCAGGAACAGGCGTAGAGCAGCACCTTCACCCCCGCCGAGCCTTAGGTGTCCACCGCGTCGGTCAGCGCCCGCACCGTGGTCTGGTCCCAGCCGATGGACGACAGGTGCGTCTTGGTGCCGTGGCCGAAATACACGATCGCTCGTAGTACTGGCTGTTGGAACCGCGCACCAGCGCGTCCAGGATGCCCTGGCTGACCTTGGCACAGCCCAGGCCGCGCTCGTTGTTGAAGTAATGCTCCACCACCGTGCCGCCCAGGCCCTCGTGGTATGTTTTCCACATCCGCATGCCCGGGTGAAAAGCGCCCACGGCGTCATTGGGGTCCATGCCCGGCTTCTGCGTGTTGTTGAGCGGGGCGAAGATGAAACTCCGGGCCGGTGCGGTCACGGCACCCTGTCCTGGCGGTTGCGGGCGGAGCCTAGACCTCCCGCAATCGGACCGGAATCACAACGTTTCGAGCGGGTCCCGCGGTGCTTCCGCCGCCGCGGTCAGCTTCGGAACAGGCTGAGCAGGGTCTGCGGCGTCTGGTTGGCGATGCCCAGTGCCTGGGTGCCGAGCTGCTGCTTGATCTGCAGGGCCTGCAGCCGGGCGGATTCCTTGGCCAGGTCGGCGTCGATCAGCGCGCCCAGCCCGCTCTCCATGCTGTCGAGCTTGTCCTTGTTGTAGGTGATCTGGGCATCGACGTACTTGCTGTCGTTTCCGTAGCGGTTCATCGCCGTGTTCACCGCGCCCTGCACGGCGCTGAAGGTCTTGATGGCCGTGGCGGTGCCGGCGCCGGCGCGCACGTCGGGCAGGTCCGCCGCCGGCCCGGTGCCGAGCATGGCGCGGGCGTTCAGCGCCGTCATGGCGGCACCGGCCGCCAGGGTGAAGGCGCCGTCCGCCGTGGTCAGGGTGCCCGCCGTGGTCAGGTTGATGGCGGTGTCGAAGGTCAGCGTGGCACCGGCGACCTGTCCCACCGCGAAGGTCTGCCCGCTCTCGTTGCGCACCGTGACCACGTCGGTCGCGGCGTTCTCGTCCGTGCCGATCAGCGACTTGCCGTTGTAGGTGGCGTCCGACAGGAAGCGGTTCACCTTGTCCACCAGGGCGCCGAACTGGGCGGTGTACTGGGTGCGCTGGTCCGTGCTGGTGTTGTCGTCGGCCAGCTTCACCAGCACGGTGCGGATTTCCGTCATGGTGTCCGACACGTTCTTCAGCGCCGTGTTGGTGGTGTCCAGGATGCCCTTGATGCCGCCCAGCTGCTCGTTGGCGGAGGTCAGGCCGGCGACATCGGCGCGGATGCCCTGGGCCACCGCGAAGGCGGCGCCGTCATCCTTGGCGTCCGACACGCGGAAGCCGGTGCTGACGCGCTTCTGCGTGACGCTCAGCGCGTCGCTGGTGCGGTTGAGCGATTGCAGCGCCACCATGGCGCCGAGATTGGTGTTGACCGAGTTCATCGCCATCGCGGGATTTTCCCCTGCACCGCGCAGCCTCTTGCCGCGCTACGCCCCCGGCATAGCGGATTCGTCCTGAACGGACGGTTAACCCAGCTCACCCTTTCGTTGGCCCCCGCGCCCCGGGGCGCGGGCATGAAAAAACCCCGGCACGTCGCCGTGCCGGGGTTTCCGTTGCGCCGCCGAGGGGCGACCCGGGATCAGTTGTCCTTCAGCACCACGGCCTGGCGGCCGCGCTGGCCGTCACGGACTTCCAGGTTCACCTTCTGGCCCTGCTGCACGTCGGCCACGCCGGCGCGCTGCAGCACGGAGGAGTGCAGGAACACGTCCTGGCCGCCGTCATCGGGGGTCACGAAGCCGAAGCCGCGGACCTGGTCGAACCACTTCACGGTGCCGTTGATCGGGTAGCTCGGGCCACCTTCGTCGCGGCCGAAGTCGCGGCGCGGGGGACGGTCGCCGAAGCCACCACCACCGCCGCCACCGCCGAAGCCGCCGCCGCGCGGGGCCCCGAAGCCACCGCCGCCACCGCCACCGCCGAAGCCGCCACGGTCGCCGCCGCCGAAGCCGCCGCGCGGGGCCCCGAAGCCGCCACCACCACCGCCGTAGCCGCCGCCACCGCCGAAGTCACGGCGCGGGGGACGGTCGCCGAAACCACCGCCGCCACCGCCGAAGCCGCCACCGCCGCCGAAGTCACGGCGCGGGGGACGATCGCCGAAATCCCGCCGGGGGGGACGGTCGCCGAAGCCACCGCCACCGCCGGCAGCGCCGCCGCCCGGGCCCTTGCGCAGCTCGGTGATCCGCGTCACGAGGCGACGGCCCTGGCGGTCCGTGCCGATCTCACACACCAGCTTGTCGCCTGTTTCAGGCGGCTCGATCCCGGCCTCGGTCAGTGCCGAAGCATGAAAGAAGACGTCCTGCCCGTCGGGGCCGAGGACGAAGCCGAAGCCCTTGCGACCGTTGTACCACTTGACCTCGGCCTCGACGGACCCGGAGCCGCCCTGGAAATCGTTATCGTGAGACACTGTCTCTATCTGCCTACGCAACACTCGCGACCCGACGGGATGTAGGGCCGGTATGCTCAGACTGGCACGGCATCTGGGCGATTGCTAGCCGAAACGTATTGACCGCGGGGCATGCTTCGCGGAGGGGTGATCCCCGCCGCCCCGCCGCGCGTCCCGTCGCGAAAACCCGCCCCGGCCCGTCGCGCCCCACCGGTGGCGCGACGATGCCGGCCGCGGCGCGCAGGGCCCGCGCTGCCGCGGGCCCGGATGGCGGGTTCAGCCCGCCTCGGCCAGCGCGCGCTTGGCCATCACCGTCACGAGGTGCGCGCGGTATTCGGCGCTGCCGTGGATGTCGCTGTTCAGGTCGTCGGGGGACTGCTTGATCCCCGCCACCGCCTCGGCCGACCAGTTGGCCGCCAGCGCCGCTTCCATCTCCGCCTGGCGGAACACGCCGGGGCCGGCCCCGTTCACCACCACGCGCAGGCCCTTCGGCCCCTTGGCCACGAACACGCCGGTCATGACGTAGCGCGAGGCCGGGTTGCGCATCTTCGCGTAGCCGGCCTTCTCGGGGATCGGGAAGCGGATCGACACCAGCAGCTCGCCCGGCTCCAGCGCCGTGGTGAACATGCCCTGGAAGAACTCGTCCGCCTCGATGCGGCGGCGGTCGGTCACGAAGGTGGCGCCGAGGGCCAGCGCGGCCGAGGGGTAGTCCGCCGCCGGGTCGTTGTTGGCGAGGCTGCCGCCCATGGTGCCACGGTTGCGGACCTGCGTGTCGCCGAGGTTGCCGGCCATCTTGGCCAGGGCGGGAATGGCGGCCATCACCTCGGGGCTGGTGGCGATGTCGTTGTGGCGCGTCATGGCGCCGATCACGATCTCATTGCCCTCGCGCCGGATGCCCTTCAGCTCGGCGATGCCGCTCAGGTCCACCAGCGCAGCGGGGCGGTCCAGCCGGTGCTTCAGCGCGGGCAGCAGGGTCTGGCCGCCGGAGACCGGCCGGGCCTCGGGGTCGGCCAGCAGCGCCACGGCGTCGGCGATGGTGGCGGGCTTGTGGTAGCTGAAATCATACATGCGCTCGGTCCCTGGGCTCGGCGGCTCGTGCCGGCGCGGGGGCCGGCGGCTGCGCGTTTCGGATGCCGCGTGTGTCCGGCATCATGTGGGCAACCGGCCGGGCCCCGCGAGGGCGCCCGGCACGGGATTCACTCGGCGCGGGCGAGCTCCGCCACGCGGCCGTGCATCACGTCCTGCGCCGCGTCGATGGCGCGCACGATGTTGTGGTAGCCGGTGCAGCGGCACAGGTTGCCTTCCAGCCCGTGCCGGATCTCCTGCTCGCTCAGCCCCTGCGGGTGCTTCTGCACGAGGTCGATGGCCGACATCACCATGCCCGGGGTGCAGAAGCCGCACTGCAGGGCGTGGTACTCGCGGAAAGCTTCCTGCATCGGATGCAGTGTGCCGTCGGCCGCGGCCAGCCCCTCGATGGTGGTGACCTCGGCGCCCTCGGCCATCACGGCCAGCATGGTGCAGGCCTTCACGCTGTCGCCGTTCACGTGCACCACGCAGGCGCCGCACTGGCTGGTGTCGCAGCCCACATGCGTGCCGGTGAGGCGAAGCTTCTCGCGCAGCAGCTCCACGAGCAGGGTGCGGCCTTCCACCTCCACGGTGTGCGGCTTGCCGTTCACGGTCAGCGAAACCTGCGGCATCGCGCGTCTCCCCCAAAAGCATCAGGATCAGGTCGGCGGGCACCGCGGTGCCCGCGCGTCGTGCGGCAAAATCCCGCGCCCGGGTGCACCGCGTCAAGTGTCAGGTCAGTTGAGAACCATTCGCATGGATTTGCGCCGGGCGAAGCGGGTTCTCCGCTGCCGGGCGGTCGTGCAGGTGGCAAGCCGCGAGGTGCCCGGGATCGGTGGGCGCCAGCACCGGCACCTCCACCCGGCAGCGGTCGAAGGCGTAGGGGCAGCGGGTGTGGAAGCGGCAGCCGGCCGGCGGGTTGATCGGGCTGGGCACGTCGCCGCGCAGGATGATGCGCTGCCGCGCCGCCCCAGGCTGCGGCACCGGCACGGCCGACAGCAGCGCTTCGGTGTAGGGGTGCCGCGGGCTGGCGAAGATGGCGCGGCGCGGCGCCAGCTCCACGATCTGGCCCAGGTACATCACCGCCACCCGGTGCGTCATGTGCTCCACGACGGCGAGGTCGTGCGAGATGAACAGCAGCGCCAGCCCCAGCCGCGCCTGCAGGTCGCCCAGCAGGTTGACGATCTGCGCCTTGACCGACACGTCCAGCGCCGACACCGCCTCGTCGCAGATCAGCAGGTCCGGCTCGGCGGCCAGGGCGCGGGCGATGCCGATGCGCTGCCGCTGCCCGCCGGAGAATTCGTGCGGCCAGCGGTTCAGCGCGTCGCGCGGCAGGCGCACCGTGTCCATCAGCTCGAACAGCCGGCGGTCCAGCGCCTCCCGCGTCGGGGCGAGGCCGAAGTTGCGGATCGGCTCGGCCAGGGCGTCGCGCACCCGCATCCGGGGGTTGAGGCTGCTGAAGGGGTCCTGGAATACCACCTGCATGCGGCGCCGCAGCGGCCGCAGCGTGGCGGCGGGCATGGTGTCGATGCGCTGCCCGTCCAGCAGAACCTGCCCGTCCGTGAGGTCGAAGAGCCGCAGCACCGCCTTGCCCACGGTGGACTTGCCGCAGCCGGACTCACCCACCAGGGACAGGGTTTCGCCGCGGGCGATGGAGAAGCTGACGCCGTCCACGGCGTGCACCACGCCGCGGCTGCCGCCCAGCCAGCCGCCGCGCAGGGGGAAGTGCTTGCGCAGGTCGCGCACCGCTAGGATCGGGGTGCCAGTCGGCGCGGGCTCCGCCCCCGGTGCCGCGGGACGACGCATCGTGCCGGGAAACGCCGGTGCGGCCGCGCCGCTCATGCCGCCACCGCGTCGCGGTGCGCGTAGTGGCAGGCGGCGAGGTGCCCGGGCGCCTTGCCTTCCAGCGCCGGCGGCACGGCGCGGCACAGCTCGGTGGCGTGCGGGCAGCGGGAGGCAAAGACGCAGCCCTCGATGCGGGCCTTCAGGCTGGGCACCTGGCCGGGGATCTCGGCCAGCCGCGTCGCCGTGCCTTCCAGCGAGGAGCCGAGCCGCGGCACCGCGCCCAGCAGCCCCTGGGTGTAGGGATGGCGCGGGGCGCGGAACAGCGGCCCCACCGCGGCCTGCTCCACCACCCGACCGGCATACATCACGATCACCCGCTCCGCGACCTCCGCCACCACGCCGAGGTCGTGGGTGATCAGCACGATGGCCGCGCCCACCCGCTGCTTGAGGTCGCGCATCAGGTCCAGGATCTGCGCCTGGATGGTGACGTCCAGCGCGGTGGTCGGCTCGTCGGCGATCAGCAGCTTGGGGTTGCAGGCCAGGGCCATGGCGATCATCACGCGCTGCCGCATCCCGCCCGAAAGCTGGTGCGGGTATTCGCGCACCCGGCGCCGCGGCTCGGGGATGCCCACCAGGGTCAGCATCTCCACCGCCCGCGCTTCCGCGGCGCGGCCGTCCAGCCCCTGGTGCAGCCGCAGCGTTTCGCCGATCTGCCGCCCCACCGTCAGCACCGGGTTCAGCGAGGTCATCGGCTCCTGGAAGATCATGCTGATCTCGTTGCCGCGGATGGCGCGCATCTCGCGGTCGGACAGCTGCAGCAGGTCGCGCCCCTCGAAGCGGATGGCGCCGGCGATGCGGCCGGGCGGCTCGGGGATCAGGCGCAGCACGGACATGGCGGTGACGGACTTGCCGCAACCGGACTCGCCCACGATCGCCACCGTTTCGCCGGCCCGCACGGTGAAGCTGACGCCGTCCACGGCGCGGTTCACGCCGTCTGGGGTGCGGAAATGCGTTTGCAGCATCTCCACCGACAGCAGCGGCGGCGCGTCCGCGTCCATGCCGGTCACAGCCGCCGCGCCATGCGCGGGTCCAGCGCGTCGCGCAAACCGTCGCCCAGCAGGTTCACCGCCAGCACGGTGACGCTGAGGAACAGCGCGGGAAAGAACACGATATAGGGCTTCACCTGCCACAAGGCCCGGCCCTCGGCCATGATGTTGCCCCAGGAGGGGATGATCGGCGGGGTGCCGGCGCCGATGAAGCTCAGGATGGCCTCGGTGATCATGGCGGAGGCGCAGATATAGGTCGCCTGCACGGTCAGCGGCGCCAGCGTGTTGGGCAGGATGTGGCGCCACACGATGGCGGGGGTGCGGGTGCCGGCGGCCACGGCGGCGTCGATATAGGGCTGCTCGCGCAGGCTCAGCACCACGCCGCGCACCAGGCGCGACACGCGCGGCACCTCGGCCACGGTGATGGCCAGGATAACGTTGCCGACGGAACCGCGGGTCAGCGCCATCAGCGCGATGGCCAGCAGGATCGGCGGGATGCTCATCAGCCCGTCCATGATCCGCATAATGAGGCCGTCGGCCCAGCGCACGAAGCCCGACACCAGCCCGATCAGCAGCCCCGCCGCGGAAGCCAGGATCGCCACGGCGAAGCCCACCAGCAGCGACACGCGGGTGCCGTAGAGCACGCGGGAATACACGTCCCGCCCCAGCATGTCGGTGCCGAACCACCACTGTGCCGAAGGCTCGCGCGTGCGCAGCCGCGGCGCCAGGGCGGTGGGGTCGGCGGTCCAGAGCAGCGGCGCCAGTACCGCGGCCAGCAGCAGCAGCAGCAGCAGCCCGCCGCCCACCGCGATCGTGGGATGGCGGCGGACGAAGCCCAGCACGCCGCGCCGGGCGCGCACCGGCGGTAGCACGTCCGGCAAGGGGGCCGCGGCGCCGCCGCTGGGATGGTCGGACACGCCGGGCAGCGCCGGCAGGATGGCCTCGCCGCTCAATAGCGGATCCTCGGGTCGAACAGGGTGTAGAGCAGGTCCACGCCGAGGTTCACCAGCACGTAGACGAAGGAGAACAGCAGCACGACGCCCTGGATCACCGGGTAGTCGCGCCGCAGGATGGCATCCACCGTCAGCCGCCCGAGGCCGGGAATGGCGAAGACGCTTTCCGTCACCACCGCGCCGCCGATCAGCAGCGCCACGCCCAGGCCGATCACGGTGACCACCGGCACGGCGGCGTTCTTCAGGGCGTGCACGAACAGGATGCCGCGCTGGCCGACGCCCTTGGCGCGGGCGGTGCGGACGTAGTCCTGGCCCAGCACCTCCAGCATGGTGGCGCGGGTGATGCGGGCGATCAGCGCGATGTAGATGCCGCCCAGCGCCACGGCGGGCAGGATCAGGTTCTGCAGCCAGGGCCAGACCCCGCGCGCGATCGGCGTGTAGCCCTGCACCGGCAGCCATTGCAGCTCCAGCGCGAAGATATAGGCCAGGATGTAGCCCACCACGAAAACCGGGACCGAGAAGCCCAGCACCGCCAGCCCCATCACCCCGCGGTCCAGCCAGGACCCGGCCTTCCAGGCTGCCACCACGCCCAGCGGCACGGCGATGCCCACCGCCAGCACCAGCGTCAGCAGCATCAGCGACAGGGTCGGCTCGATGCGCTGGGCGATCATGGTGGACACCGGCAGGTTGGTGAAGATCGACTGGCCGAGGTCGCCCTGCCCGATGCGCCAGACCCATTCGCCGAAGCGCACCAGGAAGGGGCGGTCCAGGCCCAGCACGCCGCGGACGCGCTCCACCTCGGCCGGGGTGCACTGGTCGCCGCAGATCACCGCCGCCGGGTCGCCCGGCGAAACGTAGAGCAGCGAGAACACGAACAGCGCCACCACGGCCATCACGGGGACCGTGGCGACGATGCGCCGGAGCAGGTAGGGGAGCATCTGTGCAGGCTGCGCGGGGCGGTTGCTCAGCCCTCGCGCTTGACGTTCCAGAAGACCGGCATGCCCTTCAGCACCCCGCTCAGCCCGCGGCGATAGGCCGTGGCCTGGAAATACTGCCCCAGCGGCAGGTAGGGCACGTCCTGCAGCGCCTGGGTCTGCACCTCGGCCGCGGCCTTCTTCTGGGCGTCCAGGTCGGGGGCGTCGAACCAGGCGTCGCGCAACTCCTCCAGCCGCGGGGCGGTGGGCCAGCCGAACCAGGCCTCCGCGCCGTTGCCGCGCAGGGACTGATTGACGCCGGGGTTGAACACGTCCGTGCCGGCCCAGAAGGTGAAGAACACGTTCCAGCCGCCCTTTTCCGGGACTTCCCGGCTGGCGCGGCGCTGCACCACCGTGGTCCAGGAGGTGGACACGAAATCCACGTTCATGCCGGCCTTGCGGAACATGTCCACCCCCACCTGGGCCAGCGCGTTCAGCGAGGGCAGGTCGGAAGCGGCGATGATGGTCACCTTCTCGCCCTTGTAGCCGGCGGCGGCGAGGTCCGCCTTGACCTTGTCGTAGTCGCGCGGGGCGGTCAGAACCTCCATCCCGACATCGGTGGCCAGCGGCGTTTCCGGCGGGAAGATGCCGACATTGTCGCGCCACAGGGACCGATCCTCGCCGATCACCGCGGTCATGAAGTCGCCCTGCACCACGGCGCCGAGCAGGGCGCGGCGGATCGCCGGGTTGTTGAAGGGCGGGTGCAGGTGGTTGAAGCGGCACATCCCCATCAACCCGGTGGGGTCGGGGATCTCCAGCACCACGTTGCGGTTGGTGCGCAGCTTGGGCTGCAGGTCGGCGGTGGCCTGTTCCCACCAGTCCACCTCGCCGGCCTGCAGGGCGGCCGCGGCCGTGGCGGCATCGGGGATCACCGTCCACTCGACGCGGTCGAAATGGGCCACCTTGGGCCCGGCAGTCCAGGTCGGCGTCCCCTCCCCCCGCGGCACGTAGCCGTCGAAGCGCTGATACACGAGGCGGGAGCCCGGCACCCGCTCGTCCGCCACCCAGCGGAAGGGGCCGGAGCCCACCATCTCCGTGATCGCGGTGGCCGGGTCGGTGCGCGCCAGCCGCTCGGGCATCATGAAGCAGCAGGGGGTGGAGGGCTTGCCCAGCGCGTCGAACAGCAGCGGGAAAGGCCGCTTCAGGCGGAACACGACCGTCTTGTCGTCGGGGGCCGCGAGTTCCTCCGTCAGCGCGATCAGCCGCTGCCCCAGCGCGTCGCGGGCAGCCCAGCGGCGGATGGAAGCGACGCAGTCGCGCGCCCGCACCGGCTCGCCGTCATGCCATTTCAGCCCGTCGCGCAGGGTGATGGTGACGCGGCGGCCTTCTTCCTCCACCTGATGGCCCTGGGCCATCTGCGGCTGCGGCTTGTAGTCCTCGTCGTAGCCGTAGAGCGTGTCCCAGATCAGCAATCCGTGGTTGCGGGCGATATAGGCCGTTGACACGATGGGGTCCGCCACGCCGAGATCGGCATGCGGGACGAATTTCAGCACCCGCTGCGCCGCCGGCTGCGCCAGGGCGGGGCGGCTGAGCGGTGCCGCCAGGCCCAGGGCCGCAACCCCGCCCGCGGCGCCGAACAGAAGCTCACGACGCTGCATCCCGCATTCTCCCTGGCCCCGGAACGGGGTGAAGGAAGCGGAGCGCCGCCCGCCGTGCAAGCCCTGCCGTCGCCGGGGGCGCCGGATGCGCGGCCGCGGCACCCGGCGTGGCGGGCGCGCCGGGGCCCCGTGCCGCCGCCCCGGTGTTGCAGGAATGCCGCGCGCACGGCGGCATGGCCAGGGGTGGCGGGGGCGGGTCGCTTCCCGCTTGGCAGCCCTCCCCCGCTCCCCTATGCGTGGCCGGCATGCAGGCGACGCGATCTTGGACGGCTGCGGCCGGGCGGCCGCATGCGGTGCTGCTCGGGCAGGTGCTGCGCTTCGGCGTTGTCGGAAGCGTGGGCTTCCTGGTGGACTCCGCCGTGCTGCTGCTGACGATGCTGGCCGGGGCCGGCCCCTATGCCGGGCGGGTGCTGTCCTATCTCGCCGCGGCCAGCACCACCTGGGCGCTGAACCGCGCCTGGACCTTTCGTGCCTCCGGCGCCAGCCAGCCGGCGCGCCGGCAATGGGTCCGCTTCCTGCTGGTCAACCTCGTGGGCTTCGCGCTGAACTACGGCACCTATGCCCTGCTGGTGGCCAACGTGCCGGCGGTGGCGGCGCAGCCGGTGCTGGGGGTCGCGGCCGGGGCGCTGGTGGGCATGGGGGGCAACTTCCTGCTGTCCCGCCGCTACGTCTTCGCCCCGCTTCCCGGGGCCGCCCCGTGACCCCGCCGCCCCGCATCGCCGTGCTGGTACCCTGCCGGGACGAGGAAGCGGCCGTGTCCGGCGTGGTGGCGGGCTTCCGGGCGGCGCTGCCCGAGGCCACCGTCTACGTCTACGACAATTGCAGCACCGACGGCACCGTGGCGGTGGCGGAAGCCGCCGGCGCCGTGGTGCGGCAGGAGCCGATCCCCGGCAAGGGCAACGTGGTGCGCCGCATGTTCGCCGACGTGGAGGCCGAGATCTACGTGCTGGTGGACGGCGACGGCACCTACGATGCCGGGGCTGCCCGCGACATGGTGGAGCTGCTGCGGCGGGAACGGCTGGACATGGTCACCGCCGTGCGGGTGGACCAGGTGCAGGGCGCCTACCGCCCCGGGCACCGCCTGGGCAACCTCGTGCTGACGGGCATGGTGCGTTGGGTCTTCGGTAACCGGATCACGGATATGCTCTCCGGATACCGGGTCTTCTCGCGGCGCTTCGTGAAATCCTTTCCGGCGCTGTCCGAGGGCTTCGAGACCGAAACGGAGTTCACCGTTCATGCGCTGGAACTGCGGCTACCCGTGGGCGAGCTGCCCACGCCCTATGCCGAACGGCCGGCCGGGTCGGCCTCCAAGCTGCGGACCTATCGCGACGGGGTCCGCATCCTCCGCACCATCGTGGCGCTGATGCGCCGCGAAAAGCCGCTGCCCTTCTTCGGGGCGCTGGCCGGGCTGCTGCTGGCCGTGGCGACGCTGCTGGTGCTGCCGGTGCTGTCCACCTATCTCGCCACCGGGCTGGTGCCGCGGCTGCCGACTTTCCTGGCCGCCGTGGCGCTGGTCGTGCTTTCCTTTCTTTCGCTTGCCAGTGGGCTGATCCTCGATACGGTCACCCGTGGCCGGCGCGAGGCGAAGCGCATGGCCTACCTGGCGCTGCCAGGTTTGCCTGGCTGAGCACGAGGGGATAGTAAAATCTCGTTCCGCGAAAAAATCTCGGATCGCGCAACTTCGGCGTGCATCCAGGGGTTCCCGGGATTCGTAACTAACCCGCGATCAAGCCGCGTGGATCCGGTGGTCGGTTCCCGCGCTGGAGACGATGGATGACCCAGAACGCGACCGCGAGTACCGCGGGCGGCCCGGCGATTGCGAAGAACACGGTGCTGACGCGGGCCGTGGGTGCCTGCCGCGGAGCCTTTCTCGCGGTGGCGCTGTTCAGCGGGGTGGTGAACCTGCTGCAGCTGACCGTGTCGCTCTACATGATGCAGGTCTTCGACCGGGTGATGGCCACCCGCTCGCTGGACACGCTGTTCTGGCTCAGCCTGATCGCCATCTCGGCGGTGCTGCTGCTGGCGCTGCTGGAATATTCCCGCGGCCAGGCGATGCAGCGCTCCGCCTCCTGGATCGAATCGCGGGTGGCGCCCGAAGGTTTCCTGCGCGCCCTGGAAGCGCAGCTGCGCGGCCGCCCCTACCGGATGGAAGCACTGCGCGACCTCGGCCTGTGCCGCTCCTGGCTGGGCAGCCCCGGGGCGCTGGCGCTCTACGACGTGCCCTGGGTGCCCGTGTACCTGGGCGTGATCTTCCTGCTGCATCCCCTGCTGGGCGCGGTGGCCACCGGCGGCGCCGTGGCGCTGTTCGCCCTGACCCTGGTGAACGAGGGCACCACCTCCGCCCTGCTCAAGCGCGCCGGCACCGCCAGCATGGCCGCGCATCGCCGCACGGAAGTGCTGGCCCGCAACGCCGAGGTGATCGACAGCATGGGCATGGCCCCGGCCGTGCTGCGCGGCTGGCGCGCCTCGCTGGCCGAGGCCGCGCCGCTGCAGGAAAGCGCCGCCAACCGCGCAGCGGTGCTGGGCTCGGTGACCAAGTTCTTCCGGCTGGCCCTGCAGATCGCGATCCTCGGCCTGGGCGCCTGGCTGGTGCTGAAGCAGGAACTGACCTCGGGCGCCTCCATCGCCGGCTCCATCATCATGGGCCGGGCGCTGGCGCCGGTGGAACAGCTGATCGGCGGCTGGAAGGGGCTGGTGCAGACCCGGCAGGCGCTGACCCGCCTCAAGACCTTCCTGGGCATGCCGCGGCTGCGGCCGCCGGGCATGGTCATGCCCGAGCCCAAGGGCGAGCTGACCGCCGAGCGGCTGACCTTCATGGCCCCCAACAACGGGCAGGCGGTGATCAAGGCGCTGAACTTCCGCATCGAACCCGGCGAGAGCGTGGCGGTGATCGGCCCCTCCGGCTCGGGCAAGACCACGCTGGCGCGGCTGCTGATCGGCACGCTGGCCCCCACGGCGGGGGTGGTGCGGCTGGACGGGGCGGACGTGTCCACCTGGCTGCGCGAGGATCTCGGCCGCCACCTCGGCTACCTGCCGCAGGACGTGGAACTCTTCGAAGGCAGCGTGTTCCACAACATCGCCCGCCTGCACGAGGCCGAGCCGGAAGCGGTGTTCGAGGCCGCCCGGCTGGCCGGCTGCCACGACATCATCCTGCGCCTGCCGCAGGGCTACGACACGGAGGTCGGCGAAGGCGGCGCGCAGCTGTCCGGCGGCCAGCGCCAGCTGGTGGGGCTGGCGCGCGCCCTGTTCGGCCGGCCCAAGCTGGTGGTGCTGGACGAGCCCGACAGCAGCCTGGACGGGGATTCGGAAGCCCGGCTGCTGCTGGCGCTGAAGGAACTGAAGTCGCGCGGAACCACGGTGGTGCTGGTCAGCCACCGCCCCGTGCTGGTGCAGGGCGTGGAGAAGGTGATGGTGCTGCGCGACGGTCAGATCGATGCCTTCGGGCCGCGCCAGGAGGTGCTGAGCCGCATCATGGGCCCCCGTCCCGCGACGCTGCCCGCAGTGCGCCCGCCCGTGCCCCCGGCGACGCCCCCCGCGGCGCCCGGTAGCCGGCCGGGAGTGGCGGCATGAGCGCGACCTTTCCCCCGCTGGTGGGCCACAATGCCGGCATTCCGGCGGTGCTGCCCCGGCCCTCCATGCCGGAGTTGGTGCTGGACCTGCCGCGGCCGCGCACTCGCACGCCGATCATCATCGGCATGCTCGGCATCGCCGTGTTCGTCGGCGGCTTCGGCGCCTGGACGGCCTTTGCGCCGCTGAGCGAGGCCGCCATCGCCGCCGGCACCATCAAGGCGGAAGGCAGCCGCCGCGCGGTGCAGCACCTGGAAGGCGGCATCGTGCGCGAGATCCTGGCGCGCGACGGCGACGAGGTGAAGGCCGGGCAGGTGCTGATGCGGCTGGACGACATCCAGTCCGGCGCCAGCCTGGAATCGCTGCGCGGCTCGCGCTGGGCGCTGCTGGCGCAGGAAGCGCGCCTCGCGGCCGAGCTGGCCGGGGCCGCCGCCATCGCCTTCCCGCACGACCTGCAGACCAGCGACGACCCGCGCGCCCGGGAAGCCATGACCGGGCAGAGCATCCTGTTCAACACGCGGCTGGCCAACCTGGCCAGCCAGGTGCAGGTGCTGGAATCGCGCCTGCTGCAGCACCAGGCCACCATCGCCTCCGCCCGCGGCCAGTCCACCAGCCAGCGCCGCCAGATGGAACTGCTGCGCCGGGAGGAGAGCGACGTGCGCGCCCTGGTGGCCCAGGGCCTGGAACGCATGCCGCGACTGTTGGGCCTGCAGCGCCAGATCGCCTCGGCCGAGGGCAACCTGCTGGACCTCCAGGGCCAGATCGACCGCGCCCAGGGGCAGATTGCCGAAACCGAGCACCAGCTCCAGGGCCTGCGCGACCAGCGCCTGCAGGAAGTCTCCACCGAGGCGCGCGAGGTCCGCTCCAAGCTGACCGACGCCGAGGAACGGCTGCGCGCCGCCTCCGACGTCGCCACCCGGCGCGAAATCCTGGCGCCCGAGGACGGCACGGTGCTGAGCAGCCGCTTCTTCAACCCCGGCGCCGTGGTGCGGCCCGGCGACACGGTGCTGGAACTGGTGCCGGCGCGCGACCGGCTGGTGGCCGAGGTCCGCGTATCCCCCACCGACATCGACGTGGTGCATGCCGGCCTGCAGGCCGAGGTGCGGCTGCCCGCCTTCAAGCAGCGGCTGGTGCCCTATCTGCACGGCCACGTCACCTTCGTGGGCGGCGACGTGAACCAGGACCAGGCGCGCGGCATGGAATTCTACCGCGCCCAGATCGTGATCGACCCCGACCAGCTGCGCGCCCTGGACCACGTGTCCCTGCGGCCGGGCATGCCGGTGGAGGCGCAGATCCAGATCGGCGAGCGCTCCTTCCTGCGCTACATGCTGCAGCCGCTCTTCGACAGCTTCCACAAAGCGTTCCGCGAACAGTGAGACCCACCCCATGACCACGCTTACCACCCTGTTCGCCGACGGCGTGCTGGACGCCCAGATCCGCAACGGCGTGGCCCGGGTCACGCTGGGCCAGCTGGACGGCGAAGGGCGCGGCGTGCCCACCGGGCAGCTGGTGCTGCCGCTGGGTCAGCTGCCCTCCACCATCAACAGCCTCGTCCGGCTGTGGCAGGAATTCGAGAACCGCTCCCGCCAGGCCGCGGCCGCCGCCGCGCAGCCGGGCGCACCCGCCCCTGCCGCCGCGCCGGAACCGCCGCCCCCCGCCGGCGGCGCCTTCCGCTTCGGGCAGGAATAAGGGAGCGCGCGCTCGCTCAGGCGTAGGTGGAGGGCGCCCGCCGCGCGGCCAGGGCGTCGAGGATATCCATCTGCCGCGGTAGGCAAACCCGCCGCAGGTCGTAGAGCTCGGTGATCGTGCGGCGCGCGGCCTGGCGCAGCGCGGCGTGGCGGCCAGGGTTCTCGAGCACGGCCACCAGCCGCTCACACAGCACGGCACTGTCGTGGAAATCGGTCAGCAGCCCGTTGCGGCCGTCAGTGATGACCTCCTGCACCGGCGGCGTGGCGGAGGCCAGCAGCAGCGCGCCGCAGGCCATGGCTTCCAGCATCGACCAGGACAGCACGAAGGGCACGGTCAGGTAGACGTGCACCGCCGAGATGCGGAACAGGTTCAGCAGCGTGGCGTAGGGCACGCGGCCGGTGAAGATGACGCGCGCGGGGTCCAGCGCCCCGACCTCGCGCAGCAGCTGGTCCTTCCAGCTGCCGCCCGCTTCCGGGGACGGGCCGTAGCGCGCCTCGTCGCCCCCCACCACGACCACGCGCGCACCGGGCCGGCGGCGCAGCAGCTCCGGCAGGGCGCGCAGGAATGTCGGAAAGCCGCGATAGGGTTCCAGCCCGCGCGCGACATAGGTGACGACCTCGTCGCCGGGCTTCAGCACGCTGCCATCCGGCAGGGTGACGCGCGCCTGCGGGTCCGGGCGGCAGGTCTGCGTGTCCACGCCCTCATGCGCCAGGCTGATGCGCTGCCGGAACCAGGGCGGGAAGCGGTCGCGCTGCCACCGCGTGGGCGAGACGCCCCAGTCGGCGGCATTCATGGCCGACAGCATCGGCGCGTTCATCGCGCGCACCCGCATCGCCGTGCGCACCGTGGGGGTTTCGCCGGGCATGAAGCCCACATCGGCGCCGGTGACGCTGTAGAAGAACTCGCCGTAGAGCAGCATCGGCGCGTCGGGGAACACGTCCTTCAGGAAGATCGCGTCGCCCCAGCCGATATGGCAGGCGATCACGTCCGGCACGAAGCCGTCGCGGCGCAGCGCCAGGGCTTCCCCCGCCACCAGTTCCGCACGCTTCAGGGCGGCCATCATGTAGCGGCCGTAGCGCGCTTCCGGCGGTTCGGCCGCCGGCGCCTGGTACACGCGCAGCGTCACGCCCGCCGGCACCTCGACGTGCCGGGCGGAGATCGCCGCCACCTGCACGTCGCCCCGCGCCAGCAGGGCCGGCATCAGATGCGCGTACTGCCCGGGGAAGTTGGGGTGCACCAGCAGAACACGCACGGGATTCGGCTTCTTCCTGTAACGCGGCGGATCATGCCGGCTCTGTCCGGTGGCGCCAACGGGCGGCGCCCCGGCCACCGCGCCCCCGTGCAGCGTTCAGCCGCGCATCTGCAGCGCCAGCACGGGGTCGTCCGTGGCCATGGCGTCCACACCCAGCGCCAGCATGCGCCGGATGGCCGGCGCGTGGTTGGCCGCCCAGACGCCGACGCGCAGCCCGGCGGCGCGCAGCGTCGCCAGCAGCTCCGTGTCCATCGCGGCCTCATGCGTTTCCACCATCCCCAGCCCATGCGCCCGGGCCACGGCGACCACGCCGTGCTGGCCGATCTGCTGCAGCAGCGACGCCTCGAACAGCCAGGCGACGTGGTCCAGCCCGCCCGCGGCCTGCGCTGCCGCGGCGGTGCCGGCGTGGAAGGCGATGATGCCGCAGCGCGCGCGCATCCCCGCCGCGTCCAGCACCGCCAGGCTGTGGTCCAGAAGCGCCGGCGGCGGTGCGCCCTGCGGCCCGGACTTGACCTCCACCTGCAGCCGCAGCGGCGAGTCGCGCAGGGTCGCAGCGACCTCGGCCAGCAAAGGAACGCGATATTCCCCGGCACCGCGCAATCGATAGCTGCAAAGCTCCCGCGCCGTATGAACCGACAATGGTCCCCGCGCTTCCGTGGTACGCTCCAGCACGGCATCGTGATGAACCACGGGGATGCCGTCCGCCGAAAGATGCACATCGCACTCGGCCATCTCCAGCGGCAGTTCCGCCGAACGCCGGAAGGCGAGCAGGCTGTTCTCGGGCCACAGAAAGGCCCCGCCGCGGTGGCTGATGATCTGGACCGGCATCTTCTTCCGCCTCCTGAGACGATGTCTCAAATCAGAGTTGTTGGTTTTATGGCCGACCGGCGCATATGGTGCGGCCCGTTGTTGGAAAGCGGAGCGAGCCTCCATGCCCCTTTGCCTCGTGTTGCACGACCTGCCAGCCGGCGGGACGGAGGTGCTGGAAGCGGCGATCTGGGAACTCTCCGAGAGCCACTGGACGCCCATGGCCAACGCGTTGCTGGTGTCGAGCGACCTGTCGGTGGACTACATCTCCAGCCATCTCACCCGGGCGCTGCGCCGGGAGAACATCGGCGGCACGGTGCTGGTGATGCGCGCGGAATCCCGCGTGGTGGCCGAGGGTGTGTCGCCCGAGGCGGTGGCCTGGCTGCACGAGCAAGGGCGGCTGGAACCCGCGGGCGCCGCCATCAACTGAGCCGGCCCGCAGCAGCAGGAAGCGCCCCGCCGGCCCGGCACGAACCGTGCCTCACGGCAGCGCGGCCAGCCGTTCCCCCAGCAGGGCGAAGAACCCGTCCGCATCCAGCGTTTCCGCCAGCCGCACATTGGCCGGCGCCCCCCAGCGGTCCCAGCGGTCCCAGCGGTCCCAGCGGTCCAGATGCGTGCGGCCGCGCCCCGGCCCTTCGCCGCATTCCACCCGCGCCGCGACCTCCCGCACCGCGAGGAGCTCCGGCCTGACGGCCAGCGCCACGGCGCAGGGGTCGTGCAGCGGAAAGCCCGCAAAGCCGAAGCGGCGCGAGGTCGGCACCGCCGCCAGGATGTCGCAGGCCGCGCCCAGGCAGCGCCCCTCGCCGCGGGCGCGCAGGGCGGCCAGCCGCTCCGGCGTCACGAAGGCCTGGGCGGTGAGGTCCAGCGTCACCAGCGACACCGGCAGCCCGGCCGCCAGCAGCATCGCCAGCGCCTCGGGGTCGGAGGCGGCATTGAACTCGGCGCCTGGGGTGATGTTGCCCTCCCCCCAGGCGCCGGTCATCAGGATGATCTCGCGCACCCGGTCGGCCAGCGCCGGCTCGGTGGCGAAGACCAGGGCGAGGTTGGTGGCGGGCCCCAGGCCGATCAGCGTCGCCTCGCCCGGCCCGGCGCGGCGCAACAGGTCGCGGATCGCGTCGGAGGCCACGCCGGGGGCGGCCGGCGGCCCTTCGGGCAGGGTGATGCCGCCGATGCCGTTGGCGGCGTGCACCCGGGTTTCGCTGACATAGCGGCCCAGCAGCGGCCGATCCGCGCCGCCCACCACCGGCACCGGCAGGCCGGCCAGCCCTACCACGGCGCGGGCATTGGCCAGGGTCAGCTCCAGCCCGACATTGCCGCCCGCCACCGTCACCAGCCGCACATCCAGCTCCGGCGAACCCAGGGCGAGCCAGAGCGCCAGCGCGTCATCCGTGCCGGGATCGCAGTCGATCACGGTGAGGCGGCCGGTCATGCCGGCAGGGCTCCGGCCGCCCCGCGGGGATCGCCGGCCGGGCGAACCGGCGGCGACGGGGTGGAACCGGGACCGGCGAGGTCGTCGGGGCTGGGCATGGAAACGGCTCTCGCTGTGCTTGCGTTCCGGGGCGGCGCGGATCATGCCAGGGACGCCTTGCCACCGCCACCGGACCCGCCCCATGCCGCAGCACGCCCCCTCACCCGCCATCCTCCCGGGCCTGGCCGCGTGAGCACCGAGGCGGCCACCCGCGCCCGCGCCATCCGCGCTGCCCGGGGTGCGGAACCCTTCGACCTGCTGCTGGCCGGCGGCACGGTGGTGGACGTCGCCACGGGCGAGTTGCGGGCGGCCGATCTCGGCCTCGTCGGCGGGCTGATCGCTTCCGTGCACTCGCCGGGCGCGCGTCGGGACGCCGCCGAAACGCACGACCTGTCCGGCCGCTTCCTGAGCCCGGGCTTCGTGGACAGCCACCTGCACTTCGAATCCTCCTTCATGGCGCCCGCGGACTACGCGGGCGTGGTGGTCCCGCACGGCACCACCACCGCGGTCTGGGATCCGCACGAGCTGGCCAACGTGCTGGGCGTGCCGGGCGTGCGCTGGGCGGTGGACGCGTCGCGCGACCTGCCGCTGCGGGTGCTGGTGGCGGCCCCCTCCTGCGTGCCCTCCGCGCCGGGGCTGGAGGTCGCGGGGGCGGAGATCGGCCCGGCCGAGATGGCGGAGATGCTCTCCTGGCCGGAAGTCGCCGGCGTGGCGGAGGTGATGGACATGGCCGGGGTGCTGGCGGGCAGCCCGCGCATGTCCGGCATCGTCGGCGCCGGCATGGCGGCAGGCAAGAACGTCAACGGCCACGGCCGCGACCTCGCCGGCGCCGACCTGCAGGCCTACGTCGCCGCCGGGGTGACCAGCGACCACGAGATCACCTCCGGCGAGGACCTGCTGAACAAGCTGCGCGCCGGCCTGACCGTAGAGCTGCGTGGCAGCCACGACTACGTCCTGCCCGGCGCGGTGGCGGCGATCCGCTCCCTGCCCGCCTTTCCCGCGACGCTGGTGGTCTGCACCGACGATGTCTTCCCCGACGAGCTGGTGAACAAGGGCGGGTTGCGCGACACGCTGGCGCGGCTGGTCGGCCACGGGCTGGCGCCGATCGAGGTGTTGCGCATGGCCACGCTGAACGCGGCGCTGCGCCTGAAGCGCGACGATATCGGCCTGCTGGCGCCGGGACGCCGGGCGGAGATCGCCGTGCTGTCCGACCTGCCGGGCATGGTGGTGGAACGGGTCTACGTCGGCGGCCGGCTGGTGGCGCGCAACGGCGCCCTGCTGGAACCCTTGCCGCGCGACCTGTCCGACGCGCCGCGGGACACGGTGCACCTGGCGCCGCAGCCGCCCGAAGCCTTCGCCCTGCGCCCGCACGGCGTGACGGAGGGCACGGCGCGGCTGCCGGTGGTGGGCGGCGCACGGGTGGTGCGCTGGGCGGAGGCAGAAGTCTCCGTGCGCGGCGGCGTGGCCGCGATCCCGCCCGGCCACGCGCTGATCGCCATCCTGCACCGGCACGGCCGGCGCGACCCTGGCCCCATGGTCTGCCTGGCCGATGGCTGGGGCGAGCCGCGCGGCGCGGTGGCCACCACGGTCAGCCACGACAACCACAACCTGCTGGTGATCGGCCGCGACCCCGCCGACATGGCGGCCGCCGCCAATGCGCTGATCACCTGCGGCGGCGGCATGGCCGTGGCGGCGGGCGGCCGGGCCACGGCCGTGCTGCCCCTGCCGATCGCCGGGCTGCTGGCGGAAACCCCGCCGGCGGAGACCGCGGCCGCCTTCGCCACGCTGCGGGCCGCGGCGGACGCGGTGATGGACTGGGCGCCGCCGCTGCGGGTGTTTCGCGGCGTCACCGGCATTTCCCTGGCCTGCAACCCCGGCCCGCACCCGACCGACCTCGGCATCACCGATGGCGGCACCGGCGAGGTGCGCGACCCCGCGGCGCCCCTCGCCGCCTGACGCGGCGACCCGCTCGCGGCGGCCGGTCGGCCCCCACGGCGGTGGCAGTCCCACCGGCCGTGCGGCATCGCCGGATCGCGGCACGACGCCGCCCCGGTCCGGCGCGGAAAACCCCGCATCAGGCTGGCAGGTAGTCCAGGCCGCGGGCCAGCCAGCTGCCGAGCTGCAAGCCGGCGACCCGCCCTGCCCCGTCGCGCCGCAGCCGGACCGTCCAGTCGCCCGGCGCGGCGAAATCCAGCGCGCGCGGACAGGGCAACAGCCAGGTATCGGCGGCCAGCGGCAGCAGCGGCTGCATCGCCCCCTGGCCGAGATCGCCGGAAAACGCCGCGTAGGGCACGCCCCCGGCCAGCACGCAGGTGAGGTCGGCGTCCAGCTCGGCGCAATGAAAGCGGCCCTCGAAGGGTTCCGGCGCGGCCGCGGCGCAAGGGCGCAGGGTAGTGTCGAGGTGGTCCAGCAGCCGCCGCATCCGGATGCCCTCGGGGCCGCGGTGCAGGCGGATCTCCGGGCTGGCGGCGTCCTCGCCCGCGGGGGTCAGGAATTCCGGCCCGGGCGCGAAGCGCAGCCGCAGCCGGCCGTCCGGCTGCGCGTCGAGCCGCGCGGCCAGGCCGGTTTCCGGCTCCTCGAAGCAGCCGTCCCAGCCCGTCGCGGCCACCGCGGGGGCCGGCGGCGCGACGGGAAGGCCCAGCGCCGCCGCGAACAGGTCGCGCGCCGCCGCCCGGGGATCGGCCATGTGGTTGAACAGCACCACCACCGAAACGCGCTCGGCCGGGGCGTAGCAGCGAAAGGACCGCCAGCCCCGCAAGCCGCCGCCATGCGCGGTGATGGGACGCCCGAGCAGGGTGGGGCGCCCCAGGCCGAAGCCGTAGCCGGCGGGGGTGCCGTCCCGGAAGGCGACCGGCGCGCAGAGGCGGCGGTACAGCCCGTCCGCGTCGTCGCGCGTGGCGTCGATGAAGCGCTCCCAGGCCACGAGGTCGTCCAGCGAGGCCGCCAGCCCGGCATCGCCGGTCCAGTGGATGCGGTTCACCGCCGGCTGGAAGCCCGCCTCCACCGAGCCCTCGTAGCCCACCGTGCCGCCCGGCACCCGCGCCGTGTCGGGGCTGACGGCGGCGCGCGGCATCGCGGCGCGGTCCAGCACGCGCTCGCGCAGCAGCGTGCCGAAGTCGCGGCCGGTGCGCGCCTCGATCAGGTCGGACAGGAGGCGGAAATTGCCGTTGCTGTAGGAATAGCGCGTGCCCGGCGCGAAGTGCAGCGACCGGGTGCGGCCGATCAGCCGGCGCGCGTCGTCCGGGCCGAACTCACCCTCGGGCGCCGAGCCGCACAGCATGGCCAGCGCCCAGTAGTCGCGCAGGCCGGACTGGTTGTGGCACAGGTCCAGGGTGCGGGGCGCCTCGCCTTCCAGCTCCGGCAGCAGGCGGCGCAGGTCGGCATCCAGCACGCCGGGGTCGGGGAACTGGTCCAGCAGCAGCGAGCAGGTGAACTGCTTGGTGATGGAGCAGACCAGGAACATCGTGTCCGGCGTAAAGGGCCGCTGCGCCTGCGCATCCGCCCAGCCCCAGCAATGCTGCGCCAGCACCTCGCCCTCGCGCAGCACGGCCAGGGCGCCGCCGGGGCCGGGATAACGCCCGGGCAGCGCCGCGACCGCCCGGTCCAGCCGTTCGGAAACACCCATGCCGCTGCCGCCTTTGCCCGATGTTGCGACGGTGTGGTTACCGCATCCGCCCGCCGGCGCGCAGTCCCGCCGGGGAAGGAACAGGCCCGCCCGGGTCGCGGCGGCGCCTCGCCCGGGTCGCGGGGACGCCAACCCGGGGCGGGCAGTGCCTTACCCGGGCCGCCCCCCTCACCCCGGTCGCGGCAGCGCTTTGCGCAGGCCGTGCGACGCCCCGCCCGGGCGTCGGCGCTATTCCGCCGCCTGTGCCGCGGGTGCCTCGTATTTCCGCAGCAGCGCCAGCAACTGCCGCCGCATCATCACCCCCGGCTTGTCGGAGGGCATGTTCATCTCCACCCCCGTCTGGTCCAGCGGCACGTCGAATTCCGTGCTTTCCAGGATTCCGCGGTCTTCTTCCGTCACCTGGCGGTCGAACTCGATCACCTTGGCGGCGGGCGCGTCCGCTTCCGTGTCGTTGCGGTACACCCACTGGCAGACCTGGATGTGGCCATCGTCGATCGGCGTGGCCGCGGTAACGATGGAATGCACCAACCCGTTCGGATAGGTGATCCGCAGCTTGCGCAGGAAGGGCACGTACCAGCGGGCGCGCATGATCCGCACCGTGTCGTCGCTGTCCATCTTCAGCAGCTCCTTCTGCAGCGCCGGGTTCTTCACCGGCACCTCGGAGCGGAACAGGAAGCCGTCCTCGAACTCGTCGATCTCCAGCTTGGCGGGCTCGGGGTGGCCCTGGTCGCCGAAGGTGGCGCGATGCACGAAGGCGAAATGCGCGTTGTCGAAGGAGTTCTCCATCAGCCGCAGCCCGGCGCAGGCCCAGACGTCGTAGAACTCGTGGATCTGCCGGAAGCCCTCGCCCTCCTCCTCGAATTCCGGGAAGTCGAAGAGCGGCTCCTCCAGAGCCACCCAGGCGTAGCCGTAGCGCGACACGGCGCGATAGCTCGGCACGGACATGCGGGTGCGGCCTTGCCGGTCCACCGGGCGCTGCGGCACCCGCACCACCGTGCCCTCGGCGTCGAACTCCCAGCCGTGGTAGCCGCAGGCCAGGCAGCCGTTGCTGTAGAAGCCCTTGCTGAGCTTGGCGGTGCGGTGGCAGCAGCGGTCCTGCAGCGCGGCGACGCGGCCCTCGCCGTCTTGCCAGAGCACGAGTTTCTCGCCCAGCAGGGTGAAGGGCTGCGGGCCCTCGGCCAGCCGGTCCACGGGCATCACGGGGTACCAGAAGCGGCGCAGCAGCGGGGTCTGGGTGGCGAGCATGAACGGACCTCCATCGGGGGTCTGGCGGCACGGTGTTGTCCGGCATGGCTCTCAGCCGGCCGCGGTTCGGACCACGGGGTGCGCGCCCCGGGAAGCGCCGGGCGCATCGGTCCACCGATCCTACGAAACACCCCGGAGCAAGAGCCGGGCCAGGACCGCCGCCCCGGCCCTCACCGCCGCCGCGTCAGCCATCATCCCGCCGCCACGGCGAAGCCGGGAAACACCAGCCCGGCCGCGAGCACCGAGCGCGACCACCACCAGGTGCCCACGGCGCCCCATTCCGCGACGGCGGTGGGCGTGCGCGGCAGGGCGGCAGCATGGAGGAGAACGTCGTGCGCCATGCCGCCACCTTAGCCGCGCCTCGGCGACGCGCAGTTGCCCAGGAAACCACCACCGGCCGGTTTCCGTCCGATGGTGGCCGGTCCGGGCTCGCGCTGCGGAACGGCCGCGGGGCCCGGGTCCCTTCCCGGCCGCCCGGGCGGGCGCTGGGGCGGACGGGTTCAGGCGAAGGCGATGCCGAACTGCTGGGGGTTCTCGCTGACGATGTTCTCGGCCGTGAGGGCGACGTGCTCCGGACTGTCGGAGAAATTCACCACGGCCTGCGACCGGCTGAGCACCCCGGCGTCGAGCTGGGATACGTAGTAGGAGATTTCCTCCGCCGTGGCGCCCCGGTGCAGCGTGTTCTGGTACAGCAGCCCCACGAACTGCGTGTTGGAGGTGTTGGCGCCGTAGCGGGCCTGGAACTCGGGGCTGCCGATGAACCCCTCGACGATGCCGGTTTCGGAGTTGGTGCCGGCGGCCAGCTGGTCGCGGTAGAATACCAGCCCTTCGAAGTCGGGCTTGCGGCCCAGCGCCGTGTCGTAGATGCGGGCCACCGTCGCGGCATCCTCGTCCACGTCCCAGATCCCGGCCTTCACGGCGTTGGCCGTCAGCGCCTTGTTCTCCGGGCTCTCGGAGAAGTTGACCAGGGTCTGCTCCCGGCTGTCGCCCAGGGCGAAGCGCTCGCGGTAATAGTCCAGCTCGCTCTGGCTGGCGGAACGGTGCAGCACGTTCTGGTACAGCTGCACGACGTACTGGTCGTTGCTCAGGCCGGCGCCGAAGCGCGCCTGGAATTCGGGGCTGCCGTTGAAGCCCGCAGCGATGTCGGTCAGCGACCGGCCGCCCTGCAGGAAGTCGATATAGTAGTTCAGCCCGGCCTGTTCCGGGCCGCGCGCCAGGGCCGCGTTGTACAGCCGCACCACCTGCGCCGCCGGGTCCGTTTCGTCGAACACCATGCGGCCATCGGCGAAGGTCACGATCTCCATGCCGCGCAACGTGTCCACCTCCGTGCCACGGGTCATGGTCACGTCGCCATTCGGCTGCAGCGCGAAGTTGCTGGCCCGCCGGCCGAAGTTCAGCAGGTCCACCCGATCGAAGCCCGGGCCGCCGTCCAGCAGGTCGTCGCCGATCCCGCCGATCAGGACGTCGTCGCCGGTGCCGCCGATCAGGGTGTCATTGCCGACGCCGCCATCCAGGGTGTCATTGCCTCCGCCACCGGCGAGGCTGTCCGCGGCGACCGTGCCCGGCAGGAACTCGGCGGTGTCGGCGCCCGAATACTGGCCGTCATTGTCCAGGATCACCCCGGTGGCGCGCAGCGTCGGCGCGCCGCCGGCCAGCACCGCGCCGCCGGTCGGGTTGAAGAGCTCGAGGGAGAGGGTTTCGTTGGCCTCGACCAGCGTGTCGCCCCAGACGCGGACCGGCACGGTCAGGGAAGTCTGGCCGGCAGCGAAGGTGATGGCTCCGGACCTCGGCTCGAAGTCGAGGTCGGCCACGGCGGTGCCCGGCACCGTGCGGTAGCTGACGCTCACCGGCGCGGCCGAGGCCTCCGACAGCGTCAGCGTGAAGTTCAGCAGGTTGACGCTGGAGGCGTCCTCCACCGTGCTGGCGCCCGCGATCGAGAGCACGGGCACGGCACCGCCGCCCGCGTCGTCGTCCAGCACCGTCGCCGTGCCGGCCGCCGCCGCGATGCCGGCCGTGGCGGAGGTGACCACCAGCGAGAAGCTCTCGCTGTCCTCGACCAGGCCGTCGCCGCGCACATCCACCGCCACCGCCGCGCTGCTCTGGCCCGCCGCGATGGTGAAGCTGCCGCTCCGGCCCGTGTAGTCGGTGCCGGCCAGCGCACTGCCGTTCGCGGTGGCGTAGTTGAAGGTCATCGGCGCGGTGGCCGCCTGGGACAGGCTGACCTGGAACACCGCCTGCTGCGTGCCGCTGTCGCCCTCGACGAGCGTGGTGTCGGACACGAAGAGCGCCAGGTTCGAGCCCGATCCGTCATTGTCCAGGATCACCCCGGTGGCGCGCAGCGTCGGCGCGCCGCCGGCCAGCACCGCCCCGCCGGTCGGGTTGAAGAGCTCGAGGACGACGTTCTCGTCCAGCTCGTTGAGCGTGTCGCCCCAGGCGCGGACCGGCACGGTCAGGGAAGTCTGGCCGGCGGCGAAGGTGATGGCTCCGGACCTCGGCTCGAAGTCGAGGTCGGCCACGGCGGTGCCCGGCACCGTGCGGTAGCTGACGCTCACCGGCGCGGCCGAGGCCTCCGACAGCGTCAGCGTGAAGTTCAGCAGGTTGACGCTGGAGGCGTCCTCCACCGTGCTGGCGCCCGCGATCGAGAGGATAGGTGAAGCCATGATACGGGCTGCCTTTCTGGGAAATCTTCGATGACGTCCGGCGGAGCTTGAGTGACTTTCTCGAGAAGCCGCAACAGTTCGTTTCTTAGTCGTTACATTTTCCCGTAACGGGGATTGTCTGAATGAACGAGTTCTCCTTCGTGGCGAGGCGGGGCCTCACTTCCGCGCATAAACTCGCCGGGCGGAGGAAACATTCGCTCATCGGTTGTGGAACCGGCGCCAACGTCAGCATCGGGACGGTGTGGGTCGTTTCAGCCGATCCGGGGCGATGGGTGGACAGCCCGCGACGCACCGGGGGCTGCCGATCCTGGGATGGCGCGAGTTGCGGCGGAACCGGGTCGCTGCTGCTTGATCCTGGCTCACGCTTTGCTGGACCGTGCGGCGTGGACGAGCGACCCTGGGCCGGCATGCTGCCCGCCAAACGTTGCCGCGCCACCTGCATGTTGCTCGCGCGCCCGGAGGCCAAGCCCCTGCCGACCTGTCAAGCATCCCCGAGCGCGGCCGCTGCCTCGCCCGCCCTTCTCTCCTCCTTTACCGGACCCTGACACACATGCCGATCCGCACCCGCTTCTGGGCCGAACTCCGCTGGCCCGAATTCCGCGATCTGCCGGACAACACCGTGGCCGTGCTGCCGGTGGCCAGCATCGAGCAGCACGGGCCGCACCTGCCGGTCTCGGTGGACACCACCATCAACCAGGGCGTGGTCGCCCGCACTCTATCGCTCCTCCCGCCCGAAGTGCCGGTGCTGGTGCTGCCGACGCAGTGCGTGGGTGTGTCTGTGGAACACCTGGCCTTCCCGGGGACGCTGACCACCACGCCGGAAATCCTGCTGGCGTTGGTGACCGACATCGGCGCTTCCGTGGCGCGGGCGGGCGTGAAGCGGCTGGTGGTGGTGAACAGCCACGGCGGCAACGTCTCGACGTTGGACCTCGCCTGCCGCCGCATCCGCATCCAGAGCCGCATCCTGGCGCTGAACTGCATGTGGGCGCGCCTGGGCAAGCCCGCCTCCATGAGCGACCCGGTGGAGAACAAGTACGGCATCCATGCCGGGCAGAGCGAAACCGCGCTGATGCTGCGCTTGGCCAAGCACGACGTGGACATGGGCAAGGCCCGCAACTTCGTTTCCGCCTGGCAGGGACTGGAGAACAGCTTCCCCGCCCTGTCGCCGGACAAGGGCGCGCCGCTGGGCTGGCAGGCGCAGGACCTCAACCCAGCCGGCGCGGTGGGCGACGCGTCCAAGGCAACGGAACCGCTGGGCGAGGAAATCCTGCAGGACGCCGGCGAGCGCATGGCCGCGCTGTGGCAGCAGGTTTCCGGCTTCGACGTGGACGCCTGGCTGCGCGACGCCCCCGATGCCGGCTGAAGGAAGCGGCGTTGCCGCGCTGATCGCCGCGACGCCGGAACTGGACTGGATCACCGATCCCGCGCTGGTGCGGCAGAAGTCGCGCGACTTCTTCTGGTACTCCCCCGTCCTCAAGCGCCAGCTCAACCGCGTCACCGGCGAAGCCGTGGTGCAGCCGCGCGATGAGGCCGAGGTCCGCGCCGTGCTGGCCGCGGCCTTCGCCGCCGGTGTACCGGTCACGGCCCGTGGCGCGGGCACCGGCAATTACGGCCAGGCGATGCCGCTGCACGGCGGCGTGGTGCTGGACCTCAGCCGGCTGGACCAGGTGCTGTGGTGCAAGCCGGGCATCGTGCGCGCCCAGGCCGGCATCAAGCTGATCGACCTGGACGCACAAACGCGGCAGCAGGTCGGCGGCGAGCTGCGCTTCCACCCCAGCACCAAGCGCACCGCGACGCTGGGTGGCTTCATCGCCGGCGGCTCCTCCGGCATCGGCGCCACCACCTGGGGCACGCTGCGCGAGGCCGGCAACATCCTCGGCCTGCGGGTTCTGACCTGCGAGGCCGAGCCGCGCGTGCTGGAACTGCGCGGCGCCGAGATCAGCAAGGCCAACCACGCCTACGGCACCAACGGCATCATCACGGAAGTGGAGATGCCGCTCGCCCCGGCCTGGGACTGGGTGGACCTCGCCGTCTCCTTCCCCACGCTGCGCGAGGCGGCGCGCTTCGCCGACAGCTTCACCCGGCTGGACGGGGTGGTGAAGAAGCTGGCCTGCGTGGTGGCGGCACCCATCCCGCAGCAGCACTTCCGCTCCTTAGGCCACCGCGTGCCGGAAGGCCACAGCGTGGCACTGCTGATGGTGGCGGAACCCTTCCTGGACGCGCTGCCGCCACTGGTTGCCGCCCATGGCGGGCGGGAAATCCTGCGCGTGCCCACGGAACAGGCGGAAGTGCCGCTCTACGAGCACTCCTGGAACCACACCACGCTGCAGGTGCTCAAGACGGACAAGTCCGTCACCTACCTGCAATCCCTGTTCCCGGCGCCCCACCACCTGGACAAGGTGGCGCAACTGGAAGCCGCCTTCGGCGACGAGGTGCCGCATCACCTCGAATTCGTCCGCCTCGGCGGCGAGGTCTGCGCCTTCGGCCTCAGCCTGATCCGCTTTTCCACCGAACAACGGCTGGCCGAGATCATGGCGGCCTACGAGGCCGCGGGCTGCCCGGTCTTCGACCCGCACGCCTTCACCCTGGAAGCCGGCGGCATGAAGCGGGTGGATGGCGCGCAGCTGGCGTTCAAGCGGGAGAACGACCCCAAGGGCCTGCTCAACCCCGGCAAGATGGCCGCCTGGGACGACCCGGACTGGAAGCCGGACCGCCCGCAGAGCATGCACCTGTTCGAAACGGCCGAGCCCGCCCCGGCCGAGGTGCTGGAATAGCGCGGCCTGGGAAACAGCAAGCCGGGGGGAAGTATCCCCCCGGACCCCCTTCTATTTTCGGGAGTCTGCGGTGTGCGCCATGGCCACCCGTGCGCTTCTACTTCCGAAAAAAGGAGGGGGTCCGGGGGAATTCACTCCCCCGGCCTTTCCTGCCTCAGAACCCCGACATCCGGCGCCGCACCTGTTCCAGAAAGGCGCCGCAGCGCGCCGGCGTGGCGCGGTTCATGTCGTACATCGCGTGGTACTCCACCCGCGACCGCCCCCCGCTGACCATGCGGAAATACCGCGTCACCACCTTGCGCGGCGGGTCCGCCATGACCAGCGCGGTCCATCGTGGCCGCCCATAGGTGGAGATGCCCGCGACCTTGCGGATATGCGTCAGGGCCGGCGTCGCCTTGCCGTCGATCAGGTTGAAGGACACGCCGGGGATCATGGTGCGGTCGAACCAGCCCTTCAGGATCGCCGGCATGCCGAAGCACCAGGTCGGAAAGGACAGCACCAGCGCATCGGCCCGCTGCAGCCGCTCCACATAGGGACCGACGCGCTCGCGGTTGAGCGCGGGGTCGTGGTAGTCGCGCCGCTCCTCGACGCCCAGCACGGGATCGAAACCCTCGGCATACAGGTCGCACAGGTCCACCTCGTGGCCGGCGGCGCGCAGCCCTTCCAGCGCGGCGTCGCGGATGGCGGCGTGGAAGCTGTCCGGCAGCGGGTGGGCGTAGAGGTAGTGCACGCGCATCAGGGCCGCATCCCCGCCCGGGCGTTGCGCCGCCTCGCGGCGGGCTGAATGATGCTGGCCGACATGCGCGTCCTCCTGATTTATTGCCATCCCCGCGCCGACAGCTTCAGCGCGGCGCTGCGCGACGGCGTTGCCGCCGCCCTGCAACGGGTGGGCCACGACGTGGAACTGCGCGACCTTTACGCCGAGGCGTTCCAGCCCGCGATGGACGCCGCCGAGCGCGAACGGCACATGGACCCCGCGAGCAACACCCAGGGGCTGGAAAGCCACATCGTCTCCCTGCGCGCAGCGGACGCCCTGGTGCTGGTCTACCCGACCTGGTGGTACGGCATGCCGGCGATGCTGAAGGGCTGGTTCGACCGCGTCTGGGTTAACGGCGTCGCCTGGCACCTGGGCGAGGGCGCGATCGAGCCGGGCCTGCGCAACATCCGCCGCATCGCCGTGGTCACCACCTACGGCTCGCCGCGCTGGCTGCTGTGGTACCTGGGCTGGCCGGACCACCGGGTGATGTCGCGCGGCATCCGCCGCCTCTGCGCCCCGCGCTGCCGCCTGGACTGGCACTGGCTGCCCGATATGGACCGCCAAGGGCCGCCCGGCGCTGGAAGCCTTCCTGCGCCGCGTGGAAGCCCGCTTCGGCCGCTGGTGAAGCGCCTCCAGGCTGGGCGCCGGCACGCGCTGTGTGCCGGCGCCCCGCGCCCCGGTGGTCAGGCCTCCGCCACCCCCAGCACCGCGTCCAGCTCCCGCCAGTCCGGCAGCTCCGCTTCCAGCACCCGCCCCCCGCGCAGCACCACGCGGTCGCTCTGCGGCCGGCTCAGCAGCTCCGTCATGCCGCGCCCGCGGAACACCACGAGGTCCGCCGGCAGCCCCGGCGCGATCCGTCCGCGCTCCGGCAGGCCCAGCGCCTCGGCCGGGAAGCGCGTGGCGGCGCCCGGCCAGTCCGCGAAGGGATGGTCGAGGTGCAGGATGCGCGCGCTCTCGCGGAACACTTCCAGCATGTCGTGGTCGCCATAGGCGTAGAACGGATCGCGGCAGTTGTCGGAGGCCACGGAAACCCGGACCCCCGCCGCGCGCAGCTCATGCACCAGCGTCACGCCGCGCCAGCGCGGGGTGCGGCCGGCGACGCGGTCCTGCAGGTACATGTTGCACATCGGCAAAACGATGATCGACAGCCCGGCATCGGCGCAGGCCGCGACCGTTTCCCGCGCGAACTCCTCCGGCTGCAAGGACAGTGAGCAGCAATGCCCGCACTGCACCCGGTTCTTGAAGCCGCGGCGCACGGTGGTCAGGGCGATCTCGCGCAGCGCACGGGCGCCGGTGTCGCCGCTCTCGTCGACGTGCAGGTCGATCTCCAGCCCGCGCGCCTCGGCCAGGGAGAAGAAGTGGTCCAGCATGGCCTGGAAATCGGGCGGCAGCGCGTCGTGCAACCCGCCCTGCAGCCGCGTCACCATGCCCAGCACGCCGCCGGACTCCGCCACCATGTCGGCGATGCGGTCGCCTTCCTCCCCTTGGAAGCGGTCCAGCGGCGCGATGGAAGAGGCCTGGATGTCGATCCGCCCCGCCCAGGCGTCCCGCAGTTCGCGGAACACCGCCCAGGAGGTCGGGCCCTGCGGGTAGTAGGTGTCGATATGCGTGCGCAGCGCCACGGTGCCGTGCGCCTCGGCGCAGCGCAGGCCGAACTCGAAGCGGGCGCGCACGTCCTCGGCGCTCCAGCGCGCGCCGCGGTCGCTCGTCACGGCGTTCATGGCGCCGAAGAAGTCGCCCGTCGGATTGCGCATGCGCGGCCAGATATGGCCCTTGTCCAAGTGCTTGTGGCCGTCCACGAAGCCGGGCCAGACCTGGCCGCCATCCAGATCGGCGGCGCCTTCCGCCGGCGCGGTGCCGGCCGGCGCCACGGCGGCGATGCGGCCGGCTTCCAGGCGGATATCCGCCCGCACCAGCCCCTCGAAATCGGCGGGGCCGGGCGGCTGATCCAGGAAAGCGACGGAAACGCGGGCGTTGCGCAGCCAGTCGGGCGCTGCGGGGAAGTCGGGACGCGGGCTCAAGAGGTTTCCCTTCGGATCGCGCTCTCGTGCCAGGAGCGCAGCAGCAGGTGGCTCAGCAGCGAGAGCAGGAGGTAGATCGCGATGCCCGTGCCGGACACCAGCACCAGCGCCGCGAACATGCGCGGGATCTGCAGCTGGTACCCCGCTTCCAGGATGCGGTAGGCCAGCCCCGAGGCGGAACCGCCCGTGCCGGCCACGAATTCCGCCACGATGGCGCCGATCAGCGCCAGGCCGCCGGAAATCCGCAGCCCCGCCAGGAAATACGGCATGGCCGAGGGCAGCCGCAGCTGCGTCAGCACCTGCCAGCGGCTGGCGCGGTACAGGCGGAACAGGTCCAGCAGGTTGTGGTCGGCGCTGTTCAGCCCCAGCGTGGTGTTGCTCAGGATCGGGAAGAAGGCGACGATCCAGGCGCAGATCAGCAGCGACAGGATCACGTTGTCCGCCCAGATGATGATCAGCGGCGCGATCGCCACGATGGGCGTGACCTGCAGGATCACCGCGTAGGGGAACAGCGACAGCTCGATCACCCGCGACTGCGCGAAGAGCACCGCCAGCAGCAGCCCCAGCGTGGCCGCGATCACCAGCGCGGCAAAGGTGATCTGCAGCGTGATCAACAACGACCCCGACAGCGTGCCCCAGTCGCGCACCAGCGCCGTCACCACCGCCACCGGCCCGGGCAGAATATAGACCGGGATCTCCCGCGCCCGCACCACCCATTCCCAGCCGCCCAGCACGAGGATGCCGAGCACGGTGGGGGCCAGCAGCCGTATCCAGGACAGGCGGGTCATGCATGGGCCTCCCCGCCCATCGCCCCCGACAGGGCGTGGGAGATTTCGCGGCAATGCGCGGCATAGGTGGCGGAGGTGCGGAACTCCTCGCCGCGCGGGTAAGGTTCGTCCACCGCCAAATCGGCGGCGATCCGCCCCGGGCGCGCCGCCATCACCACCACGCGGCGGGACAGGTAGACGCTCTCGAACACCGAATGCGTGACGAAGATCGCGGTGAAGCGCTCCGCTTCCCAGAGTGTCAGCAGGTCGTTGTTCAGCTTGAAGCGGGTGATCTCGTCGAGCGCGGCGAAGGGCTCGTCCATCAGCAGCAGCCGCGGCTTCGTCACCAGCGCGCGGGCAATGGACACGCGCATCTTCATCCCCCCCGACAGCGCGCGGGGATAGGAGTTCTCGAAGCCCGCCAGCCCGACCTGCGCCAGCGCTTCCGCGGCGCGTGCCTCCGCCTCGGATTTCGCCATGTGCGACAGGCGCAGCGGCAGCATCACGTTGCGCAGGGCGGAACGCCACGGCATCAGCGTCGGCTCCTGGAACACGAAGGAGATACCCTCCGCGCCGCCCGACGCCGCGATGCGCCCGCTGCTGGGTTGGCTCAGCCCCGCCATCATCCGCAGCAGCGTGGACTTGCCGCAGCCGGAGGGGCCGAGCAGCGACACGAAATCCCCGTGCGCGATGCTCAGGTCCACGTCGCTGACGGCCGTGGTGCCGTTGCGGAAGCGCTTGGAAACGCCGCGCAGTTCCACCGCGGCGGTGGGCGTCGCCACCGCGCCATCGGGGGCGGGTTGCAGCAGGCCGTCAGGCAAGGCCGACCTTCTTGTTCACGAATTCCAGGCTATAGGCCTTGCGCAGGTCGATCCCGGGCGGGGCGGCGCCGGCATCGCGCATGGTGGTGTAGAAATTCTCCCATTTCGCGTCGGTCATGGCGCCGATGCCCAGCGTGGTCGCCTCGCCGGAGGACACGATGCCGCGCTCGTTCATGGTCTTCACCGCGAAGGCGATCTTCTCGTCCGTCATCTCCGGGTTGTCGCGCTTGATCATCGCGTTGGCGGCGGCCACGTCCTGCCCGGCCAGGTACTGCGTCCAGCCCTCGATGCTGGCGTTGATGAAGCGCTGCACGAGGTCCTTCTTCTCCGTCGCCATCTTGCGGGAAATGTCGATGGTGGTCTGGTAGTTGTCGTAGCCGGCATCGGCGATCAGGTGCACCAGCGGCTGAATGCCGGCCTGCTGCGCCAGAAAGGGCTCGGACGACACGAAGCCCTGCATGATCGTGTTCTTGTCCGCCAGGTACGGCGCGATGGAGAAGGTGTAGGGCCGGATCTGGTCGTCGGTGTAGCCGAACTTCGCGCGCAGGAAGGGCCAGAAGGTTACGCGCCCGGCGGCGCCGATCAGCATCGGCTTGCCCTTCATGGCGGCGAAGCTGTCGTTGCCGACGCCCGGATGCACCATCAGCCCTTGCGGGTCCTTCTGCATGATCGCGCCGATGCACAGGAAGGGGATGTCCTCGCGCGCGTAGTTCAGCGCCTGGAAGCCGTTGGACATGATCATGTCCACCCGCCCCGCCAGCAGCAGCTGCGCCGGGTTCTGCTGCGGCCCGCCCATGCGCAGCTCGCACTCGATACCGTGCTTGCGGTAAAGGCCCGCGGCCACCGCCTGGTAGTAGCCGCCGTGCTCCGCCTGGGCGCGCCAGTTGGTCTGGAAGGACACCTTCTCCATCGTTTGCGCGCGGGCGAAGCGCCCGGCCAGGGGCATCAGTGCGAAGGCGGCGGCGCCGGAAAGGAGTGCTCGGCGCTCGAGGCGGTAACGCATGGCCATTCCTTCGATGGGGCCGGCCCGGTTCCCCGGAACGGCGGATCGTGCGGTTTCCCCGTTCCTAGCAGGCGGCGTGCCGCGGCCCGTTCCGGCCGCAGCGTGGCGGCAGCCGGCGCGGGTTCCCTCCCCGGCCCCGAGCCCAAGGAAAGGGCAAGTGCTTGCCGAATGTCCAGCGCGACCCGGCTACACGGCCCACCCCGGCCGCGCTAAGGAATGGCACACTTCTTGGTGTGCGAGATACCGTGCCCGACCTTTCCCTGCGCCATCTCGTGAAGCTCTACGGCACGCAGGCCGCCGTGGATGACGTATCGCTGGAGGTCGCGGAAGGCGAGTGCATCGCGCTTCTCGGCCCCTCCGGCTGCGGCAAGACCACGACGCTGCGCATGGTGGCCGGCTACGTGACGCCCGACTCGGGCGAGATCCGGCTGAGCGGCCGGCCGATCCAGCGCGACCCGCCACATCGCCGCAACATCGGCATGGTGTTCCAGGCCTACGCGCTGTTTCCCCACATGACCGCCGGCGGCAACGTCGCCTTCGGGCTGGAGATGCGCGGCCTCCCCCGCGCCGAGCGCGACCGCCGCGCCACCGCGGCCCTGGCCATGGTGGGGCTGGACGGGTTGGGCGACCGCTACCCCGCGCAGATGTCGGGCGGGCAGCAGCAGCGCGTGGCGCTCGCCCGCGCCCTGGTGATCGAACCCGACGTGCTGCTGCTCGATGAGCCGCTGAGCAACCTCGACGCCGGCCGGCGCGCGGAGATGCGCAACGAGATCGCCCGCCTGCGCCGCCGCATCCCCGTGACCACCCTGTTCGTGACGCATGACCAGGAGGAAGCGATGGCCCTGGCCGACCGCGTGGCGGTGATGGAGCGCGGCCGGCTGGTGGAAGTGTCCGACCCGCGCACGCTGTCGGAAACGCCGCGCCACCTGTTCACCGCCGGCTTCCTGGGCGCCCGCACGGTGCTGCCCGGCCGCGTCCGCGACGGGCACTTCGCCACCGAAGCCGGGCCGGTGGCGAAGCTGGACGGCGCCGCCGCCTCCCCCACCCATCTCGTGCTGCGCGCCTCGCGGCTGCTGCTGCGCCCGGCCGGCGCCCCGGACGACGGCGCGCCCCTCGCCTGCGACGGCGTGGTGGCCGAGGCCGCCTGGCTGGGCGACGCCGTGTCCTACGAGGTGACGGCCGGCACCGCCCGGCTGCGCGTGCTGCGCCCCACCACCGAACCTGCCTTCCCCCCCGGCGCGCCGGTGCGCGTGCTCGCCGGCCCCGGGGCCCTCGCCTTCCTGTCGGATATCGGAGAGCTGCCATGACCCTGTCGCGCCGCCTGATCCTGGGGGCCGGTGCCCTGGCGCCGCTGCACTACGTCGTGCCCGCCCGGGCGCAGATCGCCCGCGGCAGCGAGCTGACGGTGGGCGTCTGGGGCGGCGAGCAGGAGCGCATCCTGCGCCAGCACGTGGTCGCGCCGCTGGAGGGGCAATACGGCGTGAAGTGCAACCTGGTGCTGGGCGGCACGCCCGAACGCCGCGCCCGCGCCTATGCCGAACGCGGCAACCCCAGCTTCGACATCGTCTACCTCAACATCTCCGAGAGCCGCCGCGCGGTGAAGGACGGCGTCACCCAGGCGGCCACCGACCGCGTCCCCAACGCCGCGCATCTCTACGCGCCGGCCAAGCTCGGCGGCTACGGCGTCGCCTTCAACCCCGTCACCGTGGTCTACGACAAGCGCGCGGTGTCCTCGCCCATCACCTCCTGGAAGGACCTGTGGCGGGACGAGCTGAAGGGCAAGCTGATCTGGCCGAGCTATCCCGGCGCGGAAGGCACCGCGGCGCTGCTGATGGCCGCCAAGCTGTGGGGCGGCAGCGAGACCAACATCGAGCCCGCCTTCGAGCGCATCAAGGCGCTGAAGCCTTTCGCCGCGATCCAGGGTGGCCAGGACCAGCTCTACGCCATGTTCGACCAGGGCGTCGGCGCCGCCTCGATCGAGTTCGGCTCCTTCACGCAGAAATACGTGGAAACCCGCAACCCCAACATCGTCGTGGCCGACCCGACGGAGGGCCAGGTGATCGCCATGAACGTCGCCTGCATCACCGTGGGCACCAAGAACCAGGCGCTGGCGGAAGCCTGGATCAACCTGCACCTCGCCCCCGACTGCCAGCGCGCCTATGCCGAGCGCATCTACTACTCCCCCACCGTGAACAACGTGGAGTTCCCGCCCGAACTCGCGAGCAAGCTGGTGCTGGGCGAGCAGACCCGCCGCCTGGTGGATTTCGACTGGGACGTGGTGGCGACGCAGGAACCGCGCTGGTCTTCCCGCTTCACGCGCGAGATCGCCGCGGGGTGAGCCACGCCGCACCGCACCGCCGCGAAACGAACCGCAGCGCAGCGCACCACCGCGAAGCGAACCGCACCGCACCGCATCGCCGTGGCACGAACCGCGCCGCAGCCTTGGGCCGGGGGCTGCGGCACGCCGCATCCCGCTGCCGCGGCGCGTCCCGGGCATGACCCGCTCGCGCGCCGCGCTGGGGGCGATCCCCTACGCGCTGTGGCTGCTGCTGTTCTTCGCGGCGCCGCTGGTGACGGTGCTGCTGCTCAGCCTGCAGGACGATCCCTCGCCCTTCGCGCCGATCTCCCTGGCGCTCTCGGCGGTGAACTATTCCGAAATCCTGGGCGACGCCTTCCTGCTGCGCACCCTGGGCCACACGCTGCTGCTGGGCGCCGTGGTCACCGCCATAGCGGTGCTGCTGGCCTATCCCGTGGCGCTGTGGCTGACGCGTCTTTCCCCGCGCTGGCGGCCCTGGGGCTTCGCGCTGGTGCTGGTGCCGCTGCTGACCAACGTGGTGGTGCGCTCGCTGGGCGTGATCCTGCTGCTGTCGCCCACGGGCGTGATCGCGGGCACGGTGCAGGCGCTGGGCTTCCCGCGCCCGGACCTGCTGTTCGGCTGGTTCGGCGTCGGCCTGTCCCTGTGCCAGGTCTTCCTGCCCTACATGGTGCTGTCGCTCTACGACGTGCTGGAAGCGCAGGAAGCGCGGCTGCAGGAAGCGGCGGAGGGCCTGGGCGCCGGGCCCGCGCTGCGCTTCCTGCGCGTCACCCTGCCGCTGTCGCTGCCGGGCCTGCGGGCCGGGCTGGTGGTGGTGTTCCTGCTGGCTTCCACCGCCTACGTCTCGGCCACGCTGGTGGGCGGCCGCAAGGTCTGGGTCACCGGCATGGTGATCTACCGCGAAGGGCTGGAGATCCTGAACTCCCCCCTCGCCGCCGCGCTGGCCGTGCTGATGCTGCTGGCCAGCATCCTGGTGACGATCCTGATCGGCCGCGCCGTGTCCGCAGCGATGCCCTGGGCCGCCCGCCGTCCGCCCCGGCTGCGCCTGTCCCTGCCCCCGGCGGCCCGGCGCCTGCTGGTTCCGCTGGCTGAGGCCGTGGGGCCCTGGCTCGGCCGGCTGCTGCTGGTGATCGCGGTGCTGCTGCTGGTGTTTCCGCTGCTGCTGGTGATGGTGGCCAGCGTCAACGACACGCCGCAGGCCAGCGTCGCCGGCTTCTACGGCTTCACCTGGAAATGGTACGCCCGCATCGCCGAGAGCACGCGCTACCTCCTCGACGCCTGGACCTCGGCGCAGCTCGCCCTGGCCACGGTGATCGTGTCCCTCACCCTGTCGCTGCCGGCGGCCTTCGCCCTGGTGCGCGGCCGCTTCCCCGGGCGGGAAGCCCTGGGCGCGGGGTTCATGCTGCCCCTGGCCCTGCCCGGCATCGCCGTGGGCCTGGGCATGCTGAAGCTGCTGCACTGGTTCGGCGCGCTGCCGCCCTTCCTGGGCATCCTGGGCGTCCACGTCGTGCTGGTGGCGCCCTTCACCCTGGCCCTGCTGCGCGCTTCCGTCGCCGGGCTGGATGTGGCGCAGGAGGAAGCGGCCGCCGGCCTGGGCGCCTCGCCGGCGCGGGTGTTCCGGCGGGTGATCCTGCCGCAGCTGGCCCCCGGCCTGGCAGTGGCGGGCATCCTGGGCTTCCTGATCTCCTTCGGGGAGGTCACGGTGACGGCCTTCCTGACCAATGCCCGGATGCAGACCCTGCCGGTGCGGATCTATGCCGAAGCCTCCTTCAGCCTGGAAAACACGGTGAACGCCATCTCCACCCTGACCATCCTGCTGACGGTGGCGCTGCTGCTGCTGGTGAACCGCTTCGTGCGGCTCGACCGCGCTTGGCGGCGGTGATGCGGCCGACCGTGCTTGGCGCCGCTGATGCGGCGCGGGGCCTGAGCGGCTAGCCTCCGCCCCATGGCCCCGCTCGTCGCGCTCACCCATCGCACCCGCTACCGCTACGCGCGGCCGGTCAGCCTCGGCCCGCAAACGGTGCGGCTGCGCCCGGCGCCGCACGGGCGCACGCCGATCCTGGACTACGCCCTGCACGTGGACCCCGTGCCGGAAACCCTGCGCTGGCTGGCCGACCCGCTGGGCAACCCGCAGGCGCGGCTGCTGATCCCCGGGCGCATTTCTGCGTTCGAGGTGCGGGTGGAGCTGACCGCCGACCTGTCCCCGATCAACCCTTTCGACTTCGTCCTGGAGCCGGAAGCCGCCGAATGGCCCTTCCGCTACCCCGACCTGCTGCAATCCCAGCTCGCCCCCTTCGGCGAAACCGAGATCCCCGATGCCGAGCTGGGCGCGCTGGTGCTGTCGCTGGGCACCGGCCGGCGCGACACGGTGGCGCTGCTGGGCGCGGCCAACACCCTGGTGCAGAACCGCATCGCCTATGTCACCCGCGACGAGCCCGGCATCTGGTCGCCGGCGCGGACCCTGGCGGAAGGCCGGGGCTCCTGCCGCGACTCCGCTTGGCTGCTGGTGCAGCTGCTGCGCGCCCTGGGCTTCGCCGCCCGCTTCTGTTCCGGCTATCTCGTGCAGCTGGCGGAGGGCGAGAAGCCCGACCGCGCCGACCTGCACGCCTGGGCGGAAGTCTGGCTGCCGGGCGCGGGCTGGATCGGGCTGGACCCGACCTCCGGCCTGTTCACCGCCGAAGGGCACATCCCGCTGGCGGCGGCGCCGGAACCCGCCTCGGCCGCCCCTATCGCGGGACGGCTGGAAGCGACGGAGACAGAGTTCTCCGTGTCGATGACGCTGCGGCGGGTGGCCGACCGGCCCTGACGGGCGCCCTCGGCGGCGTGATGCGCGCGGGCTGGTGCCGCGGCACCGCCCCCGGCAAGATGCACCCGATGACTCCGCCCCCCGGCCCCGCCGCCGCATCCCCGGCCGCGCCCCGGGACGCCCAGCCATGAGCGCTGCCCTCGACGAGATGGTGGACGGCAGCGGCCGCGTCCGCCCGCACTGGCGCGGGGTGCTCAGCGCCTTTTCCGCCCTGCCCGAGAACGAGCTGGCCGACCGCGTGCTGCGCCTCCACCGCGCCCTGGAGGAGGAAGGCATCACCGCCCTCCTCCCCTCCGAGGAACGGGTGGTGGCAGGCTGGCGCTGCGACCCCTTCCCCCTGCCGCTGCCGGCGGCGGAGTTCGCCGCGCTGGAAGCCGGGCTGCAACAGCGCGCCCGGCTGCTGGAAGCGCTGCTGCGCGACCTGTACGGCGAACAGCGCAGCCTCGCCGAGGGGCTGCTGCCGGCCGAGCTGGTGTTCACCAACCCCGGCTTCCTGCGCCCCTGCCGCGCCGCCGGCCAGGTGCCGCAGGGCATGCTGGCACAGTCCTGCGCCTTCGACCTCGACCGCGCGCCCGACGGCCGCTGGCGCGTGGTGGCCGACAGCACCGCCCGCATGGCCGGGCTGGCGCAGGCGCTGGAAAACCGGCGCATGCTGGCGCGCAAGCTGCCGGAAGCCTTCCGCAACGCCTTCCTGCGCCCGCACCGCCCCTTCCTGGAAAGCTGGGCCGAGGCGCTGCGCCGGGCGGCGCCCCCGGGCCGCGCTGGCGACGGCATCGCCCTGCTCACCCCCGGCGTCGGTGATCCCAGCTGGGCCGAGAACGTGGTGCTGGCCCGCGCCCTGGGCTGCATCCCCGTGGAGCCCGGCGACCTGACGGTGCGCAACGGCGACCTGTTCCTGAAAACCCTGCGCGGCCTGCAGCCGATCGGCGTGCTGCTGCGGCGCATGGAGGGCCGCCGGCTGGACCCGCTGGAATTCGGCGCCGCCGCGGCGGGCGGCGTGGTGGGGCTGCTGGACGCGGCACGCAACGGCGCGGTTCGCATCCTCAACGACCCCGGCGCCGGGGTGGTGGAAGCCCCCGCCCTGGCTGCCTTCCTGCCCGCCCTGTGCCGCCGCCTGCTGGCCGAGGAGCTGCGGCTGCCCTCCCTGCCGACGCGCTGGCTGGGCGAGCCCGGCGCGCTGGACGAGGCGCTGCGCGAGCCCGGCCGCTGGGTGCTGCGCCCCGCCGCCGATGCCCGCGCCCCCGCGGTGCCCCTGGCCGAGGCGGGCGCGGAGCAACGGGCGGCGATGGCCGCGCGCCCGGGCGATTGGGCGGTGACGGAGGCGGCGCCGCCTTCCCTGGCGCCGTGCTGGGACGCAGCGGGCGGCAGCCGCGGCAACAAGACCCCCCTGCCGGTCCGGCTGCGCCTGTTCCTGATGCAGGATGCCGGCCGCTGGCACGCCCTGCCCGGCGGCTTCGCCCGGGTGGTCGCGCCCGACGCGCCGCCGCTGGAACGCATGACGGCCGGCGGCTTGAGCAAGGATGTCTGGGTGCTGGAGGAGGAGCGCGGCGACCGGCCCGCCCCGTCCCCCGCGCCGCTGCCCACCCGCCGCCCCGCCCGCGCCGCGGCCGACCTGCCCTCGCGCGCCGGGGACAACCTGTTCTGGCTCGGCCGCTACGTGGAACGCCTGGACAACGCCGCCCGGCTGAGCCGCGCCGCCCTGGCCCGGCTGGAACGCGACGCGCTGCTGCCGCACGAACTGGCGGAGCTGGCCACCCTCGCCCGCTGCCTGATCCCCGCCGGTTTGGCCACCGCCGAGGACGCGCCCGCCGGCGGCGATGCCGGGGCGCTGCGCCGCGCCCTGCTGCGCGCCGCCCGCGCCGACGGCCCGCTGAGCCAGAGCTTCGGCCGCATCGCCCGGCTGGTGGACGCCACCCGCGACCGGCAAACGGGCGACATGCACGACGCCTTCCTGCAGCCGCTGCGCGAGCTGCGCCGCGCCCTGCCGGAAATCCGCGACGAGGCCGACCTGTCCCGCCTGCTGGGCGCCGCGCTGCGCTACGGCGCCGTGGTGGCCGGCGTGGCGGCGGAGAACATGGTGCGCGGCGGCGCCCACACCTTCCTGGACCTCGGCCGCCGGGTGGAGCGGGCGCAGTCCATCGCCTCGGCGCTCGGCCTGGCGCTGGACCAGCCGGCGGCGCGCGCTGAGGCCGGGCTGCGCCTGGCACTGGAACTGTGCGACAGCGTGATCACCTACCGCACCCGCCACCTGGACGCGCCGCAGCCGGGGCCGGTGCTGCTGCTGGTGCTGGCGGAAGCCGGCAACCCCCGCGGCCTCGGCTTCCAGCTGGCGCAGGCGCGGCTGCTGCTGGAAGACCTGGCCGGCGGCCCCGACGCCCTGTCGGCCGAAGCCGCCGCCCTGCTGGCCGAGGTTTCCGCCGTCGCCGCGGAAGGCGGCACCGGCGCCCCGGCCCGCCTCCGTCGCGTGGGCGAACGCGCCGGCGAACTGGCCGAGGCGATCTCGCGCCACTACTTCACCCTGCTGCCGCCGGCCCGCACCCTCGGGCCGGAACCGCTCACGCCGGCGCTGCGGGGGGCGGCGTGAGGCTGCGGGTGCGCCACCGGACCACCTACCGCTACGGCCAGCCGGTGGACATGGCGACGCACATGCTGCACCTCAGCCCGCGCCCGCTGCCGCACCAGCGCGTGCTGCACGAGAGCCTGTCCAGCACCCCCGCGGCGGCGCGCGTCACCGGCGGCCTGGACCATTTCGGCAACCGCACCGCCTGGATGTTCCTCAACAGCGAGCACGAGCGCTTCGAGGTGCTGTCCGAAGCCACGGTGGAAGTCCGCTTCCCCGACCCGCCCGCGGCGGACGCCACCCCCGCCTGGGAATCCGTGGCCGCCCTGGCGCCGCGCACGGCGGACGTCGCGGAGTTCCTGTTTCCCAGCCCGATGGTCGAGATCGGCGAGGCGGCGCGCGACTTCGCCGCCGCCTCCTTCCCGCCCGGCCGGCCCGTGCTGGCGGGGCTGCTGGACCTCAACGGCCGCTTCCGGCGGGAATTCGCCTTCCGCTCCGGCGTCACCACCATCGCCACCCCCGTGGAGGAGGTGCTGCGCCGCCGCCAGGGCGTGTGCCAGGACTTCTCGCACGTCATGATCGCCGGGCTGCGGGCGCTGGGCCTGCCGGCGCGCTACGTGTCGGGTTACCTGCGCACCTACCCGCCGCCGGGGCAGCCCAAGCGGCAGGGCGCCGACATGTCGCACGCCTGGGTCGGCGCCTGGCTCGGCCCGGAGCACGGCTGGGTGGACCTCGACCCCACCAACGACCTGGTGGTGCGCGAGGAACACGTGGTGCTGGGCTGGGGCCGCGACTTCGGCGACGTGTCGCCCCTGCGCGGCGTGATCCTGGGCGGTGGCCGGCACAGCCTGGACGTGGCGGTGGACCTGGAGCCGGTGGAGGGTTGAAGGAAGCCGGGGGGAAGTATCCCCCCGGACCCCCTTCTATTTTCGGGAGTTTTGGGGGTGCCGCTCAAGGCACCCACAGACTCCCGAAAAAAGGAGGGGGACCGGGGGAGTTCACTCCCCCGGCCTTTCTCCTCCCTGGGCGCACCGCCCACCGAGCCGCTAGGGTCGCGCATCCCTGAACGGCGCCCGAACACCATGAACCCTGGCCTGCTGCTGCTGATCGACCTCGCCCCCGCCTCGCTGCAACGGCTGGAAGCGGCCGGCTACCACGTGCACCGCGCCACCCCGGCCGCCCACCGCGCCGAGGGCGTGGCCGCCGCCGGCGCCCAGGTGCGGGCGGTGCTGACCAACGGCACCACCGGCCTGTCCGCGGCGGAGATGGCGCAGCTGCCGGCGCTGGAGATCGCCTGCGCCCTGGGCGCCGGCTACGAGGGCATCGACCTGGACGCCGCCGCGGCCCGCGGCATCGCGGTGGTCAACGGCGCCGGCACCAACGACAGCACGGTGGCCGACCACGCCATGGCGCTGCTGCTGGCCGCCGTGCGCGCCGTGCCGCAGGGCGACGTGGCGGCGCGCGGCAGCGGCTGGGCGACGTCGCGCGACACCCGCCCCAGCGTGTCGGGCAAGCGGCTGGGCGTGCTGGGGCTGGGGCGCATCGGCGCCGGCATCGCCCGGCGCGGCGCCGGCGGCTTCGGCATGACCGTGCGCTACCACAACCGCTCGCCCGTGGCGGACAGCCCCTGGGAATACTGCGCCACCCCGCGCGAGCTGGCCGCGGCGTCCGACTTCCTGGTCGTGGCCACCCCCGGCGGCGCGGGCACGCGCCACCTGGTGGACGCGGCGGTGCTGGAAGCGCTGGGGCCGCAGGGCTTCCTGGTCAACATCGCCCGCGGCAGCGTGGTGGACACCGCGGCGCTGATCACGGCGCTGGAGGCCGGCCGCCTAGCCGGCGCCGCGCTGGACGTGGTGGAGGGCGAACCCGAAGTGCCCCCCGCCATGGTGGGGCTGCGCAACCTGGTGCTGACGCCGCACATGGCGGGGCGCTCGCCGGAATCCGCCGCCGCATCGGTGGGGCTGGTGCTGGACAACCTCGCGGCGCATTTCGCCGGACAGCCGCTGCGCACGCCGGTGCTGCCGGCGCGGCGCTGAACCCCGCGGGCCGCGTGCGGCAACACCGCCGCGCCCGGTCCCGGCCCGGTTCTTGCCTCCCACCACGGGACGGTTCCCGCCGCTGTGGAGCCGCCCGCACCGGGAGAACACGCAACGTGACGCACCGCCGCACCCTGCTGGGCGCCGCCCTGGCCGCCCCCCTGGCCACCCCCTTCCTGCGCGGGGCCGCGGCACAGACACCACTGCGCTTCTCGCTGGACTGGGCGCTGCAGGGCAACCACGGCATGTGGGCCCTGGCCGAGGACCGCGGCCTCTACGCCCGCGAAGGGCTGGCGGTGCGGATGGACCGCGGCTTCGGCTCCGGCGACACCATCGTGAAGCTCGCCTCCGGCGCCTACGACATCGGCTTCACCGATCCGTCCGGCGCGGTGAAGTTCAACGCTGAGAACCCCGACAAGAAGCTGGTCTCCATCTACCAAGTCTTCGACCGCACCGCGGCGGCGCTGGTCACGGTGAAGGGGCGCGGCATCGACAAGCCGCAGGACGCCGCCGGCAAGAAGCTCGGCGCGCCGGATGCCGAAGCCTCGCGCATCCTGTTCCCCGCCTTCGCCAAGGCGGCGAACATCAACATGGCGGGGATCAACTGGACCTCCATGGCGCCCAATCTGCGTGACACCATGCTGGTGCAGCGGCAGGTGGACGCGGTGACGGGCTTCCTGTTCACCGTGCACTTCAACCTCGTCGGCATCGGCGTGCCGGAGGACAGCATCCTGAGCTGGCCCTATGCCGAGAACGGCCTCGACCTCTACGGCTCCGCCGTGATGTGCCGCGCCGACTGGCTGGAGCGGAACGGCGAGACCGCCGCCAAGTTCGTGCGCGCCTCGGTGGGCGGGCTCAAGGCGCTGCTCAACGACGTCCCCGCCGGCATGGCCGCCCTGAAGAAGCGCGAACCGCTGTTCGACGAAGCACTGGAAGCCCGCCGCTTCGCCATGACCCGCGACCGTTCCATGCTGACGCCCAACGTCCGCAGCAACGGCCTCGGATACCTCGACATGGAACGCGCCCGCCTGCTGGTGCGCACCAACGCCGAAGCCTACGGCATCGGCAGCCCGCCCACGGCGGAAAGCCTGTTCACGGACCGGTTCCTGCCGCCGGCCTCCGAACGCGCGGTGTGAGCTGCCCCCGGGCGGGCAGCCGGCCGAAAGCCGCGCGTCCCGCCCGAGACGGCAGGGGCTTGTTTCGATCCGGCATGCATCCTTAGTTCAAGCTCCCCTTGCGTTTCGGACAGGATCGATGCGCCTGCCTCGTTTTCCATGGCGTCCCTCCCTTCCCCGCCGGCCGGTGCCGATCCTGCTGACCGTGGCCGTGGCGGTGCTGGCCCCGATCCTGGCGCTGCGGACGGCCCAGGGGCTGGAGGAAGGGCCGCCCTGGCACGACTGCCTGGGGCAGCAGAAGACCTATCGCAGCTCCTCCCCCTCCATGGCGCCGCTGCTTCCCGAAGGCGAAGCGGCCAGCTTCGAATGCTTCGATCACGCCGCCTTCTTCGGCAGCCGGGTCGCGGCGTCCTCCATCGCGCTCAACACGCTCCACCCGACGCTGCAGGCGGGCGACGTGGTGACGTTTCGGGTACCCGCCGAATACGGCCGCGGCACCTGGGCGAAGCGGGTGATCGGCCTGCCCGGAGATGTCGTCGAGATCCGGGCCGGCCGGCTCCTCGTCAACGGCCGGACGGCCGACCTCGATCCGGCGGGCACCTTCACGCCGGCGCCGGGCCAGGGCGCCCCGCGGCCCATAAGCCGCGAAACCCTGCCGAACGGCCGCTCCTACGTGATCCTGGCCGAGGCAGCGCCCCGGGAAGCCAACATGCCGGCGGTCACGGTCCCGGCGGGGCACCTCTTCGTGCTCGGCGACTTCCGCGACCGGTCCCTGGACAGCCGCGTCGGGCGCTTCGGCTTCGTGCCCGTGTCGCACCTGATCGCCCGGCTGCCGCCCGGCTCCGAGCGGGCGCTGTAGGAGGGGGGCGCGCGATCCCGCGCCCCCGGGCGGGCGGCAAGGGCGAACGCCGTCGCGGCACATGAAATTCGCACGGACAGCCACAGGAATGTTTGCCTATTCGTGCGCGTTCTGGTTCACTCCCTTCCATGCCCCTTCCTCATAGCCCTCGCCTGACCCCGCCCCGACCCTGGTCCCCGCTCTCCGACGGCGAGTGGCAGGCCCTTCTGCCCCACCTCGCCCGCGACCTCCCCCAGGGCCGCCCGCTGCGTGACGCGCGCACCCGCATGAACGCCATCTTCCACCTCGCCTGCACATCAGGCGCGCCCTGGCACGCCCTGCCCGCCCGCTTCGGCAAGCCCGACACCGTGTCGCGGCATTTCCGCCGCCTCACCCATGCCGGGCTGTGGGGACGCCTCCTCCGCGCCCTGGCCGAGGCCCCCGCCGACCACCCGCTGCGCGCCCTGGAATCCTGGATCTGCCGCGCCGCCCGTCGCGCCCACCGCGTCCTCGGCCTCGGCCTGGTGCTGCTGATCCGCCGCCTCGGTTTGCGCTCCGCCCTACGCGCCCCGCCCTGGCTGCTGCCCGACCCGCTTTTGTCCGAAACCCTCGCGCGGCTGCCGTCCGCCGTCGCGAATTCCTTCGGCCCGCGCGGCGGCCGGTCCCGCACCGGCCCTTTCCGCTCCCTGCGGCACCTGCTGCGCGACGCCGCCGGCCGCGCCCGCATCCCGCGCGCCGTGGCGCTGGGCTGGCCGTGACCGCCGCCGCTCCGGTGCCACCCACCGCCCCTTCGGTGGCCGCCGCCCTCCCCCCGGCGGCTCCCGCCGCCCCCCACCGCCTGCTCCTCGCCGGCGCCCGCGTGCTGGCGGCGGATGCGCGCTCCGCCCCGCACCGCGACCTGCTGATCGAGGGCGACCGCATTGCCGCCCTCCTCCCCCCCGGCACGCCGGTCGAGGCGGCCGAGCGCCTCGACGCCGCCGACCGCCTCTGCCTGCCCGGCCTGGTGAACGCCCACACCCACGGCCATGGCGGGCTGAGCAAGGGCATGGGCGACAAGTGGGACCTCGCCCTGCTGCTGGCGCACGCGCCCTGGGTCGGCGGGGGCCGCGGGCTGGAGGCCAAGCGCATCTCCACCCGGCTCACGGCGGTGGAGATGCTGCGCAAGGGCTGCGTCGCCGGCTTCGACCTGGCGGCGGAGTTCCCCGGCCCCACCGCGGACGGGCTGCTGGCCATGGGGGAGGCCTACGCCGCCGTCGGCCTGCGCGCCGTGCTGGCGCCGATGATCGCCGACCTCAACTTTTTCCAGGCCACGCCGGGCCTGGTGGACGCCCTGCCGCCCGAACACCGCGCCCGCGCCGCAGCGATGCGGATGCCTGATGGCGCCGAAACCCTGGCCACGATCGACGCCCTGGCGCGCCGCTGGCCCGCCGGTCCGGTGCGGCTGGGCCTGGGCCCCACCATCCCGCTGCACGGCACCGACGGGTTCCTGCGCGGCTGCGCCGCCCTGGCCGCCGAGCACGGGCTGCCCGTGCAGACCCACGTCGCTGAGGCCCGCTACCAGGCCGCCGCCGGCGCGGAGCGCTACGGCACCACCCTGCTGCGCCACCTCGACGCGATGGGCCTGGTGACGCCCCGCTTCTCCGCCGCCCACGGGGTCTGGCTGACCGAGGCCGACCTCGCCCTGCTGGCGGAACGCGGCGCCGGGCTGGCGCACAACCCCGGCGCCAACATGCGGCTGGCCTCCGGCATCGCGCCGGTGCGGCGGGCGCTGCGGGCGGGCGTGACGGTGGGGATCGGCACGGACGGTTCCGGCTCCTCGGACAACCAGAACATGTTCGCGGCGATGCGCCTCGCCGCCTTCGCTTCCCGCCTGCTGGAGGACGAGGACTGGCTGGGCGCGGCGGAAACCCTGCACCTCGCCACCGCCGGCTCCCGCGCGCTGCTGGGGCTGGAGGGCGACGGCACCCTCACCCCGGGCCAGCCCGCCGACCTGCTGCTGCTGGACCTCCGGCACGTGAACTGGGCGCCCTTCAACGACGCCGCGCAGCAGCTGGTCTTCACCGAGGACGGCGCCGCCCTGCGCGACGTGATGGTGGCCGGGCAGTGGCGCCTGCGGGATGGCGCCGTGCTGGGCCTGGACGAGCAGCAGCTGTTCCGCGACGCCGAGGCCGTCGCCGCGGAGATCCGCGCCACCACCGCGGAGGTCCGCGGCTGGTGCGAGGCCATCGCCCCCGCCGTGGCCTGCCACTGCGCCGGGCTGGCGAAGCACTTCACCGGCGCCCGGCGCCTGCTGCGCGCCGAATGAGGGCGGGACGCCGCATCGCCCGCGGCGCCCCGGCCGCCGCGCGGCAGCCGCCGGGCATCCTGGTGCCGCTGCGCCTGGCGCTGGACGGACGCGCGCTGAGCTTCCTCAGCACCACCACCGTGTTCGGCACGCCGCTGGAGATCACCGTGTCGGAGCTGACGCTGGAAAGCTTCTTCCCGGCCGACGCGGCCACGGCGGCGCTGCGGCGATGAGCCTGCGCCGTCGCGACGGTCGACAGACCTGCGCCCCCCGCGGCATCCTTCCCACCCCGGGAGGAGCGCCGCATGGGCCAGATCGAAGTGCGTCAGATGGTCAAGAACACGCCGCGCCCGCCCTGGGCCGGGGTGGTCACCATCTCCGACAACAAACCCTTCGGCACCAACGACTGGCACACGATCGAGAGCAACGTGCCGCGCAGCGTCTACGGGATCATCGTGCCGGTCACCACCAAGGGTCGGCCAGGTGCCCCGAAGCCGCTGAACGAGCATCCGACCGGCAAGGCCTACGGCACCGACAAGGGCCACCTGCTGGGTCTCGACCTCGGCGGGCCCGACATCAGCGCCAATATCGCGCCGCAGTCCAACCTGTGGCAGCAGAGCGGCGGCTGGCGCGCCATCGAGACCAATGCCGGCGACATCGCCAAGCACTGGATGGGCATCACCGACACCTACGACCCTGCCGGCCCGATCCCGGCCCCCGCCTGCGCCGCCTTTTTCCGCGTCGGCCCCTACCCGGAAAAGGACCCGCGCACCGGCGAACCGCTGAAATACACGGGCAGCGTCACCAAGATCGAGCTCGACGGACGCAACAACGGCGGCTACCGCCCGCACCGCGATCAGGAAACCTACATCTTCCTGATCAGCCCCAAGGAAGTCTGGTGGGAGCGCGGCCGGTTGATCGGCGCCTGAACCCCTCAGGCCAGCATCCGCATGTCGCCATCCACCGCGATGGCCTGGCCGGAGATGGTGCGGCCGCGCGGCGAGCACAGGAACAGCACCTGATCGGCGATCTGCCCGGGCGTGACATAGTCCTTGATCGAGGTGAAGGAGAAGGCGAGCCGCTCCACCTCCGCGAAGCTCAAACCGCGTTCCTGCGCCTTGGCTTCCAGCACCCGGCGCTGCCGGTCGCCCGCCACCAGCCCGGGCAGGATGGCGTTGACGCGGATGCCGGCCTCGCCCAGCTCGATGGCCAGCGACTTGGTCAGCCCGATCACGCCCCACTTCGCCGCGGCATAGGGGCTGCGCTGCGCGAAGCCCATCCGCCCGGCGGCGGAGGACATGTTCACGATGGAGGCGTTGCCGCTGCGCCGCAGGTGCGGCACGGCGAGGCGGGCGCAGTTGAACTGCCCGGTCAGGCAGACCGCCAGGGTGCGGTCCCAATCCTCCGGGTGGATGGCCTCCAGCGCGCCGGTAGGGCCGGCGATGCCGGCATTGTTCACCAGCACGTCCAGCCCGCCGAGATGGTCCAGCGCCGCCGCCATCATCGCCGCGACCTGCGCCCGGTCCGCCACGTCGGCCACGGCGCGGCCGATGCCCGGCGGCAGCGCGTCCAGCGCCGCGGCGTCCAGGTCGCAGGCGAAGACGCGCGCGCCTTCCGCCGCGAAGCCGTCCACCACCGCGCGCCCGATGCCGGCCGCCCCCGCCGTCACCAGCACCCGCAAGCCCTCGATCCCGAGATCCACGCCCTTTCCTCCCCGCTCCGCGTCGCGCGCCCCGCCAGGATGGCCCAGCCGGCGCCGCGCCGCGAGTTGCACCCTGGGCGGGCGCGCCGCAGGCTGCCGCCGGGCCGGGAGGGAGTGCGGGCATGAGCGGCAGGGGAATTGCCCTGGTCACCGGGGCGGGGTCGGGCATCGGCCGCGCCGCGGCCCTGGCGCTGCTGGCGGAGGGCTGGTCCGTGGCCCTGGCCGGCCGCCGCGCCGAAGCCCTGCGGGACACCGTGGCAAAGGCCGGCGAGGCCGCCGCGCGCTGCCTGCCCGTGCCGGCCGACATTTCCGACCCGGCGCAGGTCACCGCCCTGTTCGCGGCGGTGCGGGACCGCTTCGGGCGGCTGGACCTGCTGTTCAACAATGCCGGGCGCGGCAGCCCCAGCGCCGAGATCGACGAGACCACCGACGAAGACTGGTTCGGCGTGGTGGCCGCCAACCTGCACGGCAGCTTCCTGTGCGCCCGCGCGGCCTACGCGATGATGAAGGCGCAGCGGCCGCAGGGCGGGCGCATCATCAACAACGGCTCCATCAGCGCCCATGCGCCGCGGCCGGGCAGCGTGCCCTACACGGCCACCAAGCACGCGATCACCGGGCTGACCAAGTCCCTCAGCCTGGACGGGCGGCGGCACAACATCGCCTGCGGCCAGATCGACATCGGCAATGCCGGCACGGAGATGACCGGGCGTATGGCCCGCGGCGTACCGCAGGCGGACGGCTCGATCGCCGCCGAGCCGCTGATGGACGTGGCCCATGTCGGCGGCGCGGTGGCGCACATGGCCGCCCTGCCGCTGGACGCCAACGTCCAGCACATGACGATCATGGCGACGGCGATGCCCTTTGTCGGGCGGGGCTGAGGTGACCGGGCAGCCCCGTCAGGCGGCGTCCCGCGCCGGCGCGGCGGCCGGCCGGGGCTGCTCAGCGCGCGCGGGCGATGCAGAACTCCACGATATCCGCCAGCGCGCGGCGCTCCGGCCCGTCCGGGAAGCGCCCCAGGGCGTCGGTCGCCGCCCGGCCGTAGTCCCGCGCCCGCGCCACGGTGGCGTCCAGCGTGCCGTGCCGGTGCATCAGTTCCAGCGCGTGCTCGAGGTCGCCGTCCCGCTGATCGCGGTCTTCCAGCACGCGGCGCCAATAGGCGCGCTCCTCCTCCGTGCCGCCCTCGAAGGCCAGCAGCACGGGCAGAGTGATCTTGCCCTCGCGGAAGTCGTCGCCCACCGTCTTGCCGAGCGCGGCTTGGCTGGCGCTGTAGTCCAGCGCGTCGTCCACCAGCTGGAAGGCCATGCCGAGCGCCCGGCCATAAGTGGCCAGCGCCGCCGCGTCCTCCGCCGGACGGTCGGCCACCACGGCGCCCACCTCCGTCGCCGCGGCGAACAGGGCGGCGGTCTTGCCCTCGATCACCTGCAGGTACTGCTCCTGCGTGGTGGCGGTGTCGTTCTGGGTCACGAGTTGCAGCACCTCGCCTTCGGCGATGGTGGCGGAGGCGCTGGACAGAATCTCCAGCACCCGCAGCGAACCGTCCTGCGTCATCAGCTGAAAGGCGCGGGCGAACAGGAAGTCGCCCACCAGCACGGATGCCTTGTTGCCGAACAGCGCGTTGGCGCTGGCCTGGCCACGGCGCAGCGCACTCTCGTCCACCACGTCGTCGTGCAGCAGGGTCGCGGTGTGGATGAACTCCACGCAGGCAGCCAGGCCGACATGCCGGTCGCCGCGATAGCCGCACAGGCGCGCGGCGGCGAGCGTCAGCAGTGGCCGGAGCCGCTTGCCACCGGCGGCCACCAGATGCGCCGCGAGCTGCGGGATCAGCGCCACCGGGCTGTCCATGCGCGCCACGATCAGGCGGTTGCAGGCTTCCAAGTCGTCGCGCACGAGGTTGGTCAGCGTGGTCAGCGCCGCCTCGGGGTCGCGATCCGTCCCGCGCGCGGCAGCGAGGCCCGCGGCGCCGTCCCGCGCGAGATCGAGCCTGGAAGGCGTAGGGCTGGTGGCGGCGCTCAAGCGGGCATTGACCTCGGGGAATGGCGGCGCACCATAGCCATCGCGGCCCTTCGAGCCAAGGCACGCGAAATCAAGGGTTTGAACGCTGCATGCAGGTTGTCGCGGTGTCCACGGATCTGGTTCGCCTCGGTTTCCTGCAGGCGCTGCTGCGCGATGCCGGCATCGAGCCGCTGGTGCTGGACGCCCATATCAGCGCGGTCGAGGGCGGCATCGGCGCCTTTCCCCGCCGCCTCGCGGTGCGGACGCAGGATGCGGCTGCCGCCCGCGCCGTGCTGCGGGACGCCGGCGAAGACACGGTTTGAGCGAGCGCACGGAAGACCGGCTGCTGGGCGGGCGCGTCCGGCTGCTGCAGCCGCGGGTGGGGCTACGTGCCGGGCTGGACGCGGTGATGCTGGCGGCCCGGGTGCCGGCGCGGCCGGGCGAGCAGGTGCTGGAGCTCGGCTGCGGCTCGGGGGCGGCCACGCTGTGCCTGCTGGCGCGGGTGCGGGGATTGCGGGCCGTGGCGCTGGAGCGCGACCTGGCGCTGGCGGCGCTGGCCGCGGAGAATGCCGGGCTGAATGGCTGGGGCGAGGCGGTCGCCGTGCGGGTGGCCGACCTGACGCGGCCCGAAGCCCTGGACGGCCTGCCCCGCTGCGACCACGGCTTGGCCAACCCGCCCTACTGGAACACCGGCACGACACCGCCCGCGGCCATCCGGGCCGCGGCCACCCATGCCGAAGCCGAGGTGCCACTGCTGGCCTGGACGGCCGCCCTGGCCAGGAAGCTGCGGCGGGGGGGGACCGCCACGCTGGTCCTGCCCGCGGCGCGGCATGGGGAAGGCTGGGCGGCGCTGCGGGAAGCCGGCTTCGGGGCAGTGTCGACCCTGCCGCTCTGGCCGCGAGCCGGGATGGCGGCGAAGCGGGTGCTGCTGGACGGGCGCCTGGGCGCGCGTGGGCCGGACCGGCTGCTGCCAGGGTTGGTGCTGCATGCCGGCCAGGGCTGGACGGCGGCAGCGACGGCCATCCTGCGCGACGGGGCCTCGCTGGGCGATGCCGGGCTGGACGGGGCTGCCAGCTGAACGGCCTAGCCGGAGTTCCTTCCGGAGATGGAGGACGGCGCCCAGGCCGCGCCAGACCTTTCGAGCGGACCCTAGCGCCGGGGCTCCGGGTGCTTCAACAACCAGAGACGCTCGTGCGCGGCGACCAGGCTCTCGATGTTCTTGCGGCGGTTCGCGTCCGGCTGCACCGGTCGGCGGGTCAGCATCATCTCCAACAAACGCAGTAGCTCCTCCGCAATCTCATAGTCTTCCTGATCGCAAGCGTGATGGAACGCGATCAGGATCTTGTCGGACAGGCGGCGCGTCTGCCGAGGGACGGAAACGCCACGTGGCGCCGCTCGGCCGCTGATGTCGTCGCCTTCAGGCATGCTCAGTTCAGGCTCCTCGGCACATCTTCTGGGTAAAACCCCCGGATGCCTGAACAGCCTAAGCGGAGCGGCAGCCGAAGCCTAGAAGGCCGAGAAAAATGTACGTGAACTGATTTAGATTTGCTGAAACAGTTCCTTTTTATCGACAGTAGAGGCCGCCGCGCAGCTTCGCGGCGGTCTGCAACGAAAATTCGACTTCAATGCTGGGCGGTGATCTCTTCTGCTGGCCGGACGGGGCTGAACACGGAGTCGGAGAAGGCTTCTTCCCAGGTCCCGACGGTGGAGGCCTTGGAGTACTCGGTGGCCCGGTTCTCGAAGAAGTTGGCGTGTTCGATCGCGTTCAGCATCTCGTCGAGCCAGGGGAGCGGGTTCTTCTCCACGTGGTAGAGCGGCTCCAGCCCCAACTGCTGCAGTCGGCGGTCGGCGATGAAGCGGATGTAGGACTTCACCTCCGGCGCGGTCAGGCCCTGCACGCCGCCCAACTCGAAGGCGAGGTCGATAAAGGCGTCCTCGTGGTCCACGATGGTGGCGCAGATCAGGTAGAGGTCGCGGCGGAACTCCTCCGTCCAGATCTCCGGGTTCTCCTGCACGAAGGTGCGGAACAGCCGGATCACGGACAGGCAGTGCAGCGTCTCGTCGCGCACGGACCAGGTCACGATCTGGCCCATCCCCTTCATCTTGTTGAAGCGGGGGAAGTTCATCAGGATCGCGAAGGAGGCGAAGAGCTGCAAGCCCTCGGTGAAGGCGCCGAAGGCGGCCAGGGTCTTGGCGATCTCGGTCTTGTTGGCGACCGAGAAGCTCTGCATGTAGTCGTACTTGTCCTTCATCTCCTTGTACTTGAGGAAGGCGGTGTACTCGATCTCCGGCATGCCGATGGTGTCGAGCAGGTGCGAATAGGCGGCGATGTGCACCGTCTCGATGTTGGAGAAGGCGGAGAGCATCATCAGCACTTCGGTCGGTTTGAAGACCTGACTGTAGTGCTTCATGTAGCAGTTGTTCACCTCGACATCTGCCTGGGTGAAGAAGCGGAAGATCTGGGTGAGCAGGTTACGCTCGGATTCCGACAGGTTCTTCTGCCAATCCTTCACGTCGTCGGCCATCGGCACTTCTTCCGGCAGCCAGTGGACGCGCTGCTGCATCAGCCAGGCCTCGTAGGCCCAGGGATAGCGGAAGGGCTTGTAGACCGGGTTGGAGGTCAGCAGGTCGAACTTCACGGGCAGTTCGTCGGGCGAGCCCGCCCCGTTGGTGCTGAAGCCGTCAGGCATGCGAGAGGCCCTTCCGTTATGGCGCGGCAAGCCCACGGCGCAGTCGGGCCGCGCGGTTCCGCCTTTGTTTCAGGGTTGATCATAGCGCCGCCCGCCGGCCGCAGCCGTTCACGATACGGGCGTGGTGCTGTGGATAGCCTGGATAAGATGACGTCGCCGACCGGGCCCCCCTAGACCCGACCGGCGACGCGCAGCCTCACTGACAGGCGAGGCATTCCTCGTAGTTCGTGGTCTCGGCCGCCTTGGCCACCAGGGGCAGCGGCGGCAGCACGTCGTTGGCCACCGCGAGGCCGAGGCTGGGCTGGATCGCGACCTTCTCGCTGATCGTGTCGGCGCGCTGAATGGATAGCGAGCGGCAGTAATACAGCGACTTCATGCCCTTCTTCCACGCCATCATGTGGATCTGGTGCAGGTCACGCTTATGGATGTTGGCCGGCAGGAACAGGTTCACCGACTGGCTCTGGCAGATGAAGGGTGTGCGGTCGGCCGCATGCTCGATCACCCAGCGCTGGTCGAGTTCCATGGCGGTCTTGAACACCGCCTTCTCCTGCTCGCTCAGGAAATCCAGGTGCTGCACCGAGCCCTTGTTGACGGTGATGCTGGTCCAGGTGTCCTCGTCGTCGCGGCCATGCTTGGCCAGCACCTTGGCCAAGTGCGGGCTACGCACGATGAAGGAGCCCGACAGGGTCTTGTGGTTGTAGACGTTGGCGGCCACCGGCTCGATGCCGGCCGAGGCGCCGCCGCAGATCACGCTGATCGAGGCGGTCGGCGCGATCGCCATCTTGTTGGAGAAGCGCTCGTTGAAGCCGTACTCGGCGGCGTCCGGGCAAGGGCCGCGCTCGTCGGCCAGCAGGCGGGAGGCCGCATCGGCCTGGGCGCGGATGTGCTTGAACATCCGCTTGTTCCACACCTTGGCCACCACGCTCTCGAACGGCACGTTCTGCGCCTGCAGGAAGGAGTGGTAGCCCATCACGCCCAGCCCCACCGAGCGCTCACGCATCGCCGAGTAGCGGGCGCGCGCCATGCTGTCGGGGGCGGTGTCGATGAAGCTCTGCAGCACGTTGTCCAGGAAGCGCATCACGTCGGTGATGAAGAGCGGGTCGTCCTTCCACTCGAACCAGGTTTCCAGGTTCAGCGAGGACAGGCAGCACACCGCCGTCCGTTCCTTGCCGTGCTGGTCGCGGCCGGTGGGCAGGGTGATCTCGGAGCACAGGTTGGAGGTCTTCACCTCCAGGCCCGAGAGCTTGTGGTGCTCGGGCCGCGCGTTGTTCACGTGGTCGGAGTAGATGATGTAGGGCTCGCCCTGCTCCATGCGGGCGGTGAGGATGCGGATCCACAGCGAGCGCGCCGAGATCTTGCGCACCACCGCGCCGTCCTTGGGGCTGGTCAGCGCCCATTCCTCATCCGCCTCGACGGCGCGCATGAAGGCGTCGGGGATCAGGATGCCGTGGTGCAGGTTCAGCGCCTTGCGGTTCGGGTCGCCGCCGGTGGGGCGGCGCAGGTCCACGAACTCCTCGATCTCGGGGTGCGAGGCCGGCAGGTACACGGCGGCCGAGCCGCGGCGCAGCGAGCCCTGCGAGATCGCCAGGGTCAGGCTGTCCATCACGCGGATGAAGGGGATGATGCCGGAGGTCTTGCCGTTCTGGCCGACCTTCTCGCCGATGGAGCGCAGGTTGCCCCAGTAGGAGCCGATGCCGCCGCCCTTGGAGGCCAGCCAGACATTCTCGTTCCACAGGCCCACGATACCATCGAGGCTGTCATTGGCCTCGTTCAGGAAGCAGGAGATCGGCAGGCCGCGCTCGGTGCCGCCATTGGACAGCACGGGGGTGGCCGGCATGAACCAGAGGCGCGAGATATAGTCGTAGATGCGCTGCGCATGGGCAGCGTCGTCGCCATAGGCACTGGCCACCCGGGCAAAGAGGTCCTGGTAGGACTCACCGGGCAGCAGATAGCGGTCGTCGAGGGTCGCTTTGCCGAAATCGGTCAGCAGTGCATCCCGCGAGCGGTCCACCACCACCTGACCGTGACCCGCGAGCTGAACGGCGTCGAACATGGCTACAATCCCTGAGAAACGTGGCCTCTTGAGCGTCACAGGTCGTGTCAGGCGCGGGGGGAGGCCTACCAGATGCTGCGTGCTCGACACCATAACGCCACAAGCCCTGGTGCGTCAGGGGCTCAAATTACGTTCCATCCGCATGTTCGCCGTTGACAGGGTGGTTCAGCACGAGTCGTGACTTTCCGGCCACGGCGTGGCTTTGCGATGCCGCAACCCCGGTGTTTCAAGCCGTTGCACCTGATGTCCTGAGATTCGCGCACAAGATCGTCCACACGGTGGGACCGAGTCGCGGCGCGGTTTCTTTCCCGGAATCGTGAGAATTTTCGGTGACGTCGGCTGGGCAGGCTGAACTGGGGCGCTTTGCCCTGCCCGGCCCGCGTGCAACCGCGCGGTAGCCCGAAACAGTGGCCCACGGATTTCCGAAGCCGCCTTCCGGCCACTCGCTAAGGGGAGAGGCGAGACCCCTCCCCGGCTCGGTTCTCCCCGAGTCGCGCGCGCCTCAGCGCATGGGCGGGGCGTACATCAGACCGCCCTGGTTCCACAGCCGGTTCACCCCGCGCGGCATGCCGGTCGGGGTGATGTTGCGCTCCCAGATCTCGCCGAAGTTGCCGACCGCACTGATCACCCGCACTGCCCAGTCATCCGACACACCGAGCATGGTGCCGAGCCCGCCGGAGCGGCCGGCGAAGCGCTGCACGTCGGGGTTGGCGCTGTTGACCGCCTCCGCCACGTTGGCCTGAGTGATGTTCAGCTCCTCGGCGGTCAGCAGGGCGAAGTGGGTCCAGCGCACCAGGTCGAACCAGCGCCAGTCGCCCTTGCGCACGGCCGGGCCCAGTGGCTCCTTGGAGAAGACCTCGGGCAGCAGCACGTAGTCGCGCCCGGCATCGCCCATCCCGACGCGAAAGGCCGCCAGGGTGGAGGTGTCGGAGGCGTAGGCGTCGCAGCGGCCGGCGGCGAAGGTGGAGCGCAGCTCCTCCAGGTTCTCGATCGCCACCGGGTTCAGCCGCATGTTGTTGCGGCGGAAATAATCGCCGACGTTGAGCTCCGTGGTGGAGCCGGGCTGCACGCAGACCGTGGCGCCGTCCAGCTTTGTGGCGCTGTCCACGCCGAGGCGCCGGTGCACCATGAAGGCGTTGCCGTCGTAGTAGTTGACCCCGGCGAACTCCAGGCCGAGCGAGGCTTCGCGCGCCAGGGTCCAGGTGGTGGCGCGGCTCAGGAGGTCCACCTCGCCCGATTGCAGCGCGGTGAAGCGCGTCTGCGCCGAGGTCGGCACGAAGCGGACCTTGTTCGGGTCGCCCAGCGCCGCAGCCGCGACGGCGCGGCAGTAGTCGGCGTCCAGCCCGCGCCAGTCGCCGCGGCTGTCGGGGGTGGCGAAGCCCACCGTGTTGGGCGTCACGCCGCAAATCACCTGGCCACGGGCGCGCACGGCGGCCAGCGTGTCGGCGGCGGGCTGCGCCACGGCCGGCGCGGCGGCCAGGGCCGGGGCGAGGAGCAGCGGCAGGAACGGCAGGAAGCGTCGCAGCATCGGTGTGGGTCCCCTTCCCTCAGCGCATCGGCGGGGCGTAGTGCAGCCCGCCCTTGGTCCAGAGCTCGTTCACCCCGCGCGGGATGCCCAGCGGCGCGAGGTTGCGGTTCCACACCTCGCCGTAGTTGCCCACCGCGCGCACCACCTGCACCGCCCAGTCATTCTCCAACCCCAGCATCTTGCCGAGGTCGCCGGTGCGGCCGAGGAAGCGCTGCACGTCCGGATTGGTGCTGCTGCCGGCCTGGGTCACGCTTTCCTGCGTCAGCCCCATCTCCTCGGCGGTGAGCAGGGCGAAGTGGGTCCAGCGCACCACGTCGAAGAAGCGCCAGTCGCCCTTGCGCACGGCGATGCCCAGCGGCTCCTTGGAGATCAGTTCGGGCAGCAGCACGTAGCGGGACGCGTTGTCCCCCTGGTTGACCCGCAGCGCGGCCAGCGAGGTCGCGTCGGTGGTGAAGGCGTCGCAGCGGCCAGCCAGGAAGGTGCGGCGCAGCTCCTCGATGTCCTCGATCAGCACCGGGGTGAAGCGCATGCCGTGGGTGCGGAAATAGTCGGCGAGGTTCAGCTCGGTGGTGGAGCCGGGCTGTAGGCACACCGTGGCGCCGTCCAGCTGGCGCGCCGAGGTCACGCCGCCTGCCGCGTGCACCAGGAAGCCCTGGCCGTCGAAGACGTTGATCCCCGCGAAGGCCAGGCCCAGCGAGGCTTCCCGCGACAAGGTCCAGGTCGTCACGCGGGACAGCATGTCGATCTCGCCCGACTGCAGGGCGGTGAAGCGCTGCTGCGTGCTGGTGGGGGTGATGCGCGCCTTGCTGCCATCGCCCAGGATGGCCGCGGCCACGGCGCGGCAGTAATCCGCGTCCAGCCCGCGCATCACGCCCTGGCTGTCGGGGTTGGCGAAGCCGGCGGTGGCCGGGGAAGTGCCGCAGATCAGCGCGCCGCGCGCCCGGATGGTGGCGAGCGTATCGGCCGCCGGCTGGGCCGCGGCGGGAAGCGCGCCGCCCAGCAGGGTCAGCGCGGCGGCGGCCATCCCGGCACGCAGGGTGGAAGCGAGTGTGGGCATGCCGGTCGTACCTCCCGCGGCCCGTCGCGCGGCCCGCCGGGAACAAGGCTTACGGCCTCGCGCGGTTCCCGGGCAAGGCACCTGCGGTCAGTGCGTGACGGAGCCGCCGTCCACCACCAGCGTCTGGCCGGTCATGAAGTCGCTGTCGCCCGAGCACAGGAACACCAGCGCGCCGGTCAGGTCCTGCGGCAGCTGGTCGCGGCGGATCGCGCGGCTGTTCACCGTGGCCTGGGATGATGCGTCCTGCCAGGTCGGGCTGGCCGCCACCGCCTCGCTCATGGTCAGGCCGGGGGCGATGGCGTTGACGCAGATGCCCTGCGGCCCGAGTTCGCGCGCCAGGCAGCGGGTCATGGCCACCACGGCACCCTTGGAGGTGACGTAGTGCAGCATCCCGACGATGCCCTTGAACACCGTGCCGGACGCGATGTTGACGATCTTGCCGCTGCCCCGGCGCGTCATGGCCGGCGCCGCGGCCCGGGCGCACAGGAAGGGGCCGCGCACGTTCACGGCCATCACCTTGTCCCATTCCCCCGCATCGATCTCGGTGAAGGGCTTCTTGTCGAGGTCGGCGAACAGCGCGGCGTTGTTCACCAGCGCGTCCACCGGGCCGAAGCGCCGCTCGGTGTCCGCGAAGAGCGCGGCGACCTCGGCCTCGGAGGTGACGTCGGTGCGGATGAAACCGGCGGTGCCGCCTGCGGCGGCGATGCGGTCGGCCGTCGCCGTGCCGTCCATCACGTCCGCGATCACCACGGCGGCGCCTTCCGCCGCCAGGGCCTCGGCGAAACTGGCGCCGATCCCGCGGCTGCCGCCCGTCACCACGGCAACCTTGTTCGCCAGCCTGTTCGCCATCGCCGCCTCCCCTGATCCGCGGGCCGCCTGCGCGGGAGGCCCGTTCACTGAACGGCTATGCCATGCCGGGCGGCGGGGAAACAGCCGCGGCCGGCCGCCTCAGGCGGTGGTCATTCCCACTCGATGGTGCCGGGGGGCTTGCTGGTGACGTCGTAGGTCACGCGGTTGATGCCGCGCACCTCGTTGACAATGCGGTTCGCCACCCGCCCGAGGAAGCCGATGTCGAAGGGGTAAACGTCCGCCGTCATGCCGTCCGTGCTGGTCACGGCACGCAGGGCGCAGGCCTGGTCGTAGGTGCGGCCGTCGCCCATCACGCCCACGGTGCGCACCGGCAGCAGCACGGCAAAGGCCTGCCAGATGGCGTCGTAGAGGCCGGCATTGCGGATCTCCTCCAGGAAGATCGCGTCGGCCTTCTGCAGGATCTGCACCTTTTCCCGCGTCACCTCGCCGGGGATGCGGATGGCCAGGCCCGGCCCCGGGAAGGGATGCCGGCCGACGATGGCCTCGGGCATGCCCAGCTCGCGGCCGAGGTCGCGGACCTCGTCCTTGAACAGGTCGCGCAACGGCTCCACCAGCCGCATCCGCATACCCTCCGGCAGGCCGCCGACATTGTGGTGCGACTTGATGGTGACGGAAGGGCCGCCCGTGGCCGAGACGCTCTCGATCACGTCCGGATACAACGTGCCCTGGGCCAGGAAATCGGCGCCGCCGAGTTTCTCCTGCTCTACCTCGAACACCTCGATGAACAGCCGGCCGATGGTCTTGCGCTTGATCTCCGGGTCCGTGACGCCGGCCAGGGCGCCGAGGAACAGGTCGGAGGCGTCGCGGTGCACCAGCTTGATGTTGAAGCGGTCGCGGAAGGTGGAAACCACCTGTTCCGTTTCGCCGCCGCGCATCACGCCGTGGTCCACGTAGATGCAGGTCAACTGGTCGCCGATCGCCTCGTGGATCAGCACGGCCGCCACGGAGGAATCGACGCCGCCGGACAGGCCGCAGATGACGCGGCCGTCGCCGACCTGGGCGCGGATGCGCCCGATGGCCTCGGCGCGAAAGGCGGCCATGGTCCAGTCGCCATCGCAGCCGCAGACCGCATGGGTGAAGTTCCGCAGGAGCTGCGCGCCGTGCGGCGTGTGCACCACCTCGGGGTGGAACTGGATGCCGTAGAAGTGGCGGCTGTCGTCGGCCACCATGGCGAAGGGCGCGCCCTCGGAGGTCGCGACGATGCGGAAGCCCTCGGGCAGCTCGGCGACGCGGTCGCCGTGGCTCATCCAGACCTGCTCCCGCGCGCCGGGGGCCCAGACATCCCGGGTCAGGGCGCAGGCTTCCCGCACCTCCAGGTAGGCACGGCCGTATTCCTGGTGGTCGCTCTTCTCCACCGAGCCGCCGAGCTGCATGCACATGGTCTGCTGGCCGTAGCAGATGCCCAGCAGCGGCAGGCCGAGCTCGAAGACAACCTGCGGCGCGCGCGGGCTACCCTGGTCCACCGTGCTGGCCGGACCGCCGGACAGGATGATGCCGCGGGGCGCGAAGCCGCGGATGCGCTCGGCATCGGCCGTGAAGGGCCAGACCTCGCAGTACACGCCGGATTCCCGCACCCGGCGCGCGATCAGCTGCGTCACCTGACTGCCGAAATCGAGGATCAGGATGCGGTCATGCCCCGAAGGGGCGGCGGGGGTGGTGGTCTGCTCGGCCATGGCGGGGTGCAACATGCACGCGGCGCGCCGTCAAGCCCAGCCGTCCGCGGCGGCGGCGTTCCGGCCGTTCTCGGCGGTGCCTCAGCCTTCCGGCTGCACCGCCGTGGCCGTCAGCAGCGTGCCGATCGGGTCCCAGGAAAAGGCGGTCTGCTCGATCTCCTGCCCGCCGACGCGGATGCGCTCCGTGGCCACGGGGCGGCCGTGCAGGCGGCGATAGAAGAAGCGGGCGTGGTTGTCCGACAGCACCCAGAGCATGGCGGAGCGGCAGCCGATGGCGGCGAGATGCGCGGCCGAGGCCCGCAGCAGCCGGCGGCCGATGCCGCCGTCGCGCCAGTCCGACAGCACGTAGAGGGTCTCGATCTCCCCCTCCCCCATGCCGGCGCGCCGCGCCGGGCCGGCGGAGGCGAAGCCCACCACCCCCGGACGGTCGCCGGGCACTTCCGCCACGAACACCGCCTCGCCGCCGCGCCGGGCCAGCAGGCCGTTCTGGTAACCGGCGCCGATGCGGGGGGCCGAAAGGTTGGCCAGGTAGCCGTCGCCGAGGATGCCGGCATAGGTGTCGCGCCAGCAGGACACGTGCACCGCGCCGATCGCGGGCGCGTCGCCCGGCCGGGCGCGCCGGATGCTGATCACCCCGCGCCGTCCGACACGGCGGCCTCGTCCCCCCCGCCGCGGCGTTCCAGCACCGCGCAGAAGAAGCCGTCCGTCGCCTGGGCGTGGGGGGCCAGGGCCAGGAAGGGGCCGGCGCAGGGCGGCGACCCGCCCGCGGAAACCTCGCCCCAGGCCTGTTCCAGCGGCACCACGCGGAATTCCGGCCGCTTCTCGAGCAAGCTCGCCACCTGCGCCTCGTCCTCCTCGGGCAGCACCGAGCAGGTAGCGTAGACCAGCCTTCCGCCGGCGCGCACCAGGGAAGCGGCGTGCGACAGGATTTCTTGCTGTTTCGTGACCAGTTCCGCCAAGTCCTGCGGGCCGGTGCGCAGCCGGGCGTCGGGGTTGCGCCGCCAGGTGCCGGTGCCCGTGCAGGGCGCGTCCACCAGCACCCGGTCGAACTGCCCGGCGCGGCGCTTGGCCCAGCGATCGCCGGGTTCCAGCAGGTGGGTCTCGGCATTGTCCACCCCGGCCCGGCGCAGGCGCTGGGTGGCGCCGGTCAGGCGCGGGACGGACACGTCGCAGGCCACGATGCGGCCGCGGTTGTTCATGGTGGCGGCCATGGCCAGCGTCTTGCCCGCCGCGCCGGCACAGTAATCCGCCACCCGCATCCCCGGCCGGGCATCCGCCAGCAGGGCGATCAGCTGCGAGCCCTCGTCCTGCACCTCCACCAGCCCTTCGCGAAAGGCGGCGGTGGCCAGGATCGGGCGGCGGCCCGGCAGGCGCAGGCCCCAGGGGGACCAGGGGGTGGGGGTGGTTTCCACCCCCTCGGCGGCCAGGGCGGCGCGGGCGGCGTCCCGGGTGGTCTTGAGCAGGTTGACCCGCAGGTCCAGCGGCGCGGCGCCGGTCATGGCGGCGGCGGCTTCCGGCAGTTCCTCGCCGAAGCGCTCCCGGAAGCCCGGCAGCGCCCAGGCCGGCAGGTTGAAGCGGACGTCCTCCGGCATCTCCGGCCGCAGCAGCGGCGGGGCCAGCGCGTCCAGCACCCGGCGCTCGGGGGCGGAAAGCGGGGCCTCGGCGTGGCGCTCGCCGCTGAAGCTGCCCGCCACCGCCGCGGGGGATGCCCCGTCGACGAGGCGCAGATGCGCCGCCACCAGCAGCCGCGCGGTGGGCGCCGCCCCGGCCTGGGCGAGGTGCCAGTCCAGCCGCAGCCGCTCGCGCACCACCGCCCAGACGCGGTCGGACACGTCGCGGCGGTCGCCGGAGCCGATGAAGCGGCGGGCGCGGAAGAAGTCGTTGGCGGTGGCGTCGGCGGGCCGGCGGGGCTGGGCTTCCAGCGCCGCCAGCAGTTCCACCGCCGCCGACAGGCGGGCGGCCGGGGTCAAGGCCGCGGCGCGCCGGCGGGCGGGCTGCACTCAGCCATCGGCGCGGTAGTTCGGCGCTTCGCGCGTGATGGCGACGTCGTGCACGTGGCTCTCGCGCAGGCCGGCGCCGGTGATGCGGCGGAAGCGGCTGTTGTTCTGCATGTCGGCCACGGTGGCGGAGCCGGTGTAGCCCATGGCCGAGCGCAGCCCGCCCACGAGCTGGTGGATCACCGTGCCCACCGGGCCCTTGTAGCCGACCCGGCCCTCGATCCCCTCGGGCACCAGCTTGAGGCTGTCCGACACCTCGGCCTGGAAGTAGCGGTCGGCCGAGCCGCGCGCCATGGCGCCGATCGAGCCCATGCCGCGATACGACTTGTAGGAGCGGCCCTGGTACAGGAATACCTCGCCCGGCGCCTCGTCGGTGCCGGCGAAGAGGCTGCCCATCATCACGCAGTCGGCGCCGGCGGCGATCGCTTTGGCCAGGTCGCCCGAGGAGCGCACGCCACCATCGGCGATGGCCGGCACGTCGCGCTCGCGCGCCGCGGCGGCGCATTCCATCACCGCCGTCAACTGCGGCACGCCGACGCCGGCCACGATGCGGGTGGTGCAGATGGAGCCCGGGCCGATGCCGACCTTCACCGCATCCGCCCCGGCCTCGATCAGCGCGATCACCGCTTCGGGGGTGGCGACGTTGCCGGCCACGATCTGCACGGAATTGCTCAGCTGCTTCACCCGCTCCACCGCGCGCAGCACGCCGGCGGAATGGCCGTGCGCGGTGTCGATCACCACCACGTCCACCTCGGCGGCGACCAGCGCCTCGGCGCGGCGCAACCCGTCCTCGCCGGTGCCGGTGGCGGCGGCGACGCGCAGCCGCCCCAGCGCGTCCTTGACCGCGCTGGGATTGGCCTGGGCCTTGTCCATGTCCTTGACGGTGACCAGGCCGACGCAGCGGAACTGGTCGTCCACCACCAGCAGCTTCTCGATGCGGTGCTTGTGCAGCAGCGCCCGGGCCTGTTCCGGCGTCACCTCGGCCGAAACGGTGACGAGGTTTTCCCGCGTCATCAGCTCGTAGACGCGCAGGTTAGGGTCGGTGGCGAAGCGCACGTCGCGCGAGGTGACGATGCCCACCAGCCGCCCGGTGCCCGGCTCCACCACGGGGATGCCGGAGATGTGGTACTGGTCCTGCAGGGCGCGCACGTCGGCCAGGGTCTGGTCGGGGTGGATGGTGACGGGGTTCACCACCATGCCGCTCTCGAACTTCTTGACGCGGCGGACCTGCGCCGCCTGCTCCTCGAAGCTCATGTTCTTGTGGATCACGCCGATGCCGCCGGCCTGGGCCATAGCGATCGCCATCGGGCCTTCCGTCACCGTGTCCATGGCGGCAGCCACCAGCGGGATGTTGAGCGCGATTTCCCGCGTCAGTCGGGTGCGCGTATCGGTCTGCGAGGGCAGGACCGTGGAATAGGCCGGCACCAGCAGCACGTCGTCGAAGGCATAGGCCTCCTCGAAGCGCGAACGGCTGTCGGGACGGGAAAGCATGTCGGGTGCCATGGGCGGGGGCCTCTCGTGGGGCGGCGCTGCCGCGACCTTGGCGACCCGTCCTACGCCCGGACTGATCGCGCTGTCCAGCGCCCGCCGCGTTACGATCGCGCGGCGCCGCCGCGGAAGCCCTGGGCCACCACGTAGGCCTCGGCGCTGTCCTTGCGGCTGGCCGGGGGCTTGGCGTGGCGCACCTGGGCGTAGTCGCGCTTCAGCGCGTTCAGCAGTTCCCGCTCCGTGCCGCCCTGGAACACCTTGGCCACGAAGGCGCCGCCGGGGGCGAGCACCTTGCGGGCGAAGTCGGCCGCCAGCTCCACCAGGGCGATGATCCGCAGGTGGTCGGTGGCGGTATGCCCGGTGGTGTTGGGTGCCATGTCCGAGAGCACGAGGTCGGCCGGACCGTCCAGCGCCGCCAGCACGGCCTGCTCGGCCGCGAGGTCCTCGAAGTCGCCCTGCAGGATCGTGGCGCCCGGCACGGGGTCCATGGGCAGCAGGTCCAGCGCCACCACCCGGGCCCGCTCGCCGCCATGCTGCACGGACACCTGGGTCCAGCCGCCCGGCGCGGCGCCGAGGTCCACCACGCGCAGCCCGGGCTTGAGGAGGTGGAAGCGCTCATCCAGCTCCAGCAGCTTGAAGGCGGCGCGGGAACGCCAGCCGGCCGCCTTGGCCGCGCGCACGTAGGGGTCGTTGATCTGCCGCTGCAGCCAGCGCTGTGACGCGGTGGAGCGGCCCTTGGCGGTTTTCAGCGCCGTGTGCAGGCCGCGGCTGCCGGGAGTCTGGGACATGCGTGTTCTCGATTCGAAAGCGGGGGGGCCGCGCGGCGCCGCCTCGGCGCGACGCACGGCCCGATTTCCCCGAACAGGTTCAGGGGGAGGCGGCGGCCGCAGGCTGGTGCCACGACGGGTGGCGCCGGACGGCGGGGAACTCGCCCCGCATCAGCCGCAGCAGCATGCCCTCGCGCAGGCCGCGGTCGCAGACCGTCAGCTGCCGGGTCGGCCAGGTGCGCCGGATGGCGGCATAGACGGCGCAGCCGGGCAGCACGAAATCCGCCCGTTCCGGCCCGATGCAGGGATGCGCCGCCATGCCCGGCGTGCCGAGGGCGAAGAGCGCCGCCAGCGCCGCATCCGCCACCGCCGTGTCCAGCACCTGCCCATCCACCGCCGGGCGGGAATAGCGCGGCAGATCCAGGGCGATGCCGGCCAGGGTGGTCACGGTGCCGCTGGTGCCCAGCAACTGCACCCCACCGGCGCGGATTTCCTGCCGGATGCAGTGCACGGCGTCGAAGGCGTCCAGGCGGCTCGCCACCTCCTCCACCACGGCGGCAAAGCCTTCCGGCGTGGTGCAGGGGCGGCCGGGGCGCTCGGCCAGGGTGACGACCCCCACGGGCAGCGACACGTAGCCGATCAGGGAGGGCGCCTCGCAGGGCGATTGCGGCGCGCGAATCCAGGCGATCTCGGTGGAGCCGCCGCCGATGTCGAACAGCAGGGCGCGCCGGAAGCGCGGGTCCAGCAACGGCGAGCAGGACTCCATCGCCAGCGCCGCTTCCTCGCGGGCCGAGATCACCTCGATCGGCATTCCCAGCGCGTCCTCGGCCCGGCGCAGGAACAGCGCGCCGTTGGACGCCCGGCGGCAGGCTTCGGTGGCCACCGCGCGGGCGGCACGGATCGGGCGGCGTGCCAGCTTGCCCCGGCACACCGACAGCGCCCCCAGCGCCCGGTCCATCGCCGCCGGCGACAGGGCACCGCTGGCGCCCAGCCCCTCCCCCAGCCGGACGATGCGGCTGAAGCTGTCCAGCACCCGGAACCCGTCCGGGCCACCGGGGGTGGCGAGCAGCAGGCGGCAGTTGTTGGTCCCCAGGTCCAGGGCGGCATGGGCCTGGGCCGGTGTGGCCGCGTCTGGGCGGAAGGGGGGAAGGACGTTCAACATGCTGGAGCCGAGGGGATGATCCGGAAGGCCGCGGCCTGCGGCAAGAACTTTCATATGGGGATGGTTGCGGCCGGGGAAAACGCGTGGTAACCGCTGCGCCGCCGGCCGTTGGGGAATAGTTTAACGGTAGAACTCCCGACTCTGACTCGGGCAGTCTTGGTTCGAATCCAGGTTCCCCAGCCACCTCAATGCTTTCAGTGACATAGCCGCCACGCCCAGGAGTTCCGGGCGCTGGTGCGCACTCCTGGTCCGCAACCGTGGTCCACGAGGTGGCGCGATGGCTGCAGAGCATCTCCGAAGAAGGTCCGGGACGTACTGGTTCCGGCGCAGGGTTCCCGACGCGTTCGTCGAACGCCTGGGCAGACGGGAAATCCACAAGAGCCTCCGGACGACCTCTCCGCAGGTCGCCGCTGCCCGTGGTAAGCAGGCCTGGCTTGCAACTCAAACCCTGTTCGAATTGATGAAGAACAACTCCTCGCTCACGGCGCGCCAAGCCCAGTTGCTCATCGACCAGCTCCTCGACGAGCCTCTCCATGCATCGCCCACCGCCGACGAACTGGTTGCCGCCCTGGGCCGCGGCGAAGGCGCACTGGCAAGGCAGCTTTTCAACGCCACCGGCGCCGAGCTCGTCATGGCCCTTCCTTCCGAGGAACAGCGGCGGCATGTGGCGGCTCACATGATGCGCGTGGCGGATCGGGCGGAACTGAACGCGGCGCGGACCAGGAAGGAGCTGGAGCAGGAGAAGGCGCGGCTGGCCCTGGAGTATGCCGCCGACGCCGAGGAACGCGCCGCCGACGCCGAGAGCCGTGCCAGCGATGCGGAGCGTCAGCTGATGGAGACCGAGGTCGCCCGGCGGGTCGCGCACGAGGTCACCGCTATCGTGGACAGGCAGAGCGTGCAGCCTCTTCCGCTGGCACCGGCCGATCCGCCGCCGGAAAAGTCGGGGCGCCGCAAGGCCAAGCCCCCTTGTGGTCGGCAGTCGAGGCGAGTTTCGTCGCTTATAAGACGCAGCACGCGGAAGGCCACCGGCCCTACGACGCCCACGAGGTCCGGCAGAGCGAAGGCACCTTCCACCTCTGGCGAGCGATTGTCGGCGACCGTCCGGTAGACGAGTACGATGGTTCCGACGCAGCCCTATTTCGGGAGACGATGCTGCGGATGCCAGCTTCCCACGGGAAAGGCGGGACGCGGGCTGACGTGCGCCGCACGGTCCCGCCTCTGGAGGCAATCCGGCAGGCCGACGAGAAGCAGAAGGCGATCGACGCCCGGAACGCGCTGCTGCCGCCCGGGGCACCCCGCGAGCCGAGCGTGCCCCGTCTCCAGATGAGGACCCTGAAGAAGCACTTCAGCAAGCTCAGCCAGTTCTGGATCCACGCGGGACGCCTCAGCCACGTCCCCAAGGCTGAGAACCCGTTCCGGGGATGGGAGTATCAGGGTGTTCGCCGGAAGCTGAAGAAGAGGGGCCCGTGGTCGGACGCCGACCTCAACGCCTTGCTGGCCTCGCAGTGGTTCGACGAGGACCGGGTCGGTAGCGACCACTGGTGGGTCACCGTCATCGGCATGTGGAGCGGCCTGCGCGTCGAGGAGATCGCCCGCCTTCGGCCAGCCGAGGACATCCGGGAAATTGCGGGCGTGATGGCCTTTGTCATCCAGGAGCACCCGGCACCTGAACCGTGGTCCCCCAAGACCGAGTCCGGGGAGCGGACGGTCCCCATCCATTCAGCCCTGCTCGAGCTAGGCATCATGGACTTCGTGGACCGACGGAGGCGTGAGGGGGCCTCCAGGCTCTTCCCGAGCTACAGGATCACGCCATCTTCGGACAAGCTGAGCGCCCGCTTCGTATCGGACTTCTCCAGGCATAAGAACTCCATCGGGATCGGGCCGAAGACCACATTCCACTCCTGGAGGCACAACGTCGCGACCATCCTCCGCAACAAGGCGGTATCCGAGGCGCGCGAGTCCTGGATCGACGCGGTCCTCGGCCACGCGGGCGGCGAGGACGACGAGGGCAAGCCGGTCCGCCAGTCGGTGGGCGTAACGGTCTACCTGGACGCCGTCTGGATGCAGAACTTGAAAGCCACGGTCGAGGCGATCCGGTACCCGGACGAGGTCGACTTCTCGCGTCTGCGGCGACCATGATGCCAACCGGTGACTGTGGAGACCGGCTTGCCCCGCTTTGGTCCTGACACAACCCGGACGACCGCGGAGATGCTCGCGGCGGCCGATGAGCTCGGACTCGGTGACCATGACCTCACCAGGGCGATGCGCTGCTCCTTGGACACTGTCCATGCCTATCGGCAGGGGCGCAGCCTCCTGAAACATGGCTTCCAACTGGACACAGCCGACTTCCTCTGCCGCTTGGCGACCCTGGCCAAGCAACTCGTCGGCCCGGACGGCTCGCCGTCGAGATGGATCCGTCAGCCCAATGCATCGCTTGGGGCCGTGCCGCTCGACCTGCTTCGGGAGGAATGGGGGCTGGGCCGGATGGTGATGCGGCTCGAGGCCGAGCACCTGCCTGAAGAGGAGGTCTACGGTCCGGCGGCCAGGGAAGAGAAGCTGAAAGCCGCCCCCGGGGCCTCGCGGGGCGGCACCTCGCGAGCCAAGGCTCCGCTATCTACCCCGCCTCGCCCTGCCCCACCTGAGACGACCGGTTGGCTTCCCTGGATCGCGGGCTCCGCGGCGGCAGGGGCGACCGCGGCTGTGGGCGTTGCTGTCTGGCTGCTCCGCCGGGTCCGTTAGCCCGAGGAGGTCCTGACGGACCTCCAGCATCGGCGCGACGCGCTCAGATCCGGTTGCTCTTCGATAGATTGCAGCCCTCGCAGAGCAACTGGATGTTCCGGACCGTGTTGCTGCCGCCCAACGAGAACGGGACGATGTGGTCGAAGCACAGCTTTTCCCGGGTGGAGCATTCGACGCACCGGCCGCCGTCCCGCTGCCACACCTCGCGCTGGACTACACGGGGGATCGCCTCCCGGCGAGGTTTGACCGGCTCGGGGAGCGGCATCGAGGCCGGGTCGATGAAGCCCGATGGCGCCGTGTCCGAGACGTGCCCGGGGGCGCTGGTGCCGGGCCCTGCGGCCCGGATCCGTCCTGCCCTCTCCGGCCGTGCCCGGACCTCGGGCAGCGGTGCGGAGGCTGCCATGGCGCGAAGGTATGCCACGACGTCGGCGACCTCCCCCGGATCACGTAGGGTCAACTTCAGGGCGGGGTCGCCGCGGCGGAGACCAGGGGTGGCGTAGGTGCCGCTGTGGCGCCCTGCCTCGCCCGGATACTCTGCGGCGATTTCGGGGATAGCCTGCCCGTCTCCAGGATACGGGAGCCACACGTAAGCGGCGTTTTCGCGGTTGGGCTGGTCCACCTGGAGCACGACGCCGACAGCGCCGGTCAGGGTCCAGGACTTCACCTTCTGCACGTCTCTGGCGGGTGGTCCGAAGGCCTCCGCCAGTCGCGCGGCAACCTCGTCCTTCATCGGCCTGCGCAGCTCACGCCTTCAGCGCCATGGCGACGGCTCCCGCGACATCGGCGGCATGGCGGGCGCGCAGCTTGCCGGTGGTGCTGTAGGCGGACCAGACGGTGAACCCCGACTTGCTCACCTCGTTCATCTGGTCGTTCCACTTTCCCTTGGAGATAAGGCGCACCAGCACCTTCCGGTTCTTCTTCTCGTCCTGGATATTGAGCAGCTTCCGCCCGGCATCCTTCGCCAGGAGGTTCCCGCCCTTAGGATCCACGGCGAAGATGATGCCGTCCTTCCACACCAGGAAGTCGGGGAAGAACCGCTGGGTGTCCCCCTTGTCTAGCAACGGGATGCTGAACCCGTTCTGGGCGGGATTCCTGGCCCAGGTGTAGCCGGTCACGTCGAGGGCCTCGGCGACCTCCTGCTCCAGCCCGTTCAGGTCGTAGGCGTCGTGCAGGGCGTGGACGAAGGGTCTCGCCTTCGCCGGGTTCACGTGCAGGGCGCCTGCCGTATAGGGATTGCCCTCCTCGAACACGAGGTCACTCCCCTCCAGGAAGGCGTCGACCAGCTTCTCGGCATCGTCCCGGAGGGCCGTGGCGGCCGCGCTGGTTATCTCCACGCGGGCGTCGAACCGTCCGTCGTCCCACTCCACCGCGGCGACCGAACGGGGGAAGAGGGTCCGCATCTCCCGCCGGACGATCCAGCGCGCCATGACCCTGTTGGAGTGCGGTGCGACCAGCTCCTGGACGGAGGCAGCCGAGCCGTCACCGATGCGCTGCACAGCCCTCATGGACTCCCCGACGCCCACCGTGTTCAGGACGTCGTGCCGGTAGTCATGGACGCTGGACATGACTACCGCCATCGTCTCCTCGGCCTCGGCGGCGTCGATGTGGATCTCGGGCACCTGCAGCACCTGCTTAGGCTGCTGGATCGCTCGCTGCCGATCCCGGGGGTCGTCGTAGCCCTGGATCTCAACCTCGGGCAGCTCTGCCCCGAGCTTCTGCCGCACCATGTTCAGGATGCGGGGGAACTCCTGCCGGTCGTCCACCCGGACGAAGAAGGTGGCCGTGTTGAGGTCCACGTCGGAATAGTGTCGGGCCCCGGGCTGCCGCAGGGCCCGGCCGATGATCTGCTCCACCTGCACCGCCGATCCCATGGACTTGTCGATGTAGGCGAACCCGACCGCCGGGTCGTCCCAGCCCTCCTGGAGGCTGAGGTTGAAGATGACGTGCTTGTAGTTGCCCGCCGTGAACACCGCGAAGTCCTGCTCCCCTCCGGAAAACAGGTTGAACTCCTCCGGGGGCGGATTGTCGGTGCGCTCGAACTTCAGCTCGCAGTAGACCGCGATATCCTTTGGATCGACGCCCTTGGAGACGAGGTGCTTCCAGATGAGGATTGGTGGCGCCCGCCTCTCGGCGAAGGGCCGTGATGGCAGGTCGGGCGTCCCGTCGTCCTGGTTGATGTTGGTCTTGCAGACGTAGATCGCCTTCGGCTCGAAACCCGCGCCCAAGTCGACCGCCTTCTTTCGGGTCGCCGTCATCGCATCGAGCATGTCGTCCAGCATGGTTTCCATGATGGACATGCTGGCGCCGATGACGACCTGCTGCTTGACCAGCCCGGCCTCGACCACCGCCTTGCTGCTGACCGCCGTCTTCAGGCAACGGTGGATGGTGCTCTTGTCGTCGCTCAGGGCGTCGTCCGTCCAACCGTAGTCCCGCAGCCGGTCGACCACCCTGCCGAGCCTGCCCAGGTTCAGCGAGCGGAGGGTGGCCCCGGCCACAAGCAGGGCGTCGGGCTCGAGGTCCAGGATGAGGTTGGCCTGAGGATCAGTGAGGTTGTGGCCCTCGTCATAGACGACCAGCAGCGGCCGCCTGATACCGCCACGGGTCATCCGCGCAGTCAGGGCCATCCACAAGGAGACATCGCCGTCGTCGTCCCCGGTCTTGTGGACGTTGAGGCCTCCCTTGGCGGCCTCATTCCGGTTGAAGGCTCCTACCGTCGCGAGGGACAGCACCGCCGTGCTGCCGTCCTCGATAGCCTCGGGGGACAGGTTCGCGAGGTAGTCGACGTTGAAGGGGCCTACGAGGTGCCGGTACTTCCCGCCCGCCTCGAGGTTCGCGTAGGTCTGCTCCACGACGGCCTTGGCCCTCGACACCCACAGCACGATGGGCTGCGCGTCGGCGGGCATGGTGGACCGGATCTGCTCGACCGCGTCGGCAAGGATAGGCGTCTTCCCCGCGCCGGTCAGGGCCGAGAGGGCTTGGTAGAAGGGTGTCGGCCAGTCCCTGTGCTCCATGGGCCGCTTGCGGTCCCCGGCGAGAGCAAGGAATCGGTTCGCGATCTGCTGCGAAGCCCGGACTTGGAAGGGGAATAGGACGATGCCGCCGGTCACGCCGCGGACTCCTCGGCCGGGGGGCGTTCCGAGTACGGGTGCGTGGTCTCGTTGAAGCCCAGCTTTTCCAGGATCCGGTCAGGGATCTGGTAGAATTCGACGTTGGGTCCGAGGTAGAGGGCCTTCCGGGCATAGACGTGGTAGGGCGCGACGAGCCCGGCCGCCTTGGCCTCCTCGACGATGCCGCGGAACGCCGTGCGGTCCAGGACCGAGGGGTTCTTCGGCCCGCTCCAGATCAGGAAGAACCCTTCGTTCCGGCCGCTGGTTGCGAAAAGGTAGGTGTGGTTGCCCGCTGGCTGGCGACGGAGGTGTGCGCTCGCCCGTTCGCTCTGGTCCCAATGAGACGTCACCAGGAGGTCCAGCATCTCCTCGCGCTCGAGCGCAAGGACGGCCTCGGCGTCCACCTTCAGCATGAGCTTGGCGAACCGGAAGCCGCCGGGCAACGGAGTCACCGTTGCTGGACTTCCATCCTTCGCGACGCGCTCGCCCGCGATGACACGCCGCATGCGCTCCGCGGTCAGCCCTCGCGCGTAGCTGTCGCCCCGCTCCGGCCTGCCCTGTTCGACCATGATGAAGCGACGCTCGGCTCCGCTCTCATGGTTCAGGTCCAGCACGGCGTGTCCGGTGGTGCCGGAACCCGCAAAGCAGTCGAGCACGATGCCGGTCGGAGGGCACCAGATCTGGATGATCTTCTTGAACAGGCGGAGCGGCTTCACGGTCTCGAAGCTGTGTGCCTTGCCGACGATGGCGCTGAGCTCGTTGACTCCAGCCTGGCTGTGGCCGGACTGGGCGTGCTCCCAGGAGACGTCCCCGATATCCACGGGCTCTCCGTAGTCGTCCTCCGACCAGTAGGTCGTCGGCACGATCCCCTTTTTCACATCCTTCAGGTACTTCTTCATCCCGAAGGTGCCCTGCCCCTCGTCCCGCCAGTGGGCGGCAGGCCAGTTGCCCTCCCCTCGGATGCGCTCTGCCTCGGTCTTGGCCTGCTTCAGCACACGATGGTCCGGCCTGAACTTCGCCTCGCCTGGAAGCGGTGCGTCCTTGATAACGAGGGCCTTCGCCTTGCCGTCCTGGATGTCTCGCTCCGAGTAGCCGGATCCCCACTTCTCGAGGAACGCCTTCATGCGCCTTTTCTCGGAGCCCCAGCACCGTCCCTCGGAAGGGTAATGCAGCAAGCCGGTGAAGGGTGACTGGATGGCGTAGATCATGCCGGGGTGCGTTTGCGCGCCGGGGGCGGTCAGGTCGCCCGGCTTCCAGACATGCGGATCCCCGTCTGGCGAGAGATACCGGGCATCCATCGCGTCCGTGCGGGCCAAGGGCGCCGTCGAGGCTCGATCCAAGGTCTTGGCATAGACGAGGACGTATTCGGTAGCGGTCGACAGGTGCTTGCGGTCATTACGCGGGGCATAGGATTTCTGCCAGTTGATGATGCCCAGGCGGTTGGTCTCGCCGAACATCTCGTCCAGCAGCATTCCGAGCCGGAACAGCTCGCGGTGGTCGATGCAGATGGCCAGCACGCCGCCCGGTCGCAGCATCTCCTTCATCATCCACAGCCTGGGAGCCATGAACTTGAGCCACTTGGTGTGCTTGGAGCCGTCCTCGGCCGAGACCAGGGCGCCGAGATCCGGATCGTTCGGGTCCTCGTCCCACTTGTCGTTGTACCGGAAATCCTCGCCGGTGTTGTAGGGCGGGTCCGTGAGGACGAGGTCGACCTGGCCCCGGTACTTGTAGAGGGACACCATGGCCTGGAGGTTCTCGCCCTCCAGAATCAGGTTTGCTGATTGAGCGCTTTCGGGCCCCGCACTCAGGCGCGGTTCGATTTTCTGGCGCCGAGGCTGCACCTTGCGGACGATGCGCCAGGGTGGCGTCTGGCCCTTATAGCGCAGCCGCAGGCCCCCTGCGTCGTCAGCGTCCCGGTCCACCAGAAGGCGGATTAGATCCTCGCGCTTGAGGGAATTATAGTTGCGGACATCAGACATAAGGAGTGCTCGACCGGCGGGGAGTTGGCGGAACAAAACAGGTACGTAGATTGCTTGTCAACATAGCCTGCCTGTCGCGCATCTCCCACACGGAAACGCGAGAGGCCAGGGTCGGTCACTACCGCAGGTCTGTGATTAAGGGTCCGGGCCTGCCCCGCGCTCACGGGAAAGCCGGGTAGTGATGTCTTCGTAGCCGCCCTGAGGCGGCAAGGTCATGCCGCCTTCACCGAGCTGGCGCCAGGGACGGAAGTGGCATTCGCCCCGGCTTTCGCCGCTGCCAGGGCCTCCCTCATCCGGTTCAGGGCTGTATCGGAGAACCGGGGGTGCTTGGAGCTTCCGAAGGCAAAGACGTGCATGCAGTCCTTGTCCTTGTCGATTCCGAGATGCTGCCGCAACGCGAACGACCTCGGCGGGGTCAGCTTCAGAAGTGCAGCCAGCCTCTTCGCCGGGAGGTGGAAGCGCCGCTGTAGGTCCACCTCTCGCACGGCGGCCGCCTCGGCCGGATCGTCGGCGGCGATAAAACGGACCGGCGCTCCCTCCCCCTCCTTCTTCGTGAAGCGGACCACGACGGCCGCACCGGATCCTGAGATCTGGGTATCAAGCGAGCCGAGCCGGGGAAACACCGCGCTCCAGGCCTTGCCGCCACGTATGGCCTTCTCGACGCGGTCGATGTCGGCCTCGCTGACGTCTACGTCCTCGGCGACATGCGACTCCATGGCCAGCAGGGTGCGTATGCGCCCGCGCGCCTCGTCCCGTTGCCGCCTGCCCGGCTGTAGCAGTTCCCGGATCTGGGAGTACTCCCGATCCACGAGCAGGTCGAAGCCGATCGGCGGCTGCGTGCTGATCGGCAGCACCCGCGCAGGCAGGTGGCTGGCGAGGGTGTCGCCCAGGGTGCGCCTGAGCAGGTCGTCAAATATGGTCACCAGCCCGCGGGCGTGGAGGTAGAGGACATCCTCCGGCACCACGATGAGCCAGTGTTGCTCGGCGTCCCGGAACGCGTCCACGGCGCGCAGTAAACCGGCCTCCTCAGCCGTGAGCCCGGCATGCTGCATGGCCAGATTGACGCACTTCGCGAACCCGAGGCTGGTCTGCTTTCCGGGGTCGAAGACCTTTACCCGCTTCTGTACGAGGATGGCCTTCAGAAGCATTTCGGACGCGTGCTGCATGTGGAGCAGGATGCATGTCACCCGCCCGTCCTCGTCGAACCCGTTGAATGCTGTCACCGCCCTGCGCAACGAGCACAACGCCTTGCCCTTCAGGGTCCGGGCCTCTCGGAACAACTTCATGGACGAGATCATGCCGCCCGCCGGAGCGCACGGAAAGCGGAATGCAAAAAACCGGGGGAGCGCCGGGTCTCCCCAGCACTCCCCCGGCCTTTGCACTCGGAGAACACCCAGGTCCAAGGATAGCACAGGCGGGCTGCAAGGCAGATCGGGTTTCGCTCGCCCCCTGTTCGATGACCGCCTCCGTGACTTGCACGAAGCCGCGGCCTGACGACGGCCGACCTCCTCGCGGCGGCTCTGGACGCCTTGGAACACGAGGCCGCCAAGGCGAGGCTGGCTCCCTTCAGGATCCAGGTCGCCAGCAGGTCACCCCCGCAGGCGGCATCGAGGGTGGTTGGCGCGCGGTGCTTCAGGAACTCGATAGCTGACACAGCTGCCGTGTCGACATCCTTCAGGGGTCCTGCGGCTTGTCCAGGATACCGTCCATGATGGCCCATCCGCGGCAGGCCTCCTCGTACTCAGCCTGGATCCGCTCGCCGTTCTCCGCCCACCACCGGGACTGCTCCGCGTCCTCAATCTCCTGCATCGCCTCGAAGTAACCGGCTTGCCTCGCCGCCCGCACGGCGCTGGAGGGAACCCATGCATCCCCGAGCTTGAGCTCAAATGGCTTGACGCCCATCGCGCCGACGATGGCGTCCATCGAGGCAAGCGACAGGTCGAGGCGGGGTGATGCCCGGTCGCGCAGGAACTCCACACCGCCCTGCTGGTCTGCAGCGAGAAACCATTTCCTCGCCTTCCAGCTCATCGCCGCGTCGTCCACTGCCATGGGCTGCGTGAACATCACCAGTCCGCTGATATGGCCCAGGTCGTTCGGCGGCCGGAGGAGACCGCTCCGCGACAGCCAACCGGCCAGAGCGGATTTGTAGCGGGCCACCTGGGCGAACGGGTTCACGTCCCGGACGCCCCCGGCAATCCTGGCTCCCTCCACCGTTGTCCATTCGGTGTCCTCGGAGATACGGACGGCGCCGCCATAGTCCTTGAAGTCCACGACGGTGATCGAGGTCCGGCGGATGACAAGCGCGTCGATCTGGCCCGCGCGGGCGGTCTGACCGTCGCCGCCGTAAGGAATGTTGCCGATGATCACGGTGTCACCGGCCAGGTACTGCGAACCCGCGGAGCACAGGTGCCGGAAGGCCCGGTTCTCCTGCGGGTGCTCGAAGTCATCGGCAAGGAAAAGTCTGGTGCCCATCAGTCCGCCCCCTTGGTCATGGACACCGTAGCCGCGCGGGGCCCTGACAGCACCTGCGGGGCTGGGGGCATGAGCACGGCAGACCTCCTGGCGAGGGCGCCGGACCGTTGAGGGCGGTCTGAAACGAGAGAAGCCGCCCTCGGGGGTGTCCCGAGGGCGGCTTCATGGCTCAGTCGTCGTCCTCATCGGACGGCTCGTCATCCGGGGCAGCTTCCGCTTCGAAGACCTCGAAGTTCGCGATGCCCCTGCGTAGTCTCCGACACCTCGACCAGCGCGGCTGCGGCGTCGTCGCTGATGTCGTCAGCGTCGCGAATGACGATTCCGCCGGGGCCCCACGTCACCGTGTCGCGGATGTCGGCGAAGGCGATGCTCGCCAGTTCCCGCACGACGCGGTCGGCCGACACGTGCGTGCGCCGAGATCGCTCGGCCATCGCTTCCGCCAGGGCGGCGGCGACGTCGGCCTCCTGCATGAGGCGGGAGCCGATCTGCTTGGCGCTGGCGGCGGAGTAGCCTGCGCGGATCGCCGCCGCGGATGCGTTCAGGTCGGCGAGGTATTCCTCGACGAAGCGCCTCTTCTTCGCAGTCAACGCCATGTCGGGCCACCTCGCGGCATCTGGCCGCCGATGTCCGCAGCAGGAAGAGCCGCGCTCATAGGAGCACGGCGGACTACGGGATGATGTGGTAGCCGGGTCAGCGCGGGCGGGAAGCGTCGCCGGGCGCAGGACACCAGAATAGATAAAAGGTAGCACACCGCGTGGCGGCGGACCTATAGGTAACTCGTTGACTTAGATCGATTTTTCCCGTATTCAGTGTGGGACCGACGCCACCGCCGACCAGGGAGACCGCCATGAGCCGCGCCGCCGCCGAGAACTACGTGGGGACCTTCGAGGCTGGCCTGGGGCTCCTTGCTTTCGCGGCTGGCAACGCCTTCGCCGACGCTCGCGACGCCTCCGCGCGCCGAGCCGCCCAGGTCGCCCGCTCCGATGCCGCGGCCCACGCCGCAGCCGGTGCCGTGTACCAGGGCAGCGCGGCGGCCCTTCGCGAGAAGCTCGCCGATGCTGAGGCCGAGCTGGACTTCATGCACGACGAGCGCCGCGACCTCCTCGCCGAGCTCGCTGCCGCCCGTCGGCAGATCGCCGCGCTCCGCGCCATGAACGCCTGACACCGGGTCACCGACATGAAGACGGGCCGCCGGGGGGATGCCCCGGCGGCCCTTTTCGTTTGCGGGTGGGCCGCGAGCTTCAGGCAGTCAGCGGCTCCGCTCCCAAGTCGCGGGCGCGTCCGCGCCGGAGAGCCGCGCGGACCTCGGCGCGCCTCGACGCACGCTCGCCCTCGCTGGACCTGAAGTTCGACTCCACCTCGGCCCGGTCCTCGGCGACCTGACGCGGCGAGCGGACACCGTCCGGGGCGACCCCGGTCTCGAGCAGGATCCGCAGCACAGCGGTGCGCGCCACGGCCAGCGCCTCGCACTCCCCGGGCTCCAGGCCGAGGGCGTACACCGCCAGGGACGGCGGCAGCGCGTCGAGGGAGTCCTCGGGCGGGCGGGCTCCACGCGCGCGGGCGGCAACCACCTTCCGGAACGAGTTCAGCAGGACGCGGTTGTCCGCAGCGGCATCGGCCTTCTGCTCGTGCTCCTGGGCCCGACGGGCAGCCTCGGCAGCGGCCTGCGCGGGAGCAGCGACCGCAGGACGGGGGCGGACCGCCTCGAGCACCGAGCGGACGGCCCGGAGCGGCAGGCTTGCGGCGCCTCGGACGGCCGCGCCAGGCAGGCTGATGGCGGCGCTGGCGGCCGACCTCGCAGGACCGGCGGCCGCACCGACGACGCCCTCGTATCCACGCCGGACGGCGGCGGCGCAGCGGTCAGCGACGGGCCGGATGCGCCCCTTGTCCTTGGCCGTCATGATCGGGATCCAGAAAGGCGACAGCACGACCTGCGCGGGCACCTTCGCACCCCAGGTCCACGCCTGCCCGCAAGCGCGGCCGAACGGCGTCGCCGCCATCGCGTTCCACCTGTGGCCAAGCCAATCCCAGCCGCCGGTGAGGCTACCCCACGCGCCACGCAGCACGTCCAGAATCCTCGTGAGCAGTCCCTTCATGGTGTCCTCCGGGTGCGCGGCGAACAAGATGTCCGCCTCTGCTCCGAGGATGCGTCCCACAATGGCAAGCGACTGGGCTCACGAGCGCCTTCGAACTGGAGCAAGGGCGCAACCAAGAGCGGGTGGGTCGCGCAGGTAGCAGTAATTCTCCGTCCGGTTTGATAATTCCGAAACAGTCTGCTATAAAGGTGACGAACGCTGTTCCTGTTCGACGGGTCTAGTCGTCGCCGGAACGTTTCCGTTGTGAAGCGCGCGTTCCCTCCAGCGAACATACCAAGCAGGCATCTCAGAGGTCAGGCTCACAGCGCCGGGCGGAGATGACCCTATGCTGCGGAACAGCTCCCAACCCTTCCCTGTAGTTAGGGCTTCATCCCTGCGCGGTGCGGGAGTGAGTAGCCCAGGGCTGGAGGGCTTGCCCATGAATTACGACCTGAGTAGCTGGTCCAACCTTGGTTCCAAGCGCCGCAGGCTCGGCGACCCGGAATCTTGGGCCCATTTGGTACCTATGACCGAGGAGGAGGCCCGTGTCCGCCTTCGAGCGGCGCCTGGCTGCCACTACACCTACGTTCTCATCGACCATCATGGAGTCCCGCTATACGTAGGCAAGGGTCGGCAATGGCGTGCCTTCGACCACGTGGCCGAACACTCCGGCCGGGCCCCACGCATCAGAAGTCACAAGTTCAACGCGATTGGCGTGTCTCTCAAAGCGGGTCACGAAATCCGATACGCTCTGCCGGGGATCTTCCCAAATCATGACGAAGCCATTGCGATGGAGATGGATCTCATCGCCCGCATTGGTCGGTACTACACCGAGGGCAAGGCGCATCGCGGACCGCTAACCAATCAGACGGCAGGCGGCGAGGGAACTGTGGACCCTTCCCCGGAGGCTCGGCTTGCCCGCTCCTTGAGTCTCTGGGGCCCCTCGCCCGATCCAGAACGCTTCGCCGCATGGCGGTTCGTATCCGAAATCTCGCCGAAGCTGCGCTCGAACATCCTGAAGCCGATGGACGGGCATACAAGCTTCGCGTCCGAACTGAGGTCCACCCGCCCGCCAGAGACGCGCAGTGGAAGCTCAAGCAGCCCGGGCGCAACACGTCGGCGAGCCACGACAGTCGTAGCTCTCGCAATAGCCTCTGGCAGCCTTCTGAACCATGAGACGGAGATTCCCAGGTTGCTGCATATCGAGACTGGTGCCACGGACCCGGTCCGGCTGGTGGTTGAGAACGGGGCGCTCCAAGACGTGGTGAACGCGCTGATGGTGGAGGTGAAGAGGCGCGAGTCTGCCAACCCCGAAACTGAGGTGATAGCATTCCGGTTTAACGCACGTGCCCTTGCGCGGCGCGTCTTTGGTGACGACCAGCTTGTTTCGCTCGGCGTGCTGCTGCCGAACGAGTAGGCCCACCTTGCCGACCGGCGTTGTGGGACTTGTGGGGCCGGGGTCTCCTCCCGGCGGTCACCCATGATTTGGGTGACTAGGCAGCCAGCCTCTCCGGTAGCGTTGCCAGCCGTTCCCGGATCTCCGCCATCGACACGGGGCGGTAGTCCCAAGGATCGACCCCGACGTCGCACGACTGCCGGTCGCCCGGGAGCTGGCCGTGACTGTGCCCGTACAGGTGCAGCGACCCGTGATGGCTACGCGGCCAGACCCTCATCGCGTAGTGCAGCAGCACGATGCGCTCGCCCTCGACGGTGACCTCCGCGAACGGCTGGCTCGAAGCCCACCCCGACGCGGCGCGGGCCTGGGCGGAATCATGGTTGCCGTGGATCAGGTGCTTGCGACCATGCAGGCAGGCGAGCAGTGCTTCGACTGCCGTCCTTCCCCGGGGACCGAAATCCCCAAGGTGCCACACGTCGTCGGCCGGGCGCACCACGGCGTTCCAGTTCACGATGAGCGCCTCGTCCATCTCCGCAGCGCCCGCGAACGGGCGCGAGCAGTGCCGGATGATGGCCTCGTGCCCGAAGTGCGTGTCGGCGGTGAACCAGGCCTTGCTCATCGCACGCCTCCCACTACGACGGCCGCCTCGGGCACGGGCAGCGCCCGCACCGGCTGCCGGACCGCCGCGACGATCGCCTCGACCTCGTCGCCGCTCAGCGTCTCTCGGTGGACGAGCGCCTCCGCCACCGCGTCCAGCTCCGGCCGCGCCTGCCGCAGCATACCCCGGGCAGCGGCCAGAGCGGCCTGCAGGCGGGCCTCGACGCGCGCTGCGGCGACGGGATTCGCCGTCAGCAGCAGCGGCAGGGATTCCGCATCCGGATCGCCGCGCCACGTCACCAGTTCGCCCAGACCCCACGCCAGCTCCGCGCTGGCCGCGAGCAGCGTGGCGCGCGCAAGGTCGCTCCCGGCAGGCCCGCCGCACCCGGCACCGGCGTCACCGAGGACGACTTCCTCCGCGGCCCGCCCGGCGAGTAGGGCAACCAGAAGCGGCGCTCCGCCCTGGGCGACCTCTACGCCGAGCGCGGCACCAGGCCCGAGCTGCTGAACGGCATACGCGCCTTCTGGAACGACGCCCCGGTGCTCGACGCCGCCGGCACCGGCCGCGCGGTGAACGAGGGCACCCCCCACGCCATCACCGCGGCGAACTTCAACGTCAGCAACCGTGCCGGCGCGGCCGTGATCGACACCTTCGGCAAGGCCATTCGGATGCCCACGCGGCTGATGATGGGCGCCGACGAGATCGTGCGGGGCCTCGCGTACCGCATGGAGCTGCGCCGCATGGCCACCGAGGAGGGCCTGGAAGCCCTCCGCAATGGCACCCTGAAGTCCGACCGGGACTTCGCGGAGTTCATCGAGCGCAGCGTCACCAGCCCCGGCGAGGACGCGCACAAGCTGGCGCTCCAGGTGGCCCGCGAGAGCACCTTCAGCCAGAAGCTCGACCGCAACGGCCGCGTGCTGGACCGCCTGGGCTCCCGTGTGGGCGACATGGTGACGGCCTACCCGCCGCTGCGCGCCTTCCTGCCGTTCATCACCACGCCGACCAACATCATCAAGTGGTTTGCGGACCATTCCATCGCCGCCCCTCTCGCTTCGGGCAGCTTCTACCGCGACGTGCGGGGGCTGAATGGCGAGATGGCGCAGCGCATGGCCGCGGGGAGAATGAGCCTGGGCGCCGTGCTCTGGGGCGCTGCCTACTACCTCACGAGCACCGGCAGCGTGACGGGAAACATCCCGGGGGGACAGCAGGGCACGGCGGAGCGGGCCACCGGGGCAATGCCGTACAGCGTCCGTGTCGTGGACGCCCAGGGCCGCGCCAGCTTCGTGCCGTTCTCGCGCTTCGATCCCATCGCCATGCACCTCGGGGTGGCGGCGGATATCGCGCAGTTGTGGGACCACCGCGACGCGCGAACCGTGGAGGGGCTGACGATGGGCTATGTCGTGGCCGTAGCGCAGAACCTCTTCAACAAGACCTACCTGAAGGGCATCTCCGACCTCTTCTCCCTCGTGTCCGATCCGCTGTCTTCCTCGACCAACCCGGGGGAGCGTATCGGCCGGCAGTTCGCCAACACCGCGGCCTCCCTGGTGCCCTTCTCGGGGCTCCAGCGTGGCATCGCGCGCGCCGTCGATCCCGTGCAGCGGGAAACGCGGCCGGAGGGCGACAGCGAGTGGTCGATGCTTCAGCGCGCCGTGAACCAGGTGAAGGCCCAGACGCCCGGCATGTCCGCCACCCTGCCGCCCGTCCGCGACCTCATGGGGAACCCCGTGCAGGTTCCGGTGGGCTGGGGGCACGAACTGATGGGGGGCCTGCTGGGCTCCATCTCGCCCCTCCAGTACCGCAACGAGAGCCAGGAGCCCTTCCTGAAGGAACTCCGCCGGCTGGGCTACGACATGGCCCAACTGGTGCCCTGGCGGAACTCCGATGGTCTCCCGATGCCCGCCCAGATGCGCGACCGGCTGATCCTGCTGACGACGCAGGGGGCCGAGTTCAACGGCAAGACCATGCAGGAGATGTTAAACGAACTGGTGCAGTCCCAACCGTACCGCGAACAGGGCACCGACGACGGCCGCGACGGGGCACCGGGTAGCCGGCGTAACATGCTCCGCGCCGTGGTGCGGGCTTACCGTGCAATGGGCGAGGAACTGTTGCGCCAGGAGAACCCCGAGTGGGGCGACCTGGTGCAGCGGACGCGCATCCAGCGCCGTCAGCAGTTGATCCCCGGCATCATCGCCGGGCGGGACTAATCGACAGGGAGGGCCACCCGCGCAAAGCAGGCGGCCCCCCTCTAACTTACTTCTTCCGCTTTTGGTCGCCCTTGTCGCCCTGGCCGGAAGGAACAACGGTCTTCGCGTGCTGCTGCACGTCCTTGGACAGCGAGCGGCCTACGTCGTCCGACTCTTTGAACTGTCCCTGGTCATTCCGGCGGACGTACCGCTTGTCCGTGCCGGTATCGATCAACTCACGCTTGTTGGTCATGGCCCAATCCCTTCAGGAAAACGCCTTGATCCGAAAAGTGGAAGCCCCTTGGCATCCAGTCCGAGAACGTTCTTCAACAACGAGAGTTGCTGAGATGTTCTCCAAACTGCCGGCTCTCTGAGCCGCCCTTTCCTCCCCCCTTTACCTGCGCTCGCTACCTCACCCGCGCCGCGGGCGGTCGCGTTTGCGCGCACCACGAGGACAACCACATGGACCGGCACACCTTCAGCAAGCGTTCCCCCCGTACCCCCGTGCGCGCCACCGATGCGGACGGCGCGGCTATCGTGCGGGTGCCGCTGGCGAACACAGGCAGCAAAGCGAAGCTGCTGGCGGAGGACTTCGACCGCCTCGGCGGGAGCGCCATCACCTCACAATGGACGCTCAATGAGAACCGGAGGGGCGGGCACGGCTACGTTCGGTGTGGCTGTGGCCACGTCCCGGGCGGTCTCGTGATCGTCGCCCGGCTCATCATGGAGCCACCTCCGGGGTTCATGGTGCGCTACCGCGATGGCGACCGGATGAACCTGCGGCGGGACAATCTCTGCCTGGTGCGGGGGCGCGCCCAGGGGCAGGAAGCAGCGATCATGGCAGGGGAGGCACCTGTCCCTGGGCCGTCAGCATTGATCTCCACGGCCGCCAGTCTATCTCCCACTGTTCGATTCCTTGAAGGAAACCGTCTTGGGGAAAGAAGTTCATAGCTGGCCGTTCACCCACAAGGACCAGTCCCTACGGATCAATGCTTGGCCTTAACCTGGGTACTGGTCCATCGAACTCGCTGAGGACGCAGGAGCAGTTTACGGCCGCTGGATGGTGGGGCCGGACGTGACGGGAGACGATCCCCTCCTGGCGGCGTCTGTCCTAGCTAAATTCATTATTGGCTTGGTTCGCGGGGGAACTCTTCAGACCGCCGTCCCGGCCCAAGGTCTCTAGCTGACACCGGACTATCGACTACCCCGCAGCAGGGCCGGGCCGCAGCCTTGACCCTGCCAGCGGACTCGACCACCTTCCTCCCACAATTCCAATCGGGCGCCGAACTAAGCTTCTGAAAACTTTGGACGGTCTAACAGCGGGGTGCAGGTCCAGGTTCCCCAGCCACCGACTTCCGGATGGCAACCGGCTACCACCCTTTCCGGGATGTTCATCGGTCGCGGCACAGAGTGTCAGCGGACCTGCCAGCCCGCCTCCCCTGCTTCCTTCCCCGTGTTCTCGCGCCGGTCATGGTTCGTTGAGCGGGTAAGCTGCCCGAAAAGGGCCTGGAATGCTGGTGCGACCGGTTTATGGTTCGTCGGCGCAGCGGGTGAGGCGCGCCGACCGCAACCACCGGACGTTTGGCTTCCGGTCCCTTGGCTCAGCGAAGAAGCAGGACTCCGATGAAGCTGGACGGTTCTACTCTGCTCCTGGTGTCCGGTGCCGTCCTGCTGCTGCTCTGCTTGCTCTGCCTCGCCTTCTGGCGGCAGCACCGGGCCGAGAAGGCGCTGGGCTGGCTGACCGCGCAAACGCTGTTCCTGCTGATCGGCGGCACGCTGCTCGACCTACTGCCCAATCGGGCCGCCGGGCTGGGCAATGCTTTCCTGCTGCTGGCGGCCGGCACGGGACTGGCGGCGGTTCGCGCCCTGGACCAGCGAGGCACGCCGGCCTGGGCCATCGGTGGTCCTGCCCTGGTATGGCTGGCGATCGGACAGGCGGGGGCGCTGGCCAGCGGGGCCGGCACGCGGGTGGCGCTGATCTCGCTGCTGCTGGCCGGATACGCCCTGGCCACGGCCTGGCAGTTCGGCCGCACCGGCAACCGGGACGCGCTGCGCAGCCGCCGGTTGTTGTCGGCCGTCCTGTTGGCCCACGGCGCCTACATGCTGCTCCGTGCCGCCCTGGCCGGCACGCTCCCGGCCCCCTGGGCCGCGACGCGGCAGGACTGGCTGCTGCTGTTGCCGCTGGAAGGGGTGCTCTACGGCCTCGCCATGCTGTTCGCGGTGACCAACCTGGTGTGGGAAGCGCGGGAACAGCGGGTTCGGCGCGGGGCCGGGGTGGACATCCTCACCGGCCTGCCGAACCGCACTGCCTTCCTGGACCACGCCACACGGTTGCGGAGCACGCCGCCGGCGCTGATGATCTTCGACCTCGACGATTTCCCGCGGTTGATGGAGAACCACGGCGCGGCGGCCGGCGACGCGGCCCTGGTTCAGTTCGCCAACACGCTCAGCGAGATGCTGCCCTCCGCCAGCTTCGAGGGTCGCCTGGGCGGTACGGAGTTCGCGGCCCTGGTGCCGGTGCGCAGCCCGCAGCACGCCAGGGACCTGGCCGGCGCGGTGTGCAAGGCCTTCGCCAGCCGCTACGCCGGCAACAGCGGCCCCAGGGTCACCGCCAGCGCCGGGCTCTACGCCAGCCTGGACGCGCCTTGGGACATCCGGACGGCCCTGCTCTTCGCCGACGCCGCGCTGTACCGGGCCAAGCGCGCGGGCGGCAACGGCGTGCTGCTGGCCGATGACAGCGCCAACCCCGGTCTTTGCGCCGGCAGCCCGATCCTGATGGCCGGCGGACGCCGCCGCTGGCGGGACCTGATCTTCCAGCCCAGGCCCGGCGCGACCGAGGGCGCCGAGGAGCCGGAGCCCAAGGAACCCGCCGCCGGCGCACCGCCCTGACATCGGATCGGCCCAGGCCAGGCACGCCGAAGACGCCGGATCAGGCCCGCCCAGGCTGCGCGCCTCGGTTCGGGGCCGACAGGGCAGGTTCGGAGCAGGCCTGACCCGGTTCCCGGCACCTCGGCCCGGGCGTCACAGCCGCAGCTTGTACGCTGCCTCCCCGCTCCTGCGCCCCTCCTGGCCGAGGCCGGCCGGCCGCAGGATGGGACGTTCCACCGTGACGGGCAGGAACAGCTGCGCGACCTGGCGGGGGTCGGCCGGCAACGCCTCGCGGCGCAGCGCCTGGGCGATAAGGTCCACCAGCGCCGCATTCTCCGAGGCCTGCAGCGCGTCGAGCCATTCGGCCAGGAAGGCCCGGGCATTGCCGGGCAGCTTGCCCTCGCAGCCCAGCATGGCATCCGCCACCTCGCCCGCTTCCAGCGCGTCGCGCAGCGGGTGCAGCAGCCCGACATAGCCGTACCGCAGCAGAGTCGCGAAAACCCCGCCACGGTTGGCGCAGGTTTTCTCCTCCAGCAGCGTGCGGAGCCGGTGTGCCGCCTCGCCCCCGGCGTCCAGCCAGGCTTCCGCCGCTTCCGCCGCGACCTGCCGATCGGGATCGACGGTCAGGAAGGGCAGCCAAACGGAGGCCGGCAGGCGGCCATGCAGCTGCCCGTAGCGCCGCAGCGCCCGCACGGCCCGCCGACGCTCCTCCGCCACCAGCCCGTTGCCCAGCCCGAAGCCGTACAGGTCGCGCAGCGAGATCAGGGCGGCCGCATCGCCGTGCCGGGCATGGCGCACCGACTCGCCGATCAGCATGTCGGAAAAGCCGGGCCAAGCCCGCAGCCGGTCGTCCAGGAAGGGCCGCGCCAGGATACGGTCGAACAGCGCCGCATCGTCGAGAAACAGGGGCTGCCACCCGCGGCGGTGATTCGGCATGGAATTTTTCCTCGCATCCTGCGGCGCCCTGGGCTGCCACCTCGCTGCACTCCGCCAGAGGGCAGAAGCCGCCCCGACATCGGGCCCGCACCGTGCCGGACAGGCATTTGGCCCATGCGGAACAGCGCGTGGCCCCGTGATGCACCCCCAGATCCTACCGAAAGGTTAACGCGTCGCGGTTTTCACCGCATCGGGGCGCGGCAGTATTGGGAAGGGCCGTAAAGATCTCGTGTCGCTCCGCATTCCCCCGGCCCGCGAGCCGGGGGAATGCGCGCCGCGATGCGTCAGACCCGTTCCAGCACCATGGCGATGCCCTGGCCGACGCCGATGCACATGGTCACCAGCGCACGCCGGGCACCACGGCGGTGCAGTTCCTCCACCGCCGTTTGCACCAGCCGGGCGCCGCTCATGCCCAGCGGGTGGCCCAGCGCGATGGCGCCACCATTGGGGTTCACGTGCTCGGCATCATCGGGCAGGCCGAGGTCGCGCAGCACCGCCAGTGCCTGGGACGCGAAGGCCTCGTTCAGCTCGATCACGTCGATCTCGGACAGCGTCAGCCCCGCCTTCTCCAACACCTTGCGAGTGGCCGGGGCCGGGCCGATGCCCATGACGCGCGGCGGCACGCCGGCGGTGGCCGCGGCGATCACCCGGGCGCGGGGGGTCAGGCCGTGCTTGCGGGCGGCCTCCTCGCTGGCCACCAGCATGGCGCAGGCGCCGTCATTCACGCCCGAAGCATTGCCCGCGGTCACCGTGCCGCCTTCCTTGCGGAAGGGGGTGGGCAGCTTGGCCAGGATCGCCGCGGTGGTTTCGGGGCGGGGATGCTCGTCGCGGTCCACCACCACCGGGTCGCCCTTGCGGCGCGGGATGGTGACGGGGACGATCTCGGAGGCGAAGCGGCCCGCTTCGGTCGCACGGGCACAGCGCTGCTGCGAGCGCAGGGCGAAGGCGTCCTGGTCCTCGCGGCTGACGCCGAAATCCTGGGCAACGTTCTCGCCGGTTTCCGGCATGGCGTCCGTGCCGTAGGCCTTGCGCATCGCCGGGTTCACGAAGCGCCAGCCGATGGTGGTGTCGTAGATCTCGGCGGCGCGGCCGAAGGCTTCGGCGCTCTTGCCCTGTACGAAGGGCGCGCGGGTCATGCTCTCGACGCCGCCGGCCAGCATCAGCGCGGCCTCGCCCGCCTTGATGGCGCGCGCGGCGATGCCGACCGCGTCCATGCCAGACCCGCAAAGCCGGTTCACCGTGGAGCCCGGCACTTCCTGCGGCAGCCCCGCCAGCAGCAGCGACATGCGGGCGACGTTGCGGTTGTCCTCGCCGGCCTGGTTGGCGCAGCCCATGATCACGTCGTCCACCGCGGCCCAGTCCACGCCGCCCTGCCGGGCCATCAGCGCCTTGAGCGGCACCGCCAGCAGGTCGTCCGGCCGCACCGTGGCGAGGCCGCCGGCATAGCGGCCGATGGCCGTACGCGCCGCGTCGCAGATAAAGGCTTCCGGCATGGTGCTGCTCTCCCTCTCGATCCTGCCCGTCAGGCGGCAGGAAGCCGGTTTCCGGCAACAGGGCAAGGGCCGGACGCGGCGGCTGTGCCGGCGCGGCTTTCCGCAGGCCGGGGCACAACCCTCGGCGTCGCCGCACGTCATTGCCGGATGAACACAAGCGAAGCGAAGACCCCGCGCCCCTGGCCCTCCCTGCTGCTCGGCGCCGTCCTCTGCGCCGCCGGGGCGACCGGGGCCGTGGCCCAGGACGCGGCCTCACGTGGCACGGCGGCACCCGCCGCGGCGAATGGCGACGCTCGGGCCACGGCCGGGCAAACCGCACCCGACCGTTCCGGGCGGGAACGGCGCGGCGCGGCGGCGGTGATTGCGCCCCGCCTGAACGGCCGGCGCATGGCCGATGGCGGGGTGTTCGAAACGGCCTCCGACACGGCGGCGAGCAATTCCCTGCCGCTGGGCACCACGGCCCGCGTCACCAACCTGCGCAACGGCCGCGTCGCCATGGTGCGAGTGCGCGACCGCAGCGCCGATGGCAGCGAGCGGCTGCTGCATGTCAGTCCCAAGGTGGCGCAGTTCCTGGGCATCGGCAGGGGCGGGGTGGTGCCGGTGGCGGTGGCGCCATTGGCGGTGCCGCAGGCGGACGGCACCCGGCGGCTCGGCCAGGGCACCGCCGCGCCAGGGCGCCGGGCGGCCCCCGCGGTGGGCGTGCCGACGCGCTGGGAGCACCGCCGACCGGCGACGTAACGGCGCGAAACATTCGGCGCCCAGCCTTGTTGCAACCGCAGGACGTCCCGCCACGGGCCGGCCTTTCAGCGCCGGACCGCAGCGACCCATGCCCATTCCCCCCGCCAGCCTGGCCCCCCGCCCCCCGCCCGAGGTGCAGCCGCCCGGCAGCCCGGACCTCGCCCACCTGCTGACGGTGGTGGTGAGCGTGGTGGTGGTGGCAGCACTGTACTTCGCGCGCGACGTGCTGATCCCCGTCACCCTGGCGGTGCTGCTGAGCTTCGTGGTGTCGCCCGTGGTCGGGCTGCTCCGGCGGATCGGCCTGTGGCGGGCGCCCTCCGTGCTGCTGGCCGTGGTGCTGGCGCTGGGCGTGATCCTGACCTTGGGCAGCGTGATCGGCGTGCAGATCGCCGGGCTGGCCCGCGACGTGCCGCGCTACCAGGTCACCATCCAGCAGAAGGTGGACACCGTTCGCGGCACGGTGCTGTCGCGGATGGACGAGGTTCTCAGCCGGTTCAGCGGCCCCGCCAGCCGGCTGCAGCCGGACGCACCCGCCGCGGCGGACCGCCCCGCCGCCCCCGGCGGCGCGGCACCGGGCACGCTGGGCGAGGGCGGCACCACGGGGGAACAGCGCCCGGTTCCGGTGGAAATCCGTCAGGGCGACGCCTCTCCCCTGGAACTGGCGCAGCGGCTGCTGTCGCCCGTGCTGGGACCGCTGGAAACCACCTTCATCGTCTTCATCGTGGCGGTGTTCATGCTGCTGCAGCGGGAGGACCTGCGCGACCGGCTGATCCGGCTCTTCGGCTCGGACGACCTGCACCGCACCACCGCCGCGCTGGACGATGCCGGGTCACGGCTGAGCCGCTACTTCCTGGCGCAGCTGGCGCTGAACGCCCTGTTCGGCGTGGTGATCGCCGTGGGCCTCGCCTTTATCGGCGTGCCCAGCCCGATCCTGTGGGGCATCCTGGCCGCACTGTTCCGCTTCGTGCCCTATGTCGGCGCCGTGCTGGCCGCGGTGCTGCCTATTGCCCTGGCCGCGGCGGTGGACCCCGGCTGGTCCACCGTGGCCTGGACCGCCGCGCTGTTCTTCATCACCGAGCCGGTGATGGGCCAGGTGGTGGAGCCCATGGTCTACGGCCACAGCACCGGCCTGTCCCCCCTGGCGGTGATCGTGGCGGCGATCTTCTGGACCTGGCTCTGGGGACCCATCGGCCTGATCCTGGCGACGCCGCTGACCCTGTGCCTGGTGGTGCTGGGCCGCCATGTCGAGCGGTTGGAGTTCCTGGACGTGCTGCTGGGCGACCGGCCAGCCCTGACGCCGGTGGAGAATTTCTACCAGCGCATGCTGGCCGGCGACGCGGACGAAGCGCTGGCTCAGGCCGAGACCCTGCTCGCGGAACGCTCCCTGTCCTCCTACTATGACGAGGTGGCGCTCAAGGGCCTGCAGCTGGCGGCCAACGATGCCGGGCGCGGCGTTCTGCCCCAGGGCAAGCTGGAATCCATCCGGACCACCGTGACCTCGCTGGTGGAGGACCTGGCCGACCGCGAGGACGAGACGCCCGCGCCATCGCGCAAGAGCGTGGCGCAGGAAAGCTCGGTGGCGGAAAAGGCGCTGCCGAGCACCCCTCCCCCCGACGTGGCGCTGCCGCCGGCCGATCAGCGACCGGGATACTGGGGCAGCCCGGGGGCCGTGCTCTGCCTCGCGGGGCGCGGGCCGCTGGACGAGGCCGCCTCGGCCATGCTGGCGCAGATCCTGGGCAAGCACGGGCTGGGCGCGCGGGTGCTGCCGCACGAGATCAGCTCGCGCGCCCAGATCCGCAGCCTCAACCCCGAAGGGGTGGCGATGGTCTGCATCTCCTACCTCGACATTTCCGGCAGCCCCGCGCACCTGCGCTACCTGCTGCGCCGGCTGAAGCAGCAGCTGCCCGGCGTCCCCCTGCTGGTGGGACTCTGGCCGGCGGAGGAAGGCGTGCTGAAAGACCGGCAGATGCAGCAGGCCATCGGGGCGGACCATTACACCGCCTCCTTGCAGGAGGCCGTGTCGGCCTGCCTCAAGGCTGCGCAGCAGGCGGCAGCGCCGGAACGCAGCGCGGCCTGAAGCGTCGCCCCCCGGCGGCAACCGGGCCGGGAACGAGGGCACCGAAAAGAAAAAGGCGGCCTTCCCGAAGGAGGCCGCCTTTTCCAGAGCCGATCAGCGCTGCCGGGGAATCACCCCCGCGAAGGGGCTCGCGCCCGGGCGCAGATCCGAGGCGTCAAATCGCCTTGAGGTTCACCGCAGAGGTCTTCCCCTGGCGGCCCTGCTCCAGATCGAAGCTGACGCGCTGGCCGTCATTGAGGCCCTGCATGCCGGCCTGCTGCACGGCGGAGATGTGCACGAACACGTCGGCGCCGCCGTTCTCCGGCTGGATGAAGCCGTAACCCTTGGTGGCGTTGAACCACTTCACCGTTCCAGTAGCCATGAACTCGTTCTCCGGAGCGATGGGAGCGGGCAGGATCGCCACGGGTCGGCATCGCAGTGTCTCAGGACGCCTACCCTTAAACGCTGTCGCCCTGGTCGAGAAGGCCCAGCGCTCAGATCATTCGCCTTCGGCGTCGTCGGCCATGCGGCTCCAGGACTTGCCGGCGGCCAGCCGGACGCCACGCGAACCGGCATCGGGGGTGAACTCGACCCCGGCCCGCTCCAGGGCGGTGCGCAGGAAGGCCAGCACAGGCTTGGACAGCAGCCGGGTGTCGCGCTCGAACTCCTGGAGGTCGGAAACCTGCAGGCGGGCGATGAAGGCCAGTTCGCCCTCATCCCATTCCAGCAGGGTGCGGGCCTGGCGGCACAGGTAGGGCGTCAGCGTGGCGGGAGGCGCGTAGTTGTTCATATGTCCGGACCTATCTGCGGAACGCCTTTTTCGCAATCACATTCCGCCTCTGTTTTGCCATCTCCGCCGCTGGGCAGCCATTCGCGGCCCGGGACGTGGCACGGCGTTCCGGATGGGCAGACATGCCACCGCGTCCGGGCCGAGGCGGACCGGCAATACCCCCGCTCCCCTCGCAGCGGCCGCATCGATCGCGGGCAGGTGCTTGCCACCCCCGCAGCGTCCCCCCGAGTCCCGCTGCGGCTGCCGCTGCCCGGGCCTGCTGGCGATCCGGTGCCCGAACGGCGATCAAAATCCGTTGCACAGCATCCCCACCACGACCCGGAATACAACTTAAAGGCGAATAAACGCTTTACGACTAGCAATAACCCATGATCATGCACGCATCAGATGTGGACTACGGAGAGCATGCGCGTACTCGTGGTCGAGGATGATCCCAATATGGCCCGCGGCCTGCGTTGCATCCTGCGGGCTGCGTCCATGGTCGCCGACCTGGCGGATACCGGTGAAGAAGCCTGCGGCCTCGCCCAGCTCTACGACTACGACATCGTGGTGCTGGACCTGATGCTGCCGGACATGGAGGGCTACGAGGTGGTGCGGAAGCTGCGCGCCTCGCGCATCGACACGCCCGTGCTGATCCTGTCGGGGCTGAGCCGGCCACAGGCCAAGGTGAAGGGCTTCGGCATGGGAGCCGACGACTTCATCGTGAAGCCCTTCGACCAGGCCGAGCTGATCGCCCGCATCCAGGCCATCGTGCGCCGCACCAAGGGCTTCAGCCAGCCCACGCTGGAGGTGGGCGAGCTGAGCCTGGACCTAGGCTCGCACGAGGTCGCCGTGGCCGGCCGCCCCGTGCACCTGACCGGCAAGGAATACGCCATCCTGGAGTTGCTGATGCTCCGGCGAGGCGCGGTGCTGACCAAGGAAGCCTTCCTGAACCACCTCTACGGCGGCATGGACGAGCCGGAAGGGCGGATCATCGACGTGTTCATCAGCAACCTACGCAAGAAGCTGAGCCAGGCCGGCTGTTCCGATCTGATCGGCACGGTCTGGGGACGTGGGCACGTCCTGCGCGGCCCGATGGGCCGGGCCAACGGCTGGGCGGCTACCCCCCCGGCCTTCCCAGGCCGCGACCGATGGCCCGGGGTCGCCGCGGTGACGGCGGAGTGTTCCAGCCGCCCGGCAGCGTCCCGGCGTCACGGCACGCAGCACCCGGAAGCAGGCGGCGCCCCATCCTGGCCCGCCAGCCAGGGCAAGGCCGACAGGCTGGCAGAGACGGCGACGCATTTGGACCGCAGCGAAATCCTGGCCTGAAAACCGAGCCGGAACCGTCAGCCCACCTCCCCCGCAGCCCCTCCGCCGGCCAGCCATTCGCGCCACAGCAGGATCAGCACGGCCATGATCGCCGGCCCCAGGAACAGCCCCAGCAGGCCCCAGGTCTCGACGCCGCCGAGAATGCCCAGCAGCACCCAGAGGAAGGGCAGCCGGGTGACGCCGCCGATCAGCGCCGGGCGGACGACATGGTCCGCCACGAAGGTCACCACGACTCCGAACAGCAGCACCGCCACGGCCGCGGCCAGGGCACCCTGGACCGCCAGCAGCCACAGCGCCGCCAGCCCGAACACCAGCGGCGCGCCGAAGGGGATCATCGCCGCCACCGCCGTCGCCGCACCGAGCAGGGTCGGATGCGGCACGCCGGCCAGCGCATAGGCGATGCCCAGCAGCACGCCCTCTCCCAGCCCCACCAGCACCAGCCCGTTCACCGTGCCGTGCACGGAGGCCACCATCTGCCGCCCGATGCGCTCGCCGGAAGAGCCGAAAGCGCGGAGGCTGGCCTGGCGGCACTGCCCCGCCAAGCCGGCACCATCACGCAGCAGGAAGAACAGGGTCACCAGCATGAAGCCGAACAGCACCGCCCGGTGCGCCAGCTGGGTGCCGAAGGCACGGCCGTAGGCGAGCAGCTCCGAACGGTTGAGCCGGTTCAGCAGCGCCGCCATGCCGGCCGGTCCGCCCAAGGTGTCGTTCCACCAGCTGGCCACGGCGGGGCCGGCGACCGGCAGGCGCGGCACCCAGGGCGGAACCGGCAGGCCGTCCTGCTGCGCCGTTCGCGCCCAATCGATCAGCGCGTGCGCTTCCCGGCCGAGCTGGGCCGCCGCGAGCCCCAGCGGCACCAGGAACACCAGCCCCACCACCAGGGTGAACAGGCCCGGCAACAGGATACCGTGGCCACGGGCGGGCCAGCGGCGCTCGCAGCGCCGGTAAAGCGGCCACACGGCGATGGCGAAAACCACCGCCCAAGCCAGGGCGGGCAGGAAGCGGTGCAGCGTCCAGGCCCCGAGCAGCACGAAGGCGCCAGCCAGCACCAGCCGCGCGACCCGCTGCCTCGGCATTCCTTCCCCTTCAGTGAGTCCCCCCTCTGCCTCCCGCAGCGGAGCCAGTGCGGCGTCCGCTGAAACCCGGTCGGCCTCCGGGGCGAGCGGGCGTGCCGCGGCATGATCGCCGGCCGCGTCCGGCAGGTCGTTCATGGCCTGCGCCTCGGGAGCACGCGGAACGGAGGCCGGACCCGGCGGAGCCGCCTGCCCGCTCCGCATCCCGCTGCGGGGCGGGCAGCGATCATCGGCACGCGCCTACCCGAGGCGGTCCAGCCCTGGCGGCCACCGTCCTTATCCTTGCCGCCGTCGGATCCTCGACTGCAGCTCACCCGGCCGCGGTCGAGGGTTGGACGGTCACTGCTCGGCGTCCTCGATCACCGTGCGCATGTAGCTGCGGAAGCTCTCGTCGGAGGCCACACCGGCAACAAAGGTGTTGGACAGGTCGGCGATGGCCTCGGCCAGGGTGGTCGAGCCGGTTCTGTATCGGACGAGGATGAGCTCGAAGAAGCGGGCCATCATCTCGCGGTCGGCCGGGGTAATCTCGATTGCCATAAGGTGCCTTTCTGAGTCCGGGGAGCATAACGGCCCGGTGCGCCGCCCCAGCGGTCACCTTCGCGGGATGTGTTGGACCGGCGCCAGGGTTCGCAGCCCAGCCCTGCGCTGCGGCCCCGGGCGGAACGCTCTCGGCATTGTCGGGTGCAGCGGCGGTCGTTCCGGGCGATACACTGGGGGGCGCGGCTGGCTGCCGTGGCTGGCCTGCTTCCGGTTCGCGGCGGCAGGCCCGTCACGGGCCTGCCCACGGGATTTCCGATATGCAAACCCACAAGTTCCTGGTCGGCGACAACGTGTCCTTCGTGCCGAGCCGGTCCGAGACCCACATCCCCGGCGGGACCTACACCATCACGCGGCAGCTTCCGAACGACGCCCCGGACCGCGAATACCGGGTCAAGAACCTGCGCGACGGCCATGAGCGGGTGATGCAGGAAAGCCAGCTGCTGCAGGACGCCAACCCGGCCCAGCGCCCGCGCTGACGCTGCGGGCGTCGGTGCAGGGCTTTCCGCAGCGGAAACCCGGCACCGTCCGTCATCTTGGGAACCCATCCCTTGCATGGGCGGTGCAGATCCCGGCCGTTCCGTTCAGGACGACGCCGTCGGGCGTGACCCGCCGCACGGACACCCGGAGCATGACCTGCGCCATCGCCGCGGCACCATCGCGCCGCGCCGCGACGGCGCCCTGGCGGTGAAGGGGGAAGCGAGCTGGGGCACGGGCGATCCGTGCGGATGGAGCGCCGCGGCGTGCACACCGGCGAGATCGCGCCCCCGCGGCCCGCCCCGCGGACTGCTTTCCGTCCCCAGCTCCGGCCCGCCGCGTGCCGCCGGTCAACCCAGGGGCGTGGAGCGCAGCACCGCCGGCAGCGGCTCGCCACGGTCGATGGCGGCGCAGCGCTCGTCCTCGGCCCGGGACTTCTTCTGGGCCAGGCGCAGCACCTCCTCCGCCCGGTCGCGCGGCACGAAGCAGACGCCCGTGTCGTCGGCCACCACGAGGTCGCCGGGGTTCACCCGCACCCCGAAGATCTGCACCATGCCGAAGATCTCCACCGTCTCGATGCGCCACTTGCCCGTGACCGGCGTGATTTCGCTGGCCCAGACGGGATAGTCCACCGAACGCGAATGGGCGATGTCGCGGCCTCTATGAGGGCGGGGAAGTCGCGTTGAAAGACATCTGGGCCGCCGCGTCGTGGCCGGGATGACGCGGGCGGGTCACCAGCCGCCGGAACCCCAACCGGCGCAGCACCGTGCCGACCGTCCGCTCGGCCAGCACCACTCCGAACCGCTCGGCGATGACGCGCGAAAGGTCTGCCCGGCGCCAGCGCACCACGCCATCCCGGGACAGGTCCGGCCCCTGCCGCATCCACTCGGCCACCTCCGCCTCCTGTGCAGGCGTGAGGCGGCGCTTGGGACCAACTTCGCCGGCCCGGTCCCGCAAGCCTGCCAAGCCCTCCTCGTTGTAGCGGTGCACCCAGTCCCGCAGCGTCTGACGGTCCATCCCCGCCGTCTGCGCCGCCTCCGTCCGCGAGGCTCCGTCCAGCACGGGCGCCAACGCCAGCATCCGCCGCGAGGCCGCCGCCTCCCGCTCACGCCCTGCCGCCCGACGCAGACCCGCCGCGTCCAAATCAACCCGTGTGATCGCCACCGCTGCGTAAGCGTCCGGTGACGCGGGGACCGACTGTCAGGTTGCTGCGGCTTCGGCGTCGCTTGACAGGTTCCACGGCAGGAGTTCAGCGACCCGGCTGACGGGATGGTCGGCGATGCGCTCCAGCAC